>NZ_JAUSYO010000001.1:3488918-3806092 GCF_030816935.1 Arthrobacter sp. B3I9
CCGAGGTGCCGTCACCGCCCTTAACGCCCACGGCATCCATGATGTCCAGGTCCTGACCAACCGCGGGGTGGCCGCCGTGGGTTCGCCCATCCATTCGGTGCGGATTGTTCAGTTCGATCATGACCTCAAGGCGCCGTTCCTCAGTGAGGTCATCTCCGAACGCGGACGGGTCCCGCTGGCGCCGTTCCTGGCCGAAAGCGACATCGTGGTCAACTGCACCTTGCAAAACCCCAATGCACCCTTGACCTACCTGCGCACCGAGGACCTGGCCGCTTTCCGGCCCGGCAGCCTGATCGTGGATGTTTCCTGCGATGAGGGAATGGGCTTTAGCTGGGCCAAGACCACCACCTTCGCCGAGCCGATGTTCACGGTGGGTGACCACATCGATTACTACGCGGTGGACCACAGCCCCTCCTACCTTTGGAAGTCCTCCAGTTGGGAAATCAGTGAAGCCCTGCTGCCCTTCCTGGAAACCGTGATCACCGGCCCCACGGCCTGGACGGGAAACGAAACAATCCGCCGCGCTATCGAAATCCGCGAGGGCGTCATTCTGAACCAGGACGTGCTGCAGTTCCAGCAACGGGAGACGGCATACCCGCACTCCCAACTGCCCGCCTAGAAACTGGGTGTCCCTCTTCTTCATCGGGCCGCTGTGCCTTGGGGGTGGTGTCTACAATGTAGACTTTACTTGTAGACCAGATAATAGCAAGCTTGCGATCCCCAAAGGATCAGGCCTGTACTACGCAACAGGACGGTTCCACCATGACCCCCGCCGAGCCCACCCCCACCAGTGCCGCCTCACCGAAGGCGCGCTTGAGCAGGGACGTTGTCCTCTCAACCGCATTGAAGCTGGTGGACGCCGAGGGCTTGGAGGCCCTCACTATGCGTCGGTTGGGCCAGGAACTGGGGCGGGACCCCATGAGCCTTTACCGCTATGCAGCGAACCGCGCCGCCCTGCTGGACGGGGTCACCGAAATGGTGCTGAACGAGCTGGTGATCTTTCCTGATGACCCTGACTGGCAGGCACAGCTTCGTCGGATCGGACACGATCTCCGGTTATTGGCCCTGCGGCACCCCAATGTCGTGCCCCTCTTGGTCACCCGGCCACTGTCCACTCCCCTCGGAATGCGCCCACTGGGAACCCTTCGCCCGCTCGAACAGATACTGGCCCTGCTGATCGAGGCCGGCTTCACCCCCGCGGACGCGTTGCACGTCTACCGCGCCTATTACGGGTTCCTCTACGGACACATCCTGAACGAACTCCAGGAATACATCGTGGACCCGGAAGAAAACGAAGCCATCCTGCGCTTAGGCCTGCACCGCCTGCCGGCAAAAGACTTCCCCCACCTCCGGGCACTGGGTCAAGTCCTCGCCGATTATGACGGTGCCTCCGAGCTTGACCAAGGTCTCAGCATCCTGCTTTCCGGCCTGGCAGCCCAACTCTCATAAAAGTGGCCGCACCCTGCAGGTGCTTCCGAATGGCCTTGGCGTCTTTCAGGCTCTTCACAGGTATGGTTCCCGTTGCAAGAAACCGCTGACATGGATATCCAGCTGATAGTCCCCTTCTTGTGGATGTCGGGGCTGGTTTACGGGATGTTCTCTGCGCGCCTGCTGATAAGGACTTGCGCGGAGGCCTGAAGAATTGAAGGGTCCACGTGGTTACTGCCATGCGCGTATTTCTCCGTCCTGAGTCGCGAGATTACGGTCTCCACGGTGTCCTCATCGCTGAGCGCGCAGGCAGGTCCGGTGACGTCAGCTTCTGAACCACCCAGACTTTTCAGATACAGCATGAATTGTTCGGAGCTGGACTGTTTGGAGTTCATGCACCCTCCCTGAGGGTAGTTGCGCGGCATGTGCCGACACACCCAACACTAGGTCCGGCGGAGCGCATTGCACCTTGAGTTGCCAGGAAAACTTGTTCCTGTGGCTTTGTTCGTCCCGCCGTGAGTGTGTCAACTTCATTTAGGACCACTAGGACGGCTTGATTCAGGACCACTAGGGAGTGGATCGGCTTCCGAGTTCAGCTGCCGTTGGGCGGGCCAGCGCACACCCACTTCGACTGAAGACATGGGTCCTGAGGGGAAGTTCCCGGCCGTGCAGGTACGCGTCGACTTCGAAGAATTTGATGTTCCCTCCGATGCTGAAGTACTGCAACCACACGTCGTACGTGGTCAGTTCCGCATCGCGGGCTGCGTGTCAGGAGCTTCATTGCTGGATTTATTGATGCATGAGACGGCCTGCCTAGGCGTCTATAACCGGGGAATGGTTAATGCCCATGTCCCTACGAGAACACCCCTGGGAAACCGGAATAGCCCCAGCAGACACTGCTTACCATCAGGGTAGCTTCTAATCCTCATGGTAAGCCGAAAAAGATCTGTCTCAATGAGAGGATTGTGGGGTGAGGTTCCCCGCGGCAACCCGATCCTTTTGACACCGTCGATAAGAGGTCAATGCGGACCCCACCGTTGACATGATTATCACGCTTCCGTTTCCAAGCCGCACGAAGGATGCTGAGGTACCGGGTAGGGAGAGGACGGCGACATGGAACAGTACGACAGTGCAGGCGTGGGCGGGTCGGGGAAATCAGTTGATCGGATCAACGATTATGCTCGGGGCATCTTTGAGGCAACGTCGTCGGCGTACTCGCTGATGGATCTCGAGTACGTGATCCTCGCCGTGAATCCCGCGTTCGTCGACCTCGTGGGAATCCCCTCCGTTGATCTTGTTGGGCACCAAGCTTTCGAGGTGTTCGGCGAGAACCCGTCCCAGGCAGAGCAGGAACCGGCCAGGGTGATGCGCGAGTCGCTTGAGCGTGTGAAGAGAACCGGGCAGAGGGACAGCATGTTCCTTCATCGGTTCGACGTCCCTGATCCTGGGCGCCCCGGCGCGTTCCTGGAGCGGTACTGGAGCCCGGTCAATAATCCTGTTTTGGATGAGGAGGGTCATGTGGTCGCTTTCCTGCAAGAGGTACGCGACGTGACCGAGCACCGCGAGGATCTCGTCCGCCTCCTGGCTTACCTCAGTGCTGATCCGGATGTGTCTGACGCCGACCGGAAACAGCGCTTCACCGAGTACTCGGCAGCGACCATGGTGACATCGAGCCTTTATCACTCCGCGCGCAAAGAGGTGGAGCAACTGCAGGAAGCCATGAAGTCCCGGGCCGGCATCGAGCAGGCCAAGGGCATTCTCATGGCTCAGCACCGTTGCACCAGCGAAGAGGCCTTTTACCGACTGCAGACGATGTCCAGCAACACCAACGTCAAGCTAAGGGACGTTGCCGCCGCCGTCGTCTACCAGGCGGCAGCACCGCGCAGAGGCAGATAGCCACCACGCATTTTATCGCGGCGCTGGTCTAGCTGTACTGGTCAGGCAGGTTGGTTAAGCGGCTGATGGGCGGGCGGCCTCCGATTGCGGTGTGGGGCCTGTGGTGATTGTAGTGGTGCAGCCATGCCGGGAGCGCGTTTCTGCGGGCTGATTCGGAGGCGTAGAAGCGCTTGAAAGCCCACCCATCCGCGAGGGTCCGGTGGAACCGTTCGATCTTTCCATTGGTCTGCGGGCGGTAGGGGCGGGTCTTCTTGACCTTGATGTTCAGTTCCCGGCAGGTGTCCCGCCAGAGGTGGGATTTGTAGGCCGATCCGTTGTCGGAGAGAACCCGCTCAACGGTGGCGCCGCGGGCAGCGAACCAGGACACGGCCCGTTTCAGCACTCCCACGGCGGTGGCAGCTGTTTCGTCGCCATGGATCTCGGCGTAGGCGACCCGGGAGTGGTCATCGATGACGGTATGCACGTAAGCGGTGCCGATCAGCGGGTTGCGGTAGCTGCTATGCGGTTTGGCAGGGGTACTTGCCCGATTCCTGTTGCCTTCCAAGCGAGCCCGCCGCGAAGAGCTGCGGGAACAGAAGAAGGCCGAAGCCGAACTCGCCGCTGCCCGACAGAAGCTCGCAAAGGAACGTGCCATGCATCAGGCCATCCTTGAGGCGCTCATCGCCAACGGCGACCTCGAAGGCGCCGAACGCATGCGCACGAAAATCGCTGAAGACGAAGTGGCTCTGGCCGACGTCGAACGCCGCGCGGCGAACATTCGCGCCGGTTTCGTGTATGTGATCTCCAACATCGGCGCCCTCGGGGAGAACATGGTCAAGATCGGGATGACCCGGCGCCTCGAGCCCATGGACCGGGTCCACGAACTCGGCGACGCCTCCGTGCCATTCCGCTTTGACGTGCACGCCCTCTTCTACTCGGATGACGCCGTAGCCACCGAAGCCATGCTGCACCGGACGTTCGCTGAGCAGCGCGTCAACAAAGTCAACCTCCGCCGCGAATTCTTCCGCGTCACCCCCCCACGAAGTTCTGGAAGTGCTCAAGGAACACCACGTCGAACTCGTCGAATTCACTGAGCTGCCGGCCGCCGAGGAATTCCGCCTAAGCTCACCTGAGGCCGAAGCCTTGCCCGTATGAGGCAAGAGAGCCGAAGGGGCATGAGTGTGTGAAGCAGTCGAAAGTGCGGCATGGGGGCGCATAGTTAGACATGACACCTTTTGATTCCCGGACTTTCTACACGCGTGGCGACTCCTTCAGTGTTGGGGCTTCACGGGAACATGTCGAGCGGGCGCTCCTGGACTTTGGAGCGACCGACGTTCGTTTCAGTCAGCGCGGACACCTCAGTGCCATCGCGTTCAGGGCCTGCGGAAGGCAGTTCCGGATGGTCATCTCTTTGCCGCAGCCCGGTGGAACTCCTGCTGTCCGGGGTGACGTCGCCGATGTCCATGGCCGGGAGGTTGCAGCAAAAGTCCTGGAACTCGATACCCGTAGGTTCTGGCATGCCTTCGCCCTATCGACTGACGCCAAACTGACAGCGGTGGCAGCCGGTGTTGCGACGATCGAATCAGAATTCCTCGCCCATGTGGTCCTCCCCGGGAACCGTACCGTGATGGACGAGCTCGAACCGGTCATCGCGTCCGCCTACCGGTCCGGGCAACGTCCCACAATCAGCGATGCCGCTACACCGGGGGCCGATTAGGGTGCACCGCCCATGGGTGTCCGTTGACCGAACGCGGTGACTCGCCGGAGTTTCCGGACGACGACGGCGCACCCGCCTTGCGTGCCGTTGCTACAAGTAGTCTCCGGCTCGCTCGCGGGCGATCTCCAGCAGGGTGGAATGGAAGGCAACCTCTGCCGGGGCGTAGACCTTGTCCTGACGCTGGGCCAGCAGTACCCGCCGCAAGGGTGCGGCGGAGCCGAGGCTGATGACCCTGACGTCGGGGTGTTGGAGGGCGACGGCGGTTTTCGGCACCATGGCCACGCCCATGCCCACGCTCACCATCGCCTGGGCTTCCTGATAGTCGTTGGCCAGGAAGCCGATTGTCGGTTCGAATCCGGCTTCATGGGCAGAGCGCTGCAGCACCTCAACCACGGGGTGGGCCTCGGCCCGGACTATCCACGATTCCTTGCGGAGTTCTTCCATCCGGATCTCCTCGCGGTCGGCCAGCGGGTGCGCGCGGGATACGAGGAGGACCGTGCTTTCCTGGAAGACTTCCGTGATCCGGATGGAATCGTCATGAAAGCGATTCCAGGGGTAGTCCCAGAGCAGGCACAGCCCGGTAACTCCGGACTGCAGGTCCGCCACAAGGTCGTCGAAGCGCGCGCTGCGAACGGAGAGGCCAATTGCCGGGTACCTCTTCTTGAAGGCCCGGATAACAACCGGCAGGAACGAGCCGGCGAGAGTGGGAAATGTGCCTACGGTCAGGGAACCGCGTTTCAGGCCGGCGATCTGGTCCAGGTCGGACTGGGCGGCCCGCATCTGCCCGACGATCTTGCGGGCATGGCCGGCGAGGACCTGGCCCGCTTCGGTGGGGACTACTCCGCGGGAGCGGCGGTTCAGGAGCGGTTGTCCGACTTCCTGTTCGAGTTTGCGAAGCTGCTGCGAGACAGCGGAGGGCGTGTACATCATCAGCTCGGCTGCGGCAGTGATGGATCCCTGCTCTACGACCTCCACGAGTAGTGCGAGGCGCCGGATATCAAACAAATCCTGGTCCGCATCGTTAAGCAAAGCTTTACCCTTCTGTCGAATACGTTCATTCTATGCATTCGGCGCGTAATCGGCGGGAGCACGCCCATCAATTCGGCCTGTTTCGTCAGCAAGGACGGGCCCTGGAAGCCGACCACCGCAATGAATGAAGCAACGCTACAGTCCTCTTCATAAATCCAACCTTGTCTTCATTTGTGATCTGGCTCAATCTCGAATCAAGCCCATGAACACGTCGGGGCAGAAGCGAAGCAAGGAACGGACCATGAAGATCGAAGCGGAGTGGATGCGCGGAGGCACCAGCAAATGCTGGGTCTTCGAGACGGGGCAGCTGGCTGAAACCGGCACCAGCCCGGATGTACTGTTGCCCCGCCTGTTCGGCAGCCCCGACCACAGGCAGATCGACGGCGTAGGCGGCGCCACCTCAACCACCAGCAAGGCGATGATCCTTCACCGCCCCGCCGTCGACGACGTCGACGTCGAGTTCACCTTCGCCCAGGTGGGCATCGAAGAGGCCTCCGTGGACTGGGGCAGTAACTGCGGCAACTGCTCGGCGGTGGTCGGCCTGTACGCCATCGAAAAGGGCTGGGTGGTCCCCACCGGCGACGTCACCCGGATCGTCACCCGGAACACCAACACCGGCCAGATCATCATCCAGCGGGTGTCCACCCCGTCCGGTGCGCTGCCGATCGTTCCCCAGGCACAGATGCCGGGCGTGCCGTTCCCCGGATACCGGGTGGGGCTCGGCTTCCAGGACCCGGCCGGCAAAACCACCGGCAGGCTGCTTCCGACAGGATCAGCCACCGACGTGATCGTCGCCGGAGGAACCCGCTGGACCGTCTCCATGGTGGACGCCGGAGCCCCGGTGGTCATCCTGCGCGCCGAGGACCTTGGCCTTGACCCGGAACGCTACGGCAGCTGGCTCGCCGGGCTGGAGCTGCAACTGGACACCCTGGAACACATCCGCCGTCAGGCAGCAGTTCGTATGGGCCTCGCGACGACTCCCAGCGAAGCGGCCCGCGCCGTCCCCAAGGTCGCGATCGTGGCTGCACCGGCCCGGTCCGATGCGGAAAGCGATGTCAACGTCATGATGCTCTCGATGGGCAAGCCGCACCCGGCCCTGGCCATCACCGGAAGCATCGCACTGACCCTCGCAGCCCGTACCCCGGGAACCGTACTCAACGACATCACCGGCGGCACCGTTCACGCCACCCTGCGGCTGCGCACACCGGCCGGGGTCATCGAAACCTGGAGCGAGGAACGGGACGGGTCGCTGCTCGTCGGCGTGGACCGCACCGCCCGCACTATCGCTTCCACCACCATCCACCTCCCCGAGGCCCTCGGCAGCGCCGTCGACGCCTCACTTGCCAGCGCCACTCGATGAGGAGAGAGCATCATGACTAAGACCGCAGAAAAGGTCGCAGAACAGACCGCAGAACAGACCGTACCCAGCACCACCGCCGTCGAGCCCTCCGGGCGTCCCGACCGCCGCCGCCGTATCCTGCTGATGACGGTAGCCGCCATCACTATCATGGGTCTCGCCGCCCTCCTCTTCGGAGGTGTCCTCTTTAACCCCGCGGCCGCCTCTGAATCGGAGCCGACCATGACCGCCACCCAGATCATCCCGCTGGTCATCCTCGTGGTGATGTTCGTCGTCGCCACCAAATGGCCGCTCAACATCGGCATCATGGGACTGGTCGCATCCTTCGGCGTCGGCTACTTCATGCTCGGGATGAGTGACAAGGAAATCCTGGAGGATTTCCCGGCCAGCATCGTGCTGACGATCATCGGCGTCACCTACTTCTTCAGCATGGCCCAGCGGAACGGGTCCATCGACATCATCGTCCAGACCTGCGTGCGCCTGGTCAGGGGCAAGACAATGCTCCTTCCCTGGGTGTTCTTCCTCCTGGCTGCCGGGCTGACGGCACTGGGCACCTTCTCCCCGGCGGCAGTGGCACTGCTGGCACCGGCGGCCCTCGGACTTGCCTACGAATCCCGCATCCACCCGGTGCTCATGGGAGCCTTCGTCATCAACGGCGCCCACGCCGGCGGCTTCTCCCCGCTGTCCGTCGCCGGCGTGCTGGTGCACGACATCTCCGTGAAAAACGGATTCCCCATCTCGCAGGGCGCGCTGTTCACGGCCAGCTTCGCCCTCAACCTCATCCTGTCCGCCCTGACCATCGTGCTGTTCGGCCTCCTGGGCAAACTGCGTGACAAGCACGCCAACGAGTACGCAGGACTCGACACGCCCCGCTCCGGACGTCCCCAGGGCCAGCAGATCTTCACGCTGGCGCTGATCGCCGCGATCCTCGTGTGCACCCTGGGCTTCCACATGCCGATCGGCTTCGTCGCCCTCTCCGCCGGCCTCCTGCTGGCATTCGTCAACATCAAGGAACACAAATCGTTCATCGGCGGCGTTTCCTGGTCCACCGTCCTGCTCGTGGCAGGCATGATCACCTACGTCTCCCTGCTCCAGCACGTGGGCGTCATCGACACCCTTGCCGAGATGGCCCTGGCTCTGGGGGCGCCGCTGCTGATCGCCCTCGTCCTCTGCTACGTCATCGGCGTCGGATCCGCGTTCGCCTCCTCCACGGCATTGCTGACCGCGTTCATCCCCATGGCCGGTCCACTGCTGGCCACCAGCTCGCTGAGCGCCTCCGGAACCGTCGCAGCCCTCGCCATCGCGGCCACCGTCGTGGACGTATCGCCCTTCTCCACCGACGGCGCCCTCGTCGTGGCCAACGCCCGCGACAACGACCGCCAGCGCGTCTACCGCCAACTGATGATGTACGCCGGAGCAGTAGTTCTCGTGGCTCCCGCGCTGGCTTGGGCCCTGCTCGTACCCACCGGCATCATGTAACCTGCACGATCCAGCCCCCAAGCCAGCGTGGGCACCAAAGGCAGGACGGCTTTCAGAGCCGCCCTGCCTTTGGCTTGCCCATCTGCCCGGTCTCCTTCGCCGTCATTCTCATCCTCAACCTCGTCCGGCTCGCCCGGTTCGCCGCCGACATGCCCTAGGACTTTTTGGACCCGTGTCGGGCGTTCGGCTTCTTCACCTTCATTACGGGGTCGGTGGTGCTTATTTGGGCAGGGTTATGCCGAGCCGGGCCATGCGGCGGTAGATCGTGGCGCGGCCTAGCCCGAGTTCTGCCGCTGCGGCAGCAACGGTGATGCCGGGGCGGGACAGGCACCGGACGATCTCGTCGCGTTCGACGGCCTCTATCCGGCTGAGGTGGGGGCCTGGCCGTCCCACCAGGGTGGACGGCAGGTGCCGCACGTCGATGGTTTCGGCGAGGAGCGCCGCGGCCTGGACGGCACTGAAAAGTTCGTCGATGTTGCCGGGCCAGTGGTGGCTTGTCAGCAGACGCTCGGCGGCGCGGGTGAAGTCGACTTCACGAAGGCGTGCCTGGCGGGCGGCGTACCGGGCCAGCGGCAGAACGTCGTCGGCACGTTCGCGCAGTGCGGGGACCGGCACTACGGTGTCCACCAGGGGCAGCCAGCGGCTGCGGGACTGCGTCGAGGCCCTCTGCAGTGACCGCCCACGTGAGAGTCGGAGGCCCTCCTGCGGGCGGCGCCGGCAGCGATCGCAGCGCAGCGGCTACACGTGCGCGCAATTCCTCGGCCGCCCACGCGGGCAGGGAATGGACGTTCTCGATGATGACGGCGGTTCCCGGTTTGGACAACTCGGGCGTCCACAAGGACAGCCAGTAGTCGACTTCTGCGGGTGCGGGAACGGCCGCGCACAGGATCCGGATCCCGGGAAAGGCCTGACGAAGGGCCTGACCCAAGAGTGTGGAGCGTCCGGACCCATGCTCACCGACGGCGGCGACCACCCGGCCGGCGGCCAGCGCGTGCACCGCCTGATCGAGCGCTTCCGTCCATGCAGCTGACATGGCCCGCAGAGTCCCGGCCCCCGGTTCCAGTCGTCCACGCTGGACACGGTACACCCCACCCTTCGGCTCTGGTTTGGTCCGGTGTCCCTGCGACCGGGCGAGCATGAGCGCCGATGTGTTGCCCGCAGCGGATTGTGCCAGCGCCAGCAGGAGTTCGGGCGAGGACCGGGCCCAGGTAGTGATGTTGACGCTGCCTTCGAGGCGGCCTGTGACGGGGTCGAGGACGGGGACAGCGGCGCACGTGTAAGTGCGCAGGCTGGCGCTGTAGTGTTCCTCGGCCCGCACGAGGCTGGGCGTCCGGTCCGCGAGGGCCAGCCCCAGCCCGTTCGTTCCGGCCTCGCGCTCGGAGAACGCGAAACCGGGCGCCAGATGCACCTTGTCGAGCGCCCGCAGCAGCGAGCTGTCCCCGCTGAACCGGTTGAGGACTAGCCCCTCGGCGTCGGTGAGCATGAGGCTGACCGGTTCGTTCGCGAGAGTCCCATGGAGGCCGGCGAGCACCTCTTGTCCGCACTGGAAGAACAGCGAGTCGCTTGCGGCCGGACCGGCCCACGCCGGGTCGACGATCTCGGCCGAGACGCCGTACTCTTCGCTGCGCTGCCATGACGCGAGAAGACGCCTGGCAGCAGGGACGATCTGGCCGGCACCGGGCACGCCGGCCAGCTTTGCGAGCCCTTCGTCCTGGTTCGGCGCCATCGCCGTTCTCCTTTGCCTCGGTACGTCGAGAATAACGCCCCGGGGTCGGGAGCGGCCATCAGAGATGTCTCAAAATGAGACACACGCCACATGTTAGCGCCCTCCCCGCGGACCTAGCCTCGATGGTGTCGGGACTATGGCAGTCCTGAGAAGGAGACCAGACATGTACAGCAAAGAAGGCGAAAACTATTTCATCGTCGACGCCCACATCGCATTATGGGACGCCCGGCCGGAGAACCAGCGCAACATTCACGGCAAGCAATTCATCGATTGCTTCTACGACTACCACCGCAATCTCTCCCCCGCGGAAGAGCTCTGGACGTACGAGGAATACCTCTATCAGGGCGGACGACGTCTCATGAAGGACATTTTTGAGGACGGTTACGTCGACCACGCGATCTTCCAGCCGGCACATCTCGGCGAGTTCTATAACCGAGGCTTCGGACAGACTAAGGAGGCTTACGACCTCGCGGCAGCGAATCCGGACAAGCTCACCTACAACCACTGTTTCGATCCGCGCAACGGGGAAGCAGGCCTTGACCGGCTGCGTGCCGATCACGAAAAGATGGGGTTCAAGGGCGTCAAGCTCTACACGGCGGAATGGAACGGCGATTCACGCGGGTACAAGCTGTCGGACCCGTGGACCTACCGCTACTTCGAGGAATGCCGCAAACTCGGCATCAAGAACATCCACATCCACAAGGGTCCGACAATCCGCCCGCTCGACCGTGACGCTTTCGACGTCGCGGACGTGGACCACGCGGCGTCGGACTTCACCGATCTCAACTTTGTGGTCGAGCATGTCGGTCTGCCCCGGCTCGAAGACTTTTGCTGGATCGCCACCCAGGAGCCCAACGTTCACGGCGGCCTGGCCGTGGCGATGCCCTTCATGCACACGCGGCCGCGGTACTTCGCCCAGATCATCGGCGAGCTCATCTACTGGATTGGTGAGGACCGCATCCAGTTCTCCAGTGACTACGCCCTCTGGACGCCGCGCTGGCTGATTGAGAGGTTCGTTGACTTCCAGATTCCGGAGGACATGACCGAGTACGCACCCTTGACGGCGGTCCAGAAGAAGAAGATCCTGGGGCTCAACGCCGCGAAGATGTACGACATTCCGGTGCCTGCAGAGCTCCGGCTCCCGGATGCCGACGAGACGGCAACCGGGCCACGTCAGCCGGAGCGGGCCGATCTGGCGGCCAGCCAATGACTGCCACCCAGATCGAGCGTACGGGCCGGGCTGCCGCTTCGGTCAGCGAAGAGGACATCCGCCGGGCGCTGGGCGCAGTTTTCGATCCGGAACTCGACGAGCCGATCACCGACCTTGGATTTGTCCGCTCGGTGGCCGTCTCCCCTGGTCCGGAGGGGACGCAGGCTGTTGTCCACCTGCGGCTGCCCACATCGTTTTGTTCGCCTAATTTCGCCTACTTGATGGCGTCCGACGCCAAAGACGTCATTTCAGCGCTGGAAGGGGTGGACATGGTGGTCGTCGAGCTCGACGACCACCATGACTCCGATCTCATAAATGCCGGGTTGGCCGCTGATGCCGGCTACCGCGGAATCTTTCTGCACGAGGCCGAGGACAGCCTGGAAGAACTGCGGCAGACGTTCCGCCGGAAGGCGCACACGGCCGCTATGGAGCGCTGTCTCACGGACCTCCTGCGGAAGAATCCGGGTCTCGCGGAAGCGGACATGGGGACGGTGCGCCTCCGGGACCTTCCGGGAGGGAGGAACACAGATGCGCTGCTGCGCCGACGGGCGGCCCTCGGACTGCCCGGGGGCGCGGACTCAACGGTCCTGGTCAACCACGAGGGCCGCCCCTACCCGCCCGGGGATGTCCCCATGGCATTGCGCCGCGCCCGCGCGACTCGCATTTCCATTGACGGAAATGCCCACTTCTGCCGCGGCCTGCTGCGCACCCGGTACGAGGGCTCCGGCCCCGAACAGGCACCCCGGCCCGAGGGCGCCGAAGCCGCCGACCACCACAACCTGCTTCCGATTACAGTCAAGGAGATTCACCCATGAAGACCATGCGGGCCGTCCAGGTCGTTGGTTACCACCAAGAGCTCAAGATGGCCGAGGTGCCCGTTCCGGAGGCGACCGGCCCCTGGGACGTCGTCGTAAAAATTGGCGGCGCCGGCGTTTGCAGGACCGACCTGCACATTCTCGAGGGCCAGTGGGCCGAGAAATCCCAGGTCCACCTGCCCTACACGATCGGGCACGAAAACGCCGGCTGGGTGCACGAGGTCGGGAGCGCCGTCACCAACGTGAAGGAAGGAGACAAGGTCATCCTGCACCCGCTGGTCACCTGCGGGCTGTGCCGCGCCTGCCGCTCCGGCGACGACGTGCACTGCGAGGAAAGCAAATTCCCGGGCATCGACACCAGCGGCGGGTACGCCGAATACCTCCTGACGTCGGCCCGATCCGTCGTCAGAATCGACGACTCCCTGGAACCGGCCGACGTCGCCGCCCTGGCCGACGCCGGCCTGACCGCCTATCACGCGGCAGCCAAGGCGGCCACACGGCTGACAGCCAGGGACACCTGTGTGGTCATCGGTGCAGGAGGCCTGGGGCACATCGGAATCCAGGTTCTCAAGGCGCTCACCCCGGCCCGCATCGTCGTCGTCGACCGCAGCCCCGCCGCCCTCGACCTCGCCAGGGAAATCGGCGCGGACGAGGGGGTCCTCGCCGACGGGTCCCAGGTGGAGCAGGTACTTCAGCTCACCGGCGGCAAGGGCGCCGAGGCTCTCATCGACTTTGTCGGGGAAGGAGGGGCCACCGCCCAGGGCGTCGCAATGCTGCGGCAGGCAGGAAACTACTATGTCGTTGGCTACGGCGAGAACATCAGCGTTCCCACCATCGACCTTGTTTCTGCCGAAATCAACATCATCGGCAACCTGGTCGGCTCGTACAACGATCTGCAGGACCTCATGGCCCTTGCTGCCCGCGGGGCGGTCACCCTGCATACCCAGAAGTACGCGCTGAACGACTTCCAACAGGCGATCAGCGACCTGGACGCGGGCAAGGTCCGCGGCCGGGCCATCCTCGTGCCCTGACGGGGCCGCCCAGCTCGTCGGATTGGCTGTCAGGCGTGGATGGCGGCTAATCCACAGTTAGGACTGGGGGTGTGGCCGTCCCGCCTGTGTAAGGCGGGACGGCCACTCCTAGGGCAGCCGGTCCAGCCCCAAGAGTTTCTGCGGGGTATGCCAGAGGACATTTTTCATCCACTGGCTTCCGAGTCCCCAGCCTTCGAGTACCTGAATCTGGTGGCTGTAGGAGTAGGGAATCGACGGAAAATCCGTGCCGAGGACGACTTTGTCTGACAGTCCGGCGAGGGTGTCCAGGTATCCGGGCGGGATCGGGGCGACCTGTTCCATGTACGAGGTGCCGACCATGGTGGTGTCCAGGTACACGTGGGGATTGTTGGCTGCAAGGTCGGCGTACTCCCGGTACTCCGGCAGGCCTGCGTGCGCGATGATGAGCACCAGCGAGGGGTACCTCTTCACGAGTTCGCGTATGGGTCCAGGCCCGGTGAATTCCCCGGGGTGCGGACCGCTGCCGCAGTGAATGACCACCGGTGTACCGGAGTCCTCGACAAGTTCCCACGCGGGCGCGAGCTGGGGGTCCAAGGGTGAAAATCTACCCACCTGGATGTGCACCTTGAAGATCCGGGCGCCCTTTTTCAAGCTGTCCGCGACGACGGTACCCACGCCTGGCTCTGGGTAGAAAGTGGCAGAGTGGATGGCGTCAGGATGGGTCGAGGCGAACGCCGTCGAGTAGTCGTTGAGCCACTGCGCCATGCCGGGGCGGTGCGCATAGTTCAGGGTGGTGAAGGCCTTCACTCCCATATCCCGCAGCGTTCGCACCCGTTCCTCTTCCGTGCCCCGGTAGGTGATGGGCCATGCGGGAGCGCCGCTGTCCGCCACCCGGTCAAAGAACGCCCAGACCTTCTCCAGCACCTGGGAAGGCATGAAATGCACATGCAGATCAATAATCCCGGGCAAGCCCAGCGAGTCGAGGTACGGGCGGATCTCCGCGTCTGACCGCGGTACAAGTGCTACAGCCAAAAAGAACCTCCTGCTTTCCGCATCCCATGAGCACCAGAGCATCGTCAACCCCGATGAAGCCCGTCGGGGCAAGAGGCCTCCTGCGCAAGCGAGCCAGACCTTTGCCCTGCTAAGCATATGTGGGACGCCTACTGGGGATGCCCCTCTTCGGCCCCTTAACCCGCGTTCCGCTGGGATGGCTAATAAGGCCTGCTCGCGCTTAGATCCGGCCGGTTGGCGGCAGGATCAACCGGCGGATTGGCTGCCGTCATACCCCAGCGCACGGCTTGCTTCCAGGCCAGCGCGAGCCACCACGGGCCCCAGCCGCTCCACGTCGGCGGGCCCAATCCGCTGCGTCGGGAATCCCAGGCCCACTGCGCAGGCGAGCCGCCCCGCGTGGTCGAACACGGGTGCGCTGATGGAACCCACATCTTCGTTCCGTTCCCCGAAAGCCGCATAATACCCCTGCTCGCGCGCCACCGCCGCCTGCTGACGGAGCAGCTCCAAGGAGGCCGGCGTGTGGGGGGTAAAGCGGTCCAGTCCGTGTTCGTCCAGGGCGCCCCACGACTCGGGATCGTACGCCAAAAAAATCTTGCCCGGCGCTCCGGCATGAAGGGGCATGACCATGCCCACCATGAACGGCCGCATCACCACGTGGCGTGTCTCCGCAACGGCGATTATGGTCCGGAACGCACCATCCCGGACATACAGGCACGCCGTTTCACCGGTCTCGTCGCGCAGCTGCTGCAAGACAGGCTTCACCAGCCGGACCACGTCCAGCCCGAACGTTCCCGGGGTAGCCCAGCGGACCAGGCCGATGCCGATCCGGTACCGGTCGCCGTCGCGGTCCAAGAACCCCTCCCGCAGCATGTTTTGCACAAGCCGCTGGCAGGTACTGGACGGCAGGCCCGTCTTCCGGATGATCTGCTGCAAGGTCGGTTCCGGAGCCTCGACCGAAAAACAGTCCAGGATCTCCGCCACCTTGTGCAGCACCAGCAGGGGTGATGCCCCGTTGCCCGGCTCCGTCGCCACAGTTTCAACGTCCCTTCATTACTTTTCCGCTAGCAGCCTCCAGCCTAGTAAGCCGGAGGCAGCCGCCGGAACGTGACCCATTTGACATCGTACCCGAGTGACCCACATCATGGGAGCCGAACCCACCTTGTGGGTTTTGTCCCGAAGCCCCCGAGCACAACGACGTGGAGAAATCATGAGCACCCCCGACATCACCTGCGAAACCGCTCCGGAGCCCAAGCGCCCGGGCTCCTCCAGGGTGGGACTGATCGTCCCCAGCTCCAACACCACCATGGAGACGGAGCTCCCCGAGCTGTTCCGCCGCCAGGCAGAGGCAACCGGACACAGCTACACTTTCCACTCCGCCCGCGCCGGCATGAAGAAGGTCACCCGGGAAGAACTGCTGGCCATGGTGGGCAAGGCAGCTGGCTGCGCCGAGGCAGTCTCCGACGCCGATGTGGACGTCATCGCCTACGCCTGCCTGGTCGCCGTCATGGCCCAGGGTCCCGGAGCCCACGAGGGCTCGGAAAAAGTCATCGCCGACGCCGCCGCCGGCAACGGGCACCCCGCCCCGGTCACCAGCAGCGCCGGCGCCCTGGTCCGCACGCTGCAGGAAATCGGCGCGCTGAAGGTCGCCATGATCACCCCCTACATGAAGCCGCTCACCAAGATGGTGGTGGACTACATCGAAGGCTCCGGCATCACCGTACTGGACGCCATCAGCCTCGAGGTGGCGGACAACCTCGAGGTCGGCTGCCTCGATCCGCAGAACCTGCCCGCGCTTGCCCGCAGCCTCCAGCGCGAAGGCGCGGACGCCGTCGTGCTTTCCGCCTGCGTCCAGATGCCGTCGCTGGCTGCGGTCCAGGCAGTGGAGGACGAGCTCGGACTGCCGGTCATCACGGCGGCCACCGCCACCACGTACGAGATCCTCAAGGCACTCGGCCACCGGCCCGCCATCACCGGGGCCGGCAGCCTGCTGTCCGGCGCCGGCGTCCTCACCCCGGCGAGCTCCTAGGCGACCGGCACCATGTCCCTATCACTCATCGCGTTCCTGGTCCTGATAGCGGCCTTTGCCATCGGTTCGTTCACCAAGATCAACGCCGGCCTGCTGGCCACGGTCGCCGCGTTCGGCGTCGGAACCCTCCTGGCCGGCATGTCGATCAAGGACGTCATCGGACAGTTCCCCGCCGGGCTGTTCTTCATCCTGGTGGGCGCCACACTGCTGTTCGCCATCGTGCGGATCAACGGCACCATCGACCTGCTCGCTTACTGGGCTGAACGGCTCGCCGGCGACCGGAAAATCCTGGTCCCCATCCTGATGTTCCTGCTGACGGCGGCTCTGGCTTCGGCCGGCGCGTTCACCCCGGCCGCCATCGCGATCGTGGCCCCGGTGGGTCTGGCGCTGGGCATGCGGTTCGGCATCAGCAGCCTGGCCATGGGCCTGGTCATCGTGCAGGGCGCTAACGCCGGCGCCTTCTCGCCGGTCAACCCGTTCGGTGTACTGGCCAACAAAATGCTGGACGGGGCCGGAGCCTCGGACGATTCCTTCAAGCTCTACGCCTACTGCTTCGTTTTCAATGCCATCCTGGCCGCGATCGCCTACATTCTGGTGCAGGCCATCATGAAGCGGCGCGCGGCCAAGGCGGACCCAAATCACCAGGCAGGTGAGGCCAACGGCATGAAGTACGACGGCGGCGCTGCCGCTCCCGCTGGAAGCGGCACGGAAGGTCCGTCCGGCTCAGGTACGGCCGTGCTCACCGCCCCGGCTCCCACTTCTGTGGCTGCCGGGAGCGGCATGAAGACCGGCCCCGAGAAGGTAGCCGCAACGCCGATGCGGATCCTCACCCTGGTGGGCATCGCCTCCCTTCTGGTGCTCACCACTGTTCTGGGCCTGGACGTCGGAGTCGCTTCGCTGGTCATTGCCACCGTGCTGATCATGCTGGACTCGGGCGTGCAGAAGCCGGCAGTGGAAAGCATGCCATGGTCTGCGATTATTCTGGTGACTGGCATTGTCACCTACGTAGGCATGCTGGAAAAGATGGGTGCGCTGAAGGAACTGCAGGAAGGCATCGCCGGCCTGGGCAACAGCTCCCTTGCCGCCCTGATCACCAGCTATGTGGTGGCCATAGTCTCGGCCTTCGCCTCCACCACCGGCACCCTCGGCGTCATCAGCCCGGTGGTGGCACCTATCGCCATGGATCCCTTGCTCACCCCCATCGGGGTCATCACGGCCATCGCCATCAGCTCGTCGGTGGTTGACGTGAGCCCGATGTCCACCAGCGGCGCCCTGCTGATGGCGAGCGCGCAGCCCAAGGACGAGCGGATGTTCTTCCGGGCCCTGCTGCTCTGGGCCATCGCGATGATCGGCGTGGTGCCGCTCCTCGTGTGGTTCGTGTTCGTGCAGCTGGGCCTCGGCTGATCACCGAACAAAGCTGATCACCGTACAAAGCGGAAGGGGGTGTCCTGCATGGCAGGGCATCCCTTTCCCTTTCTTAACGCCGCCTGGCTCCCGCCAGACGGCGGCCCGGCTCCCGGCGGTTTCAGGCCTTCGGGCGGAAAGACCCCGGCCAGTCCTTGAGCCGGATTCGTTTGAGCTCCTGGATGGTGCCCAGCGTGCCCCACTCGTCCCGGCCCAGCCGGGTCAGCGGCTTCAGAAGTTCAATCCGCGGGTGGCTGCCGTCCAGAACCGCGTCACTCACGGCAGCGTGCGTCACTTCGCCGAAGACCAGGCTGGAGTCTCCCATCGGCAGGACCGAGTGGAGACGGCATTCGAGTACCGCCAGCGACTCCTTGACCCGCGGCGCACCCACGGTGAGGCTCGGCTCCCGTGTGAGGCCGGCGGCGTCAAATTCGCTGACATCAGGCGGAAAGTTGGTCCCGGTGGCGTTGACCTCCTCCATCAGCGTGGTCGGGGCGAGGTTCACCACAAACTCTCCGGACGCGGTGATGTTGCGGAGTGAATCCTTCTCCCCCACCGAGGTGAACTGCACGATGGGCGGATTTGTGGACGCGACGGTGAAAAACGAGTGCGGGGCAAGGTTGTCGACGCCCTCCGGCGAGACACTCGATACCCAGGCGATGGGCCGGGGCACCACCACCGCGGTGAGCAGCCGGTAGAAATCGCGGGCGGACGTGGCAGCGGGATCGAAATCAGTGCGCATGCTGCCAGACTATCGGGCAGGAATCATTGGGAAGGAAACAGGATATGACCATCCAGCCATACCTTTCACCGTCAACCGGGTGCGGGATACGCGCCGTCCTTTTCGACACCTTCGGCACAGTGGTGGACTGGCGTACCGGCGTCGCCCGGCAGGCGGCCGCTTTCGCCGCAACACATGGGCAGCCTCTCGACGCCGAGGCGTTCGCCGATGACTGGCGCGCCCTCTACCAGCCGGCAATGGAGGCCATCCGCTCCGGCTCCCGGGAATTCGCCACCCTGGACACACTCCACCGTGAAAACCTGGATCAGGTGCTCCGCCAACACGGCTTCAATCCCGACGGGCTGGACGCAAGCAGCCTGGAAGAGCTGAATACATCCTGGCACCGTCTGCCCCCATGGCCGGACAGCTTGGAGGGCCTTTCCGCCGTCCGCCGCGGCTACATCGTGGGTCCCCTCTCCAATGGCAACACCTCGCTGCTGCTGGACATCGCCAGAAACGCCGGGCTTCCGTGGGACGTGATCATCGGATCGGACATGACGCGCGCGTACAAGCCGCTGCCCGCGGCCTACCTTCGGACTGCGGAGTTCCTGGACCTCAGGCCCGGTGCTGTGATGCTCGTGGCCGCGCACAACAACGACCTGCGTGCCGCCCGGGAGGCCGGGCTGGCGACGGCGTTCATCACCCGCCCCACCGAATACGGCCCGGGCCAGGTTGCGGATCTGACGCCGGAGAGCGACTGGGATCTCTCGGCGTCGAGCATCACTGAACTGGCTCACGAGCTCGGGGTCTGAGCTGCCCCGGTGACGTCACTCGCCCGGCCTGCCGCCACTCACTAGAAACCTCTCTGTTCGTGTGTCAGGGCTGCGGGCCGGCAATAATCGCTGTGCTGCGAGTCAGCCAGGTTTGGATACCCAACTGTAGGCAGCCGCTCCCAAGTCGGCCTACCGCTCCGTGCGGCGGGTGAAGATCAGATGGGTAACGCCGCTGGGAGATGGGGTCGCTTCGATGTCAAAGCGTTCCTCGAGCCCTTCGAGTCCGTCCCAGAGCCGTTCACCCCGGCCAAGGATGATCGGCACGATGACGAGGTGCATGTGGTCGATCAGGTCCGCCTCGAGGAACTGCCGGACGGTGCTGACGCCCCCGCCGATCCGGACGTCGAGGTCGCCGGCCAGGGCTTGGGCCTGCTTGAGCGCGGTGACGGGGTCGGCGTCGACGAAATGGAAGGTTGTTCCGCCTTCCATCTCGAGTACGGGCCGGGGGTGGTGTGTCAGGACAACGACGGGGGTGTGGAAGACAGGATTATCGCCCCACCAGCCCTTCCATTCCTCGTCCTCCCAGGGACCGCGTTGATAGCCGAACTTGTTGCGCCCCATGATCTCCGCACCGATCCCGGGCCCCCACTGGCTGGCGAAGGCCTCGTCGACGCCGAAGGATGCCTCCGACTCCCCGTGGAGGCCCATCGCGCGGAAGGTTCGCGTTCCGAAAGCCCACTGCATCAGCCGTGAGCCTGCGTGGCCGAAGGGAGTCTCGAGTTGCTGGCCCTCACCGGTGCCGAAGCCGTCGAGGGAAATTGAGAAGTTGTGCACGCGGACGAGGGACATGTCATCTCCTAGGGTGCTAGCCGTTGGCGATCACTCTAGGGTGATCGACGACGGCGACTCAAGAGTTTCGGTACAACAGTCCAGCTGGCGGAGCCTTCCTATCGGTGCCTTCCGCGGCTGTCGCCGTCGCGCAAGTCGCTATCGTAGCGGCATGACCATCGAGCTGCGCACCATCTCTGCCGACGACTGGCGCGTCTGGCGGTCGGTGAGGCTCGCCGCGCTGGCCGACGCGCCGGATGCTTTCGGCTCACACCTGCAGGACTGGGCAGACGCGTCGGAGGACCGCTGGCGGAAGCGCCTGTCTATTCCGGGAGCGATCAACCTGCTGGCCTTCGACGGCGACGGGAACGTTCCTGTCGGCATGGCCACTGGCATCCCGGACGAGGGCAACGGCAGTCGTGCCGAGCTGATCTCGATGTGGGTCAGCCCTGCCGTTCGCGGGCGTGGCGTCGCCACCGCACTCATCACAGCGGTCGCGCGCTGGGCGGCGAGCGCTGGTGCGGCGACGCTCACCCTGTCCGTGATGCCGGACAACCTCACAGCCCGGCGCAGTTACGAAAGGAACGGCTTTACGGTGTCCCGCGAACCCGGCGATCTGCTGCCGGATGGCCGGCGCGAGTTGATTATGCTCCGCGACCTCACGTCGAGCAGCCCATAACAAAGCCGGCCGGTACGCATGTGTTTCGGCGAGGTAGCAGTCCACCGACCGGCAGGACTAAGGCCTTCGCTTCCCTGCCGTTGTCATCGCCCAACTGCGGAAGCTTCCCAGCGCGGTAGGCACCGCCGCAGGCATCGGGGGAGGCCACATGCTCGGTAGTCAATATACGGCCCTTCCTCCGGAAAGGTCATAGATGAATCCCGTCGTATAAGAGGCACCGGGCGAAATGATGTACTCGAGTAGCGCCGCAGCCTCCTCAGGCGTACCCAGACGCCTCATCGGAATACGCTGCAGATCCTCCGCCTTTGGGGGTTGCGACGTGATGAAGGGTGTGTCAACTTTGCCGGGTGCGATCGCGTTGATCGTGACACCAGTCGTGGCATACTCCTTGGCAAGCGCCTTCACAAGACCGGTGATGCCTGCCTTGCTGGCGGAGTATCCGGTCATACCAGGAACCCCTTCTTTTCCCGCGGTCGACGAAAAGTGGACGAGCCGTCCGAACCCATGGCCCACCATCACGGGGAGCACCGCTTTAGACAGCGCGAACGCCCCAACAAGGTTGACACGAAGGAGCCGCTCAAACTCTTCGAGGGTTTCCTCCGAGGAAGGTTGGACTTTGCCCAAGATCCCGGCCGTGTTAATGACGACGTCCAGCCGCCCCACAATTTCTATCGTTCGTTCGACAGCGTCGCGGACAGATGCGGGGTCGGAAATGTCGATGGGCAACTGCGGATACTGGTTGTCGGTGTTCGGCCACGTAGCTGTCGGCAAATCTGCACCGACCAGTCGCCCCGCCTTCTGGCTCAGCATCGCGGCGGTTGCGTAGCCGATGCCGGAAGCGGCGCCAACTACCAAGCAGTTGAGATCCGCAAACGAGCGGATTGCGGTGGATGTGGGCGCAGATGGGTCAATCGCGGCAATGGTGAATCCGTGAGTCGACATCGGATTAGAATCCCTGCGCGCGGAAGTATGCGGACGCGCGCTCAGCGGACGTTTCTGGATCGGGAAACAGCCCGATGCCATTGGCCGCTTGAAATAAGTCCGCGAGGTGCAAGAGGGAGCGGCCGGATTCGAGGCCGGCGATCATACGGAAATGGCTCTGCCATCCTGTCAGGTAGCTAAGCCAGACAACTCCGACTTTGTAATACTGAGTCGGAGCTTCAAAAATAAGGCGACTCAGCGGGATTGTCGGTTCCAGGATGTTGCGGAACGCTGTGTGATCGCCCTGGTCGAGCTTCGCGAATGCCGCGGACGCGAAGCGCGGAACCGCGGCAAACGCGCCGAGGAGTGCGTCGCTATGGCCTTGCTCGTCGCCTGCGATGAGCTCGGCGTAATTGAAGTCGTCGCCAGTGAATAGACGTACTCCGGCAGGAAGCCTGCGACGCAGGCTGACCTCATGTTCCTTGTCGAGTAGTGAAACCTTGATCCCGGCGACCTTGTCCTTTTTGGAGCGTATGAGTGCCAATACGGTTTCGGACGCTTCAGAAATAGAGCGGTCACCCCAGTAGCCTTCGAGGGCGGGGTCGAACATGGAGCCGAGCCAGTGCAGGATCACGGGACGGCTGGCGGAGTCCAGCACCTTGCCGTAGACGCTGAGGTAGTCATCTGCACCTTTAGCGGCGCGGGCGAGGTGGCGGCTGGCCATCATGACAACGCTGCCCCCCGCAGCCTCAATCTCGCCGAGCTGCTCGATGTAGGCGTCCGTGATTTCCTCGAGCGAATGGTGTGCTGCGTCGAGCTGGTCCGTGGCGATTCCAACGACGACCGCACCGCCAGCGGTGCGCGCCTCGGCAAGTGTGCGCTTCGCGAGCGTAAGCGCTGTTGTGGGGTCGAGCCCCATTCCGCGCTGCGCGGTGTCCATGCTCTCCGCGACGCCAAGGCCCAGATCCCAAAGGGAATGGCGGATGCGGAGGGTAGCGTCCCAGTCGATGGCTGCTTGCGATCCGGTGCTGGACCGGAGCGGGTCGCCCACCACATGGCCGGCGGCGTAGGCGATGCGGGACCTGGGCGGGGTACTGACGGTGTCCAGCAGAGCCGGTTCCAAGAGTTCGACCGTGCGGTATCCGTCGGCGGCAGGTAGCTCGATGGTGGTCAAGGTATTCATTCGGATTGGCGCTCCAGTTCGTTGACAGGTTCGGCGATATGGCGCTTGAAGCTGGCGACAGTGCGGCTGATAATCGTTTCCAGCGGTAGCTTCCAGACGTCGTCGTTGAAGATTTCGATTTCGATAGGGCCTTTGTAGCCGGCGTGTCGGACTGATCTTGTGAAGGGGGTAAAGTCGATTTGCCCGTCGCCGGGGAAGAGCCGTCCGTTCATGTTCTCCGGCACCGGCAAGGGCAGTGCGAAGTCGCTCACCTGATAGCCGGCGATCCGCGGTCCGGCTGCCGCAACGGCGTCGTGGAAGTCCGGGTCCCAGAACGTGGCGTATGCGTCGACCAGGATCCCCACGGATTGGACCGGCAGATCCTTCACTACCCGCAGCGCCTGGGCGATGGTCGTAACTACACTGCGGCTGTCGACGAACAAGGGATGAAGTGGCTCGAGCGCGAGCCTCACCCCAGCGCTGCGGGCATGCGGTTCAAGTTCTTCGAGGGCTGTCCTCACTCTCGTCTCGGCGTGGCGGATGTCCCGGTCCTCGGCTGGTAGTCCACCGGCGATGAAAGTGAGCATGGGGCTACCGACCTCATGCGCTAAGTCGAGCGCCCGTTTGACGCTGTCGATCGCGGCCCGCAGTTCGGCTCCTTCCTTGTCGGCGACGAATCCAGCCCGGCAGACCGAACTGACCGTCAGTCCTGTGTCGGCGACTATCCGTCTAGTATTTGCAACCCCGGTGTCTTCCACAGGTTCGACCCAGAGTCCGATGTGGCTAATTCCCGCCCTCATTGCTGCTTCCGCAGTATCAATCAACGGGTACGGACGAGCCGTTGCCTGGTTGAGGCTAAGACGCAGGCTTTCCTCATCAGTCATGGGAAGTGTCATCGCGAGCCCGCCGGTTCGACGGCGCGGGATTCCAGATGGGCAAATTGACGTGATAGCTCGTCAGCCGTGCCGATCTTGACTGGGAGACCGGTACGAGCCGACTCGTAGATGGCGGCGACGATTTGCAGAGATTTCATCGCCTCCTGTCCGCTGACGGCGGGCGCCCGCCGCGTGCGTACGGCGTCAACGAAGTCGGCTACCTGAAGTTTGTGCAGCGGCAGGAGCCGTGCGTTGACTTCCGCGACCGGGATGTCCCCGCTAAGGCCGTCCGCGAACACCGCTGCTGCACATTCCTCGCCGGGTACGGCCCAGAGATCGTTCACGGCATCGGAACCTTCCGGGTACTCCGTGACGTTCACTGTCGCGCCGTTGCTCCCAGTGACGATGATGCGTGTGCCAAGGTTGGGCGACGCAGCCACCGTGGCAGCTAGGGTCGCGATGGCTCCGGATGCGAAGGTGATCAATGCCGCTGCCGTGTCTTCGACCTCGATGCTGTCGCCGAGGACGAAAGCTCCGGCTTTTGCACTCACTTCTACCGGATCGCCCATGAACCACTGCAACAGGTCGATGTTGTGGATCGCCTGGGTCATGAGCACCCCGCCGCCGTCCGCTGCCCACGTACCGCGCCATTCAGAGGCGTCGTAATAATCCGTGCCACGGTGCAGGAGCACCTGGCAGTGACCAAGCATCGGCTGGCCAAGACGGCCGTCATCGATGGCGGCGCGCAGGGCCTGAGCTCCGGGCCAGAACCGGCGCTGGAACACCACGCCCAGCGTGACGTCATTGTGTTCGGCGGCTTGCAC
Source organism: Arthrobacter sp. B3I9 (assembly GCF_030816935.1). Classification (NCBI taxonomy): domain Bacteria; kingdom Bacillati; phylum Actinomycetota; class Actinomycetes; order Micrococcales; family Micrococcaceae; genus Arthrobacter; species Arthrobacter sp. B3I9. The sequence goes on from NZ_JAUSYO010000001.1 coordinate 3,513,789, forward strand.
CATCCTTTCGGCCGACGCAACGTCGGTCGCGATCGGTTTCTCACACAGAACGTGTACGCCGGCTTCCGCGGCTTTGGTCACGACGGCTTCGTGGGTCGGATGCGGTGTGCAGACACTCAACGCGTCGATGCCCAGCGCAATGAGCTCTTGCACGGAGCCGACAGCGTGAGCGATACCGCGATCACTCGCGAATTCCCGCGCCCTTGCCAGGTCCACGTCGCAGACGCCGATGACTTCAACGTCCGCCAGTGAGGAGTACGACTGGAAGTGGTTGTCGGAGATGTTGCCGCAGCCGACGATTCCTACGCGGAACTGGCCGCTCATGGGCGGGCTCCTGATGCGATCGCCGTCGAAGCGGCCGATGACGTGGTGGTCGAGATCCGCGCACCCAATTGGTCCAGCGGCACCTTGAAGGTTTCTTTCGCCATGAGCGCAGCAACGACGGCGATCAAGGCGATGGTTGCGGAGATTATCGCGACCGGCGTCGCGTCGGCCGGGTTGCCTGCAGTCAAGGCTGTGTAGATCATGGGTGCGAATCCGGACGCGATCAGACCGATCTGCAAGCCGAGCGCCATTCCGGTCTGACGGACCTTGAGGTTGAACATTTCCGCAAAAAATGACGGGTAGGTGGCGTTGATAGCAGCATAGGCGCAGGCGACTGAAAGCATGCCTGTTATGAACAGCAGGGGAACATTCCCAGCCTGAATCGCCCCGAAGTACCCGAAGATCATGACCGCACACCCGATGTTTCCCGCAATAAATACCGGCTTGCGCCCGATCCGGTCGGAGAGCATTCCCAGGAACGGCTGGGTAACAAGCGCGCACACGTGGCTGACCACTAGGACCCACAGCATGGTGCTTCGCGGGATCTCATGCGCGGTCGTGGCGAATGACAGTGCAAACACCTTGATGACGGTGTCAATGGCGAAAGCGAGCGAACAAAAGGTAACGAGGATGATTGCCCGCCAGTGGGAGCGGAATACTTCGACGATCGGCACCTTCACGAGCGAGCCGTCTTCCTTGGCTTCGACAAAGGCGTCGGGTTCGGCGAGCTTGGCCCGGATGACAAATCCAGCGACCGTGACGAGCGCACTGAGCAGGAATGGGACGCGCCACCCCCATGTGAGCAGTTGGTCTTCCGGCAGCGCCGATATGGGTACGAAGATGAGCGTGGCCAGCACGAAGCCACCGACGATCCCGTTGGGAGCCCAACTCGTAAAGAATCCCCTGCGGCCCTCGGGGGACACCTCGATGGTGAGCACGGTTGCGGCGGCCGTCTCACCACCGACGGAAATCCCTTGCAGTATGCGAAGTGTGATCAGCAGGACCGGTGCCCACACACCGATCTGGGCGTAACCGGGCAAGCAACCGACCAGGAACGTGCATGTTCCCATCAGCACGAGGATGAAGACGAGAACTTTCTTTCGGCCGATTCGGTCACCGAAATGTCCCAAGAGAACCGCACCGAGAGGCCGGGCCACATATGAGACTGCGAACGTCGCTAGCGCCGCCAGCGTCGCGACGCCACCGGCTTCGGGGAAGAAGATCTTTCCGAAGACGAGCGCTGCCGCTAGAGCGTAGATGTAATTGTCGTAGTACTCCAGCGTGCCGCCGGCCATGCTCGCAACGGCGGCGCGGGCGGGACTATTTTTCTTGTGCGGCGCGGCCGCAGTGGCTTGTGTCGAGCTACTCACTGACTTCTCCTTCATTGCAGGTTCAGTTGATTCCGGCCCCGGATAGGGACGGGTGGGTTATGGGATGATGACCGTCTTGCCCGTACCGAGGTGACCACGAGCAATATCCTCTATAGCTCCGGGCACAGGAATGAGTCCATGGACGATGTCGACCGGGAGGGCTCCGAGACCGTGCCGGGATACCAGCTCTGCGGCAGTGTGGAGGTCGCCGGCGGTATAACAGAACGTGCCAGTGATGGTGAGTTCACGCCGGACAAGATCTGTCGTCGGAGGCAAAGTGCCGCCGTGGGCGAGGCCTACGACGCAAATCGTGGCACCTTGTTTAACCAGATCCATGGCGGCTGTGATGGTGGATCCCTGCCCCACTGTGTCTATCGCGACATCCCAGCTGACGGATCGTGCGTCCCCAGGCGCGAGGGCCGTAACGCCGTATGTTTCTATAGTTGCGCGGCGGACGGCGTCGGGCTCAACAACGGTGACACTGCTGGCGCCGAGACTTTGGGCTTGCAGGGCGCACGCCATACCGATGGCACCGCCGCCAATGATTCCAAGACTTGTCCCGGCTGTGACGCCGGCGCGTGAGCAGGCATGAACGCCAACAGCGATGGGTTCGACCAGCGCGAGGGCCCGTGGGTCTGGGGTTCCGGGAACGATGATTGCGCTCTCCGGATCTATGGTGACGTAGTTCTGAAGCCCCCCGTCGGTGTCGATGCCCATCAGTTGACGCTGAGGACACCGGCCGCGGGAACCTGTCGCGCATTCCGAGCAGGTTCCGCAGACCAGATTGGGATCAACAGCCACACTCTGGCCGATGGTCCAGCCTGTTACCTGGGTTCCGGTGGCGACGATGGTTCCTCCGAACTCGTGGCCAATGACCGTCCCAGGCACGATTCGCGAGTCGTCTCCTCGCCATAGGCTCACGTCTGTGCCGCACACTCCGATGCTTTCGACGCGAACCACGATCTTGTCGGGGGCGACTGAGGCCATCGGCGGTCGATCCTCGACGGCGATCTGCTGCGGCCCCTGCCAGACGACGGCACGGGCGGGGGTCTGCGTGCTCATAAAGCAGAGACCAACTGAGCGCCGCCTCGCTCCTCAAGGGTGGGAGCGAGTGCTGCATCTGCGGCGCGACGGCCGAACACGAACCCGAAGACGAGACCGCCCACGTAACGGAGATCCTGTGCTCCGCCCGCATCAGCTCCGGCTGCGAACAGCCCTGCGACCGGATGGTTGTCGCGGTCGAGAACCTGGCTGTCGCCATTTACGCGCAGACCACCGAATGGGATGGTGATGCACGGTTGCACCTCAATCGCGCGGAAGGGACCCGTCTTGAGTGGGCTCGGACGCTTCGGCAGGGGTGCGTCGAGAATCGCCGGCTCACCGGTGGCAGCTCGCTGGTAGTTCTCGAGGGTTGAAGCCAGGGCCGAGCGGTCGACGCCCCAGCCGGCGACAACATCGACCAGTTCTTCCAGGGTGTCCGTTTCCGCGGTGCGGGCACCGAGCTTTGTCGCTTCGGCGTGCCTGTCCAACGCCATACCGCTGGGGTACGGAACGGCGAGTGCGCGTTTCTGCTGCACTTCATCGTCCCAGATCAGAATCCCTCGCCGACCGGGTTCACGAACCACGAATTGGTTGGAAACTTCATCACCGAGAGATTCATCCGTGAAACGGCGCCCGAGCCGGTTGACGAGGACACCGTAAGTGGAGAAGTAGAGCGTGAGCCGGAGGAACACCTCGGGCGAGACCGGCAACGGGCTGGGAAGCGTATGGCCATAGAAGCCGGATAGGTGGCGGCTGGCGGCTCCTCCCGCGGCGGTTCCGAGCCGAAAGCCGTCCCCGACCGAATGGGGGTTGCTTCGCACAGCGATGTCATCGGCGCCGTTACCTATGAACTGCTGCTTCAACTCGGGGTCACCTTGAAATCCTCCGGTAGCGAGAACGGTGCCCCCGGCGAACGCAGTCTTCGACTCGCCATCATGTACGAACGACGCTCCAGCAACTCGACCGTCTTCGATGACAAGTTTGACCTCGCTCACTCCGGTCAGAAGTGCTCCTCCCTTGGTGACGACCTTACGCGTCCACTTAGTGAACAAATCCAGAATGTCGATTTTGCAGGCACGCCCCCATTCGAGGTGGTCGTGCCATTCCTCGCTGACGGTCACGCCCGCGGCGCGGACGTCTTCAACTGCTTGCTCGTATCCCGCCACCACGAGCGGTCCAAGCACTGGATCACCGTCGGGCTGGATACGGCGGAGAACCTCGAGGTTTGGCGCGGTCCAGAGAATGCCAGCCGAGAGTGCAGCAGATCCGCCGGCGGCTTCGCCTTTTTCGAGCAGCAGAACGCGGGCACCTAGATCTACCGCTCGATTTGCGGTGGCAAGTCCTGCCGCGCCGGCTCCTACCACTATGAGGTCGAAGGGTTGCGAAAAGTCAGTCATGAGGGTTCTCTCCTTTGAGTCTAAGTGGATAACGTTTGCCGAGGACCATGGACGGCGGGCGATGGCAATGGATAACGTTTTCCGTTACGCTAGCCGTACCGTAGTTTGGCTGTCAAGAAAATTACGAGATGCAAACCACAATCGTTGTTCGGCGTCCAACTACGCTGGAGCGACGATAACGTCGAAGGAGTCCGGATCATGGCCACACTGCGCGAGGTAGCCGAACTGGCGTCAGTCTCAGTTGCCACAGCTTCGCGCGTACTCAACGGTTCCGCTCAGAGTCATCCAGTGTCCCGAAAAGTGCAAGCAAGCGTGCGGACTGCCGCTGAAACATTGGGTTACACCCCGAGTGCTGCTGCGCAGGCGCTTAAGCAGCAGCGAAGCAAGATTATCGGGGTCATTGCCAGCGACATTCTCGATCCGTACTTTGCGGAGATGGCGCGTGGCCTCGAAATCGAGGCGGCAAAATTCGGATACATCACCATTTTGGCTAACGCCAACCGCGATCCCGATCAGGAGCGCACTAAATTTCGTGTGTTGCGAGAGCACCAGGCGTCCGGGATCGTATTCTGCGGCAGCGACATCGAAGGTGCGCCTGGAACCGCCGAGTTGGCCCGCGAGGTCAACGTTGCAGTGAGGGGCGGCACGCGAGTAGTGGCACTGGCTCCCCGCGGGTTCGATTCCACGAGGATCGTCATAGACAACGTTGCGACCGCTCACGAACTCACCCGCTACATGCTCTCGCTTGGCCACCGTAAAGTCGCATTCATGGGAGGTTTGCCAGGTCTTTCAGCCACCGAGCAACGAATTGTCGGCTATCGCAATGCGATGTTTGAGGCGCAATTGCGACCCAACGTCGTCGGGCTCTCGACTATGAATCAGGAGTCCGGGAGAGAAACCGTCGCGCAACTCGTGGCGGACGGTCTCCTTCCCGATGCGATCGTCTGCACCAACGACGAAGTTGCGGTGGGAGTTCTTGCATATCTGTGGAGCTCCGGATACAAAGTGCCGGACGATGTGTCGGTCGCCGGCATTGGTGGAACTCGCGGCGGCCTTGTTTTTGGGCTCACGACAATGACCTTGCCGCTCGTCGAGCTTGGCCGTCTTGCGGCCAGATACATTGCGACGGAGGGAAATGGGTCTGACGTTCCAGCAGCCCCGCCATTCGAACTGCGTGTGGGCTCCACAACGGCACCGCATCCCAATGCGTGAGGGGCCGCCGCCAATGAGCGCTCCGGACCAGAGGTTGTTGGTCGTTGAGGATTACCTTCCTGCTCAGGTGGTGTAGGGCCCCCACCAAGGCGGAAATCCAGCCTTTCCCCGCCGCACTTTGAACCAACCACGTCCCTTCCAAAAAGTACTCGGCATGCGGTCGAGGCCGACCGAAACGCTCCGGTGGGCGTGGCCACTGGCGTCCCGGACGAGGACAGCCGTAGCCGTGAGGAGCTCATCTCGATGTGGGTCAGCCCTGCCGTTCGCGGCCGTGGCGTCGCCGCTGCACTCATCACAGCGGTCGCGCACTGGGCCGCGAGCACTGGTGCGTCGATGCTCGCCCTGTCCGTGATGCCGGACAATGTGGCAGCCCGGCGCACTAACGAACGGAACGGCTTCATCGTGTCCTGCGGACCGGCGATTTGCTACCAGGTGGCAGGCGCGAGCTGGTCATGCTCCGCGACCTCGGCCCGGAACGCAACGCCAGCGACTCGACGCAAGCCGCAGGAATGCCGCTGAGCGCTACCTTCGGGCCTTGCCTGCCGCCCGCAGCACCTTCTAAAATAGAATAAATTACTTTTAGAGGTGCGTCATGACAGCAACCCAAGCAGCTCCCCCTGGCAAGCATCGGGTCGGCGGTTGAGATGGACTGGCCGGGCTGGGCGCTGTTCGGGCTGCTCGCCACCACGGCCCTGACCGCGGTGATGATTGCCTGCCAGATGGCCGGCTGGACCCGGCTCGACCTGCCCCTGGTCCTCGGCAGCCTTGCCACGCCGGATCCGGACAAGGCGCGGATCGCCGGTTTCTTCATCCACCTCGCAGTAGGACAGGTTTTCGCTCTCGGCTACGCGGCGGTCTTTGCGCTGCTCGGCCGGGCCACGTGGTGGATCGGCGCCCTGCTCGGACTCCTGCACGTCGCCGTGGCGCTGACCGTCATCCTGCCCCTGCTGCCCGGCATCCATCCCAGAATGGCGAGCACCAGGGCAGGCCCGGCCGCCCGCGCGGCGCTCGAACCTCCGGGTCTGCTGGGCCTGAACTACGGGATCCAGACGCCGGCGGTGGCCGTGGCAGCCCACGTGGTCTACGGCTCCCTGCTCGGGCTGCTCCTGACGGTCCATTGACGGCAGCACGAGAGAAGGTGCACCAGAACATGGAAACGCGCAACATCCACTCCCCCGCCCTTGCCGACTACGGGCTGCTGGGCGATACGCGCACGGCCGCCCTGGTCTCGGCCGAGGGCGGCATCGACTGGCTCTGCGCGCCCACCTTCGACGGTGATCCCGTCTTCGGTGCCCTGCTCGGCGGACCGGAGGCAGGCACCTTCCGCACCGGCCCCGCGCTGCCTTCACAGCCCATCGTCCGGCGCTACCGGCCGCATACGGCGACGCTCGAAACGGTCTGGGCCACCGACGGCGGCACGCTGACCCTCACCGAGGCGATGGTGGCGGAGGTCTCTGGCCGCCTGCTGCCCACGACCCTCCTGATCCGGCGGCTGGCCGCCGAGGGCGCGCCGGTCCGGACCGCCGTCGACTTTGACCCGCGCTTCGGCGAGCGCCACCTCCGGCCCCGCGTCCGGCGGGGACAACAACTGGTGTGTGAGTGGGGAGCCCTGGCCATGTCGCTCGGCTGCAGCGGAGGGTTGCGGGTGGAACCGGGCACGACGGCGGCACTCACCGTGGTGCCCGGCCGTCCGGTCGTGATGGTGCTGGCCCTGGCGTATGCGGAGCCGCTGATCTGGGTCGATCCCGACACCGCCTGGGAGCTGGTGGAAGCGGACGAAGCACGCTGGCGGGAGTGGGCCGCGGGCATCAGCGACGACGTCCCGTTCCGCGAACCGGTCCTGCGGAGCCTGCTGACGCTGAAGCTGCTGACCTACTCTCCCTCGGGCGCGCCCGTGGCTGCCCCCACCACCTCCCTGCCGGAGGATCCCGGCGGCATCCGGAACTGGGACTACAGATACGCGTGGCCGCGGGATGCCAGCATAGGGATCGCCGCGTTCCTCGCGCTGGGAAAGGACGGCGAGGCCCTGAGCTTCCTGAACTGGCTCCTGCACGCCAGCCGGCTGCAGCGGCCCCGGCTTCCGGCCCTGCTCACGCTGACCGGCGGGCATGTCCCCCGCGAGCGCACGCTCGAGGGCTGGCCCGGCTACGCGGGCAGCGCTCCGGTGCGGACGGGCAACGGAGCCGCGCACCAGCACCAGCTCGACGGCTACGGCTGGGTCCTGGACGCCGCGTGGAACCTCGTCCGGCAAGGGCACCGGCTCAATTCGGAGACGTGGCGGGCGATGCGCGGCTTCACCGACCTCGTGGCGCGGCGCTGGCCGGAGCCTGACGCCGGCATCTGGGAGATCCGCGACGACCCGGCGCACCATGTGCACTCCAAGATCATGGGCTGGCTGGCCCTGGACCGGGCGCTGCGCATCGCCGAGAGCCACCGCATCAGCGAACGGCGGCGCCGCCGCTGGGAAGCAGCAAGACGCGCCCTCTCCGCGGATATTCGGGCCCGCGGATTCGACGCGGCCAGGAACACGTACACCCGCTCGTACGGGTCGGCCGATCTCGACTCGGCCCTGCTGATCCTGCCGGTGACGGGCTTCGAAGACCGGGACTCAGACCGGCTCCGGGGCACGGTCGACGCCGTCGCCGCGGAACTCTCAGCCTGTTACCCGTTCCTCTACCGCTACCCGCCGGGCCAAGACGGGCTCCCCGGGGACGAGGGCGCCTTCCTGCCCTGCTCCTTCTGGCTGGTCCAGGCCCTGGCCCTGACGGGGAGGGCAGCAGAGGCCGAGGAACTGTTCCACGCGCTGCTTGAAGTCGGCGGCCCGCTGGGCCTGTTCAGTGAGGAAGCCGATCCGGCCACCGGTGCCCTCCTCGGAAATTACCCCCAGGCCCTGACCCACGCTGCGCTGGTGCAGGCAGCCTTAGCCCTCCGGGATGCTGCGCAGGAGGAGCTATATGAACCTGTCGAGACAAAACCTATTGGTTCAACCGGTCCAACGTAGGAAAAAGTGGGTGACCACCCCATCAGAACGCGCCCTGCGGATGCACCAGACACCAGTTCCTGACCATCAAGGCATTCAGTCATTCGAACGCCTCAGTCACCACCCACTAAACGGTCTTCTCACTGTTCGCGATTGCCTCGATCCAATCGATGGCATCGTCGGGGAAATAGTGCCCCGAGGTTTCATTCTGGTCAGCCCACCACGAGTCGGCGCCATCAGGGCCGCCGGCGTCGGCAATTTCGGCCACTACTTCCCCCGGCACCACGTCGCCATTGTTCTCGATCAGGTATTCCCGCGTTGACGGCTGCAGTCTTGCCCACCACTGCTCGATGCTCATAGTGGAAGTCTCCCATTCCAGCCGATCCTGGCGAAGGCCCGAATAGATTCCTTCCGAATCTGCTCGTCATGCATACCCAAGCAGCCGAACGGCACCCTGATGCACCGGCCCGTCCGCTGGAATCCGGAAACCGTCAGGCCAGTGTGAAAAGGCCCTCCGGGGCCGTACGGGACTTTCCGTCCTTGCCGTCGACGTCGGCAAGCTGCGGGAGCTTCCCGTCGCGGTAGGCCACCGTGCTGCGCTTGAAGATCCTGGTGAAGAGCGAGACGTCCACACCGGTCACGCCGGCATGGGTCGCGATTCCCTGCATTACCCCGCGGAGCTCGGCGAGGCTCCGGGTCGCGGTCTGGACGAGGATGCGGCCGGAGACGTTAGCGGCCCAGCGGGTTGCCGGGAGATCGGCAATGTACCGTCCGGCGGCGTCCAGCGCGGGGGCCTCTGCGCGCACGGTCAGGAGGGTCTCGACGGGATACCCGATCGACGCGGGATCGAGGATCGCGCGCACGAACACGGCGCCGTCGGCGATGAGTGTCTCGAGCCTCCGGCTCGCGGTGGCCTTGGACACCCCCAGGCCGGCGGCCAGCTCCTCGATGGTGATGCGGCCGTTAGCGCGCAGCAGCTCCGCGAGGGCGCGGCTCGGCTCGTCGAGGGGCGGCATCCCCAGCTCCATGTATCCCGCGGCGAACTGCGGGTGCTCGGAGGGGCTGAGCGCCTCGTACTGCTCCGGGGTGAGGAGGTCGGGCCGCCAGCCGGAGACCGTGCGGTAGTACTCGAAGACCGGCTCGAGCGGGAGGTCCCGCACGCCGTCGAGCCCGGCGAGCTCGCCGTACAGGAACGGGCCCACGGCGTCCCGTTCGAGGGAGAGCTCAACGATGCACTCGCTCGCCCCGGCGAGCGCGCTGATCCAGTGCGTCTCGGGCCGCTGGGCAAGCCAGGTCCCGATAGCCGGAATGGCCGACGGCGCTGCGGTAACGCGGAGCATGTACAGGTCCACGGGCGCGAGCGCGGCCGGGCTCGGGAACGACTGGACGCGCACCTCCCCGGAGGCGAGGAGCCTGTTGCCCCGGCGGGCCACGGTGCGCTCCTGTTGCCCGAGCACGTCGGCAATGTGCCGCCACGGCGCGCGGCCGTTGCGGATGAGGGCTGCCACGATCTGGCGGTCGAGGTCGTCGAGCATGCCTATCATCCTCTCACCCGGAGGGGCTGCGCCCCGGGAACCCCGCCTCACCTCAGGAGGCACCACTTAAGCCGGAGGCACGACGGCGGGTGGGAGCCCGCCGTCGTGCGTCGGCTACTTGCCCAGGTACTCGAGCAGCACCGCGAGCACGGCACCGGTGCCGTTGACCACGGCGAGCTCGGCGTCGGGCGCGAACTGCGGCGAGTGGTTGCCGGCGGGCGAGGCGCCGTCGGCGAACGCCTCCGCGGGGAAAGCGCCGAAGGACCAGAACACCACCGGGACGCCGATCGCGTCGCCGAGCCAGCCTGCGTCCTCCGAGCCCATACCGAGCGGCTCGGCGATGACGGACCCGGGGCCGAAGCCTGCTTCGAGCGCCGCCGTGGCGCGCGCGGTGTGCTCGGCGTCGTTGAAGAGGCGCGGGAAGCGGTTGATTTCCACGATCGCGGGCTCGTCGATGCCGGAGGCGGCGGCCTCGGCGGCCACGATGCGGCGGATGGAGCCCAGGACGTGGGCACGGACGTCCTCGTCGGGCGTGCGCACATTGACGCTGAACTCGGCGGTCTCCGGAATGATGTTCTCCTTGAGGCCCGCGTGGAACGTGCCCACCGTGACGACGGCCGGCGTGACCGGGGCGAGCTCGCGCGAGACGATCGTCTGGAGGCGCAGGACCATCGAGGCCGCCGCGACGATCGGGTCGAGGGACTTCTCCGGCTGCGACCCGTGGGCCTGCCGGCCGCGCACCGTGATCCGCCAGGAATCGGCCAGGCTCGCCATGTTTCCGGGGCGCAGCCAGAACTTGCCCGCCTCCAGCGGCATGACGTGCTGCGCGAGGACCACCTCGGGGCGCGGCGCGCGGTCCCACAGGCCGTCGTCGACCATCGCCTTGGCGCCCCACGCCGTCTCCTCGCCGGGCTGGAAGAGGAGCACCGCGGTCCCGTGCCACGCGTCGCGGTTGGCGGTGAGGTACTGGGCGGCGGCGAGGGCGGCGGTGATGTGGGTGTCGTGGCCGCAGCCGTGCATCGTGGGCGCCTCGCTGCCATCGGGCAGCGTGCCGGTGGCGGTGCTTGCGTAGTCGAGGCCGGTGGCCTCCGCGATGGGCAGGCCGTCCGTGTCCGCGCGGAAGCCGACCACGGGGCCCTCGCCGTTGGTCAGGAGGCCGACGACGCCGGTCCCGCCCGAGCGGAAGTGCTCGATGCCCAGCTCGGTCAGCCGGGCTTCGATCGCTTCGGCGGTCCCGTGCTCGAGCGAGGACAGCTCCGGTGCGCGGTGGTAGCTCTTGTATAGCTCGACATGCTCGGCGACGAAGTCCGCGGGGACCTCGATGCCCCTGGCGAGGGCGACGGTGGTGGAAATGTCAGTCATGGTGGCCTTTCGGGTCAGTCAGGTGAGGTTCAGTTCAGGTTCGATTCTGCTCGTGGAGCTCAGTGTCCGACGGACGCCGGCGCCTCGGCCGCCGTCGGGGCGTCGGTGCGCTTCCGGGCGAACCACGCGACGATGATCACGCCGACGACGGAGATCGCGGTCGCGTAGTTGGCAAGCCCCGGCGCGAGCCGGAGCACGCCGTAGACGACGACGGCCGAGACCGCCGCGGCGATGATTGTGGTCCGCACGTTCTTCATGGACACGATGGCCTGGATGGTGACGGCGCCGAACACGGCCGAGAGGATGTAGACGCGGGCCACCGCGATGAGCCCAGCCGGCAGGAGGCCCAGGAGCCATGTGCCGAGGAAGCCCACGAGGATGATGAGCGTGAGGATGTGGACGAACGCCGCGCCGATGATGGCGGCGCCCGCGATGAGCTCGGCCCGGCGGGTGCCCGGCTTCTCGCCGAGGTCGGTCTGCGCGATGAGCGCGGACGGGAGCAGCTTGTTGGCGATGTTGCCGATCATGAACGCCTGGTACATCGCGGAGCGTCCGAGGATCGGGTAGTACGAGATCGGCTCGACGACGGCGATGATGCCGAACGTCGCGAAGACGATGCCGAACGCGGTCCACACCTCCTGGCCGGTGATGCCGAGGCCGGTGCCGAACGCCGCGAAGAGCGCGGCGCCGAGGGAGACGAGGAAGCCGAGCCCCAGGGTGATGGGACCCCAGATGGACGTGGTGCGGTCGAACTGGGCGAGCCCGTCGAGCGATGTGGTCTGAGAGGACATGAGCGGTTCTCCTGGGCTCGTGCTACTTGGCGGTGACAAGGAAGGCGGCGGCGAGGGCCACGAAGATCGCGATGCCGAGGCCCCACTCGCGCAGCCAGGGCTTGTTCAGGAACTTCGCGGCGGCGATGCACAGGCCCATCACGGCCGCCGAGGCGAGCAGCGTGAGGACGTGGACTCCTGACTTGGTGGTCTCGGTGAGTGCGAGCGTGATGAACGCGGCGAGGATCGCGGCCGTCGGGACCACTGTCATGACGGCGGGGTTGACCTTGCGCAGCGTCTTGTCGCCCTTGGACAGGATGGGGGTGAGGATGAGCGCGGTAAGCATCCACACGAGGCCGCCGAGGGTCATCGCGGCGAAGCCGATCGCGAAGACCTTCTGGGTGTAGCTGGGGCCGCCGAGCTGCGCGCCCTGCGACTGGGCCGCGAGGCCTGCCGCGGCGACGTCGAACGCCGCGGAGCCGACGAGGCCGATGCGGGTCAGCACCGCCGGCGTGCTGAAGAGCGGCAGGAGCGAGACCGCAACGAGTGCGACGGCGAGCGACGGGCCGATCGCGGCGATGCCGCCGCGGCGGACCGAGCCCATGACCTGTCCGTCCGTGAGGTTGGCGGAGCCGGCGGCCTTGCGGATGGCGCGGAGGTAGATGACGGACTGGAGCACGATGACCGCGAACACGGCTGCCGCGCAGATCCAGAGGACGGGGTGGAAAGACACCGGGCTGATGTCTGTCGAGCTGGGGTCGACGGCGAAGCGGTGCATCCGCACTCCTTGGGGTTTCAGTGATGGGCCGAGGTGTGATGTCGATCTAGTACTGCTGTGATCTACGTCATAACCGATTTCCACCATGAAACGGCCTCTGGTGTCCAGAAGTCAAGGTTTTGTCTTGTAATCGGTCGAAAACGATGATCGGGAGCGCTTTCCGAAGCATCGCCCGCAGCGCATCTGGCAACTGCACGGCCACGACTACCGCTATCCACCACAGCTGCCAGACAGCGCAGCGCTGGTGGTGGGGACGCGACAGTCGAGCGGGCAGATCACCGAGGATCACCGAGGACCTGCTCGATGCGGGCCGGGAGGTGCACCTGTCCGTCTCAACCTGCCCTGAGGCGCCGCGGCGCTACCGCGGCCAGGACATCTCCTACTGGCTCCTGCAGGTCAACCTGCACGGGCCGGACCACGGCATCAACAGCCTGCAGGTCGGCCAGCTCCCCTCCCCCGCCGCACGGTTTCAGTGCAATCCGCTGATCTCCGGCAACGACGGCGGCCACAGCATCCGCCTACGCGACCTCGACCGCCGAGGCGTGCGGCTGCACGGCCAGTTCGAGGGAACAAACGACGGCGTCCTCGTCTTCAGCGACGACCTCCCGGCCCGCCTGGCGCAGGCCGAGGCGGGGTTCGTGAACACATCCGGTACCGTTATCGCGGGCCACGCGGTGACGTCGATGGGTGATCGCGGGAGTCTCCGGACAACCACGGGCGCCTTGGTCATCGTCAACCTCCAGAGAGCAACCACTCCAGTTGCCGAAGTCGCTGCACCATCCCGTGTCGGTGTCCTCCCAGAACCCGACGAGCAGCGAACGCCGGTGGGCTGTCGCTCCTTCGACGCCAGCCCACTCCAACGCGCTCATCGCACTGCTGAGCCCGACGCAAGGTTAGCAACCGGCGAGCAACGCGGTCATCGTTTTAGGATGGGCTCTTGATCCTGTTGCTGTAGGTCAGTAGAGACTCGCTGAGCGCACGAAGATGGCCCTGTAACTCGCGCTTTAAGACCTGGACGTCTGATTCGTCGAGAGACACGAGCGGTTTACGGAGCAGCCAGCCCCAGTTTTTTTGTCCATGCAGCGCGTGAATCTGAGGAGCGAGTGGTCCTATTTCTGGGCCCGTCGAGTAGGGAGCCAAGGTCGCAAGCTTGATCTGACAGCCGCTCGCGAACGTACGGCCCGCAATTTCCACCTGGGGGTTGAGCTCGGTGACCTTACTCTGAACAGTTGCAGTACCGATTACCCTAGTTCGGTCCCTAGTGGGATTGTGATACGCGCCTCGCGTCGTCAGCAAGACGAGCTCGTCCCCCGGCTGCAATGCAGAGACCTCTCGTCGGGGTCTGGCCGGAAATGCCATTTGTTCATTTAGGAGAACCCAGAGGATTGCTTCACGCTCAGCTAGGACGAGCAAGTATGCAGCAGTCTTTCCCATGTCTCAATATTTCACAGCTGTGGGCGTGAATGCACGGGGTTGGGCCGGGCGTCACGCACCTTCTGTGAATTGACCTAAGATGAGCTGCAGGGAACGTGCTGGCCAATCGCCAAGACCCGCAGCGCGCCCCGGGTCTGGTGGGTAACCGCACCAGCATCTCGCCGCGGTCTCGGGCGCCAGCTCAGCAAGCCACGGTCGATAGCGAGCTCGCCGATAACATCGGTGCCTGCACGCGCGGCGCTCCGCCCCGGAAAGAGCCAGCAAGCCGGTCTGGGCTACCAAGGACGTGCGTTTGCCTTCCACGGGGTCGAGTGGACCTGCCACCCGGTTTTAGTGATCGATCGGCATTGCTCCTGACGACGACTTGGATGGGCTGGCATTCGATTTTCGTTGCAACTGGTTTCCTCTAGTTCTTGCACCCCCACGCCGGCTCTGAAGCATGGCAGAACGGCCGTAGACAGCGACGCGAGCACTCTGCTCGCCGATCCAGGTCCCAATTGATGAAAGAATCGAGTGCTGTGTTGCGTCGTGTTGCCGAGCCTATCCTGTCGTGGGGCGTCGGTAGAGTGCGGCCCATCAGCAGTAGACACACTATGAATCGAGGAACCCAAATGTTCAGTTCGTTGAGCAGCGCGAAGCTCAGAGGGCGCGGCCTTGAAGACTCGTAGCGAAGTCAGTGCGGAGAAACTCAGGGGCGGCTTCTACACCCCCGCCAGGCTGGTCGCGCATGCGGTCGAGCGACTAGGTCAACTAGTCGGCTCGCACTCGACGGTTCGTGTCCTGGAGCCGAGCATCGGAGATGGTGCTTTTATCGAGGGTTTGGCTTCGGCCACTTTCAACATTTCGGAGCTGGTCGGCATCGAGATTCTGGGATCGGAAGCGGATAAAGCATCAGCACGACTGGAATCGAGCTCGCTGAACGGTACTGTTATCAACGACAGCACGCTTTCCTGGTCATTGAATGAGACCGAATCCACCTTTGATGCCGTCGTCGGCAATTTGCCCTTCGTCCGATTTCAGTTCGTTTCAGAGGCGGACCGCAAGGATGCCGCGTGCCACGCAACTGAACTCGGAATTAGTATTGGCGGCGTTGCCAACCTTTGGCTGCCGATGCTTTTGGCGTCTTTGCGTAAACTCCGGCGGGGAGGAGCATTCGTATTAGTACTTCCAGCGGAATGTCTTACCGGCGTTAGTGCTGGCTCAGCGCGTAAATGGCTTTTAGCGAATGTGGAGTCTCTTCGTTGTGACCTATACCCCGCCGGATCATTCCCTGGGGCGTTGCAGGAAATCGTACTTTTATCCGGAAGAATTGCCAGGATGGAGTCTCCAACCTCTGCTCTTACCGTTGCTTTGCATTCCCGTTCACACTCCGATATGCAGTTTGCTGACTCTCACGCCATACTCTCTCGTCATGTCTTGTCGCCGCGGTCAGATAGTTGGACTCGTTTTCTTCTCACGCCTCAGCACCTAGATGCTCTCGAGGAATTTGAGAATATAGAGGCTGTGCATACGCTCGGGAAATTGGCGAAGTTTGAAGTGGCTATCGTCACAGGAGCCAACGCCTTCTTCTCCCTAACGGCCGCCCAAGTTGCCGACTACGACCTTGGATCCTGGGTCCGCCCGCTCCTCCCTCGCTCCAGATTCGCCCCGGGGTTGGTCTTCAATTCCGAGGACTATGCATCGGCACTTAGCGCAGATGCTCCAATGTACCTCTTAGACGCTTCGCTACAAGAAGGGGACCGAAGCCAGCACCCAGGTCTCGATGAGTTTCTCGCTGTAGGGGAAGGTCAAGAACTTCATTTGCGCTATAAGTGCAGAATTCGATCCCCTTGGTGGGCAGTGCCAGGAATACGACGAGGTGACCTTTTCCTGAGTAAGCGTTGTCATCGTCACCCTCGAATGATCCTAAATGAGACAGCGGCTGTTACGACCGACACCATCTACCGCGGTCGAATATTGCGTCCCGAGGTCGATGGACGGTCTCTTGTCGCAGGATTCCACAATTCAGGAACGCTCCTCTCCGCAGAGCTTGAAGGTCGAAACTTTGGCGGAGGCGTCCTCGAACTCGTGCCTTCCGAAGTATCCAGGCTGCAGGTGCCCCTAACCCCAGCGATGGGGGAAGAACTGGATCGGCTGGATAGGATTTCCCGCGAGGCCGCAGCTCGTGGTCCAGGTGAGGGTGAAGCAATCAGGCATGAGACCGACTTGCTGCTACGAAAGGCGCAGATCGGAGTCACCCAGACACTGCTCGACACTCTGGCGGATGCAAGGAGCGTACTCATGACACGCAGACTCGACCGTACGGCCGCAGAACGCTGATGTATGCCTAAAAAGTAAGATATGTTTGGCCGCGTGCGAACTAATCTTGTTTTACAACCCTTTGCCGACGACGAGGCGCTAGTTGAAGTTCTTGCTGCCGCCCTCGCCAACGAACAGTATGAAAGCTTTCAGGTTGTCGTCGCCTGGGCCAGACCAAGCGGACTGCGGCACCTCGCCGACCATCTTGCTGCTTTCAGCTCTCGTGGCGGGGTCTGTGAGATTACGTTAGGCATTGACGAAGGCGGCGCAACCATAGAAGGTCTCGAACTGGCCCTGAATACCTTCGACACAGCGAGCGTACTTTATGACGCATCAGGGGGGACGTTTCATCCGAAGATTTACCTGCTGCGGGGCCCCGACGAAGCCCTATTGATTGTTGGCTCCAACAATCTCACCGCTGGTGGCCTCTACTTTAACTATGAAGCTGCTAGCGTGATGGCGCTGGATCTTGGGCTCGCGCCTGACCGGGAGGTTCTCGAAACGATCGAGGACTTCATCAGCAGGCTTCGGACGGATACTACTTGTCTTGAACTAACTGCCGAACTAATAGAAGCGCTGGCGACTGACCCGCAATACGGCGTTCGGACCGAGCTACAGAGGGACAACACAAGGGGGGGCGAAGACTCAGTCATTCGTAACCCTAACGCCGATAACTCACTTTTTGGATCGAGCCAGCACCAGCGGAAACGTATCAAACCCGTTGCGCCTGGCAGGCGGGAGCCGGCTCCATTCCGCGATCCAAAGCCAGCTACCCTTGCACAATCATCATCAGTGTCGGGAGATTCGCCTGCTCCTGTCGAGGCTCGGTGGAGCAAGAAGATGACCCGGAGCGACTGTGGACGACCTCGAGAGGGGTCCAATACGACAGGTGCCTTGCGCTTCACCAAGGCGGGGCACCCGATAAGGCAAGCAACTTGGTTCAGGGACGTGCTTTTCAGCGATGCCGACTGGGACGTTGATCCGACGCGTGACAACCGGGAGAGAACGTCGGTCAGGTTTGATGTTCAGCTCTATGGCTCCAAATTGGGTACGCACGTTCTCGCATTGAAATACGACCCGGAACGCGATGCCGAGCAGAACAACTTCACTACAGACCTCAAATGGGGATCTCTCACTCCGGTCATAAGGTCCCAGGACCTCGTAGGCTCGTTCGTCGTCATAGAGCGACTTGCGGACAAGACCTACCGAATGAAGATCGAAATCGAACAGCCCGAAGACTTTCTGGACAATATTTCGACATTCTCCAGTTGAGGAAGCAGACAGGTGAGAATGGTACGTCCTGGGCCGTTCAAGTGTCGGTGACCAAGTGGACTGTAGAGCGGTCAGAACTCGAATCGCCGTGCAGCAGGGTTAGCAAGCGTTCGTTGCACAGATCGGACCGCGGCGGGTGGACCCCGTGGCGATCGATTCGGAGCCTTCTCTGCCAAAAAGCTTGACTCGACCCCAAGGATCGGCGATGCGCGATTATTTGGCCATCGCATCTGCAGTCCGGCGTCGGGTGGATTTTGGTCATTACTTGGCCGAAGTGTCTCGCAATTCACGAGGTGGAACGTTCAGATAGCAGCCAAAATTTGAGTTCTGCAAGGACAGTTTGAAACGAGCGACAACATGACTTCCCTCATCTCCTGGCTCGACGCGTCCACAGAGGAAAACTCGAAGATGCGCGAGCTTGTGAAGCTCTTTGGCACGCCGGAAACCACCGACGACCTCGGCATGGGGCAACTCCGCGATGCGATCAGCAACAGCCTGTTCCCGGGCACTTCTGTGCTGCACCTGGGCGCGCGCTACATGCTCCTCGTTCCGTGGGCCTATCAAACCGCCCACCGCAGCACCCGAAATCCGGAAGACCTGCGCAAGCGGTCCGAGGAATCCGAGCGGCAGCTGATCGGCAGGCTCAAAGAAATCGGGGAGGAAAGCTACATCGGCCGCGACGCCGGACGGAACGTACAGCAGCTGCCGTCCGCCGCGTACTGGACCGCGCTGCGCACCTACGGCATCGTCAGCCCGGACACTGACCGCTCGGCCGTCACCCAGCTCATGTGTGCCGACGCCCCCGCGCCCGAAGAGGGCGAAAGCAGCTATTCGGTCTGGAACCAGACCCTCCCGAAACCTCCGGCAGGCTTTCCCCAGTCCGAAGAACGCGGACTCAAGCTGTCCCCCGACGAAGCCCGCTGGCTGCAGGAACGCATCCTGACCACCTGCCCTGGCACCATGCTGGCCCACGTCGTCGGATCCGAGGTAAGCCCCACCCCGGGACTTTGGGCACCGTGGCTGGACCCGGCGTGCCGCAGCGCGGAGGGTGACCCCGCGCAATGGCTCAAGGACGCCGAAGCGTTCTCCTTCATCCACAACGGCGCCACCATTTTGTACCAGCACCTGCTCGCGGACCTTTCGGCAAAGGTCTTCTCCGCCGGCGAGGACACTTTGGAGCCCACGCAGGAACTGCTCGCAGCGTGGGAGGAGCAGCGGGACAGTAAGCGCGAGCTCCTCGCCGAATGGGACGTCGACGGTTTCATCGCCCGCGCCACGGCACTGAACCGCGGCATCAACAGCAACACCGCCGCCTTCGCGCGGGCCATAGCCGAGGCGGCCACAAGCCCGGGCAAACTGATCGACAACCGGGACTTCCGTGCCGCCGTCGAAACCCGGGAGAAGCTGATGAAGAAGTCCAACTCGCGGTTCCGCAACGAACGCCGGCTCCGCGCATGGCAGCCGCCGGCCCGGGTGGCAGCTCTGACGTTCCGTTGGACGCAAGTACGCCGGAATGTCCTGGACATCCACGCAGGACTCGCACTGGAAGGGCAGTCGAATGCTTGAGGCAGCAAACAGGCAGGCACTCACCCAGCAGCTGCGCCCTCCAGCAGGATTTCGGCTCTCCCACGCCGTCGGCACCACCTTCACCCTGGACATGACCAGCGCCCTCTCGGTACCGCTGAGCTTCGTCGCCGGCTCCGGCGAGGAATTCACAAATCCGGTGGCGGTGCTCAGCGCCCTGCGCAAAGTCTCCTACCGGGTAGACATCTTTTGCCAGGCCGGCCACATCAAGGCGCCCTCGGATGCATCGGACCTGCTCGCACTGCTGGAGCCGATGGTCCACCAGGTCAGCGTACGGCGCGGACTGTTCCACCCCAAGATCTGGCTCCTCGAATTCGAGAACGACACCGAGCGCCGCTACCGCTTCCTGTGCAGCACCCGCAACCTCACCACCGACGCCAGCTGGGACCTCCTCGTCCGGCTGGACGGCGAACCCGTGAAGGACGCCGAGAATGCCGGCCCGGACAGCGCACCTCTGGCGCGCTTCATCGCCGGGCTCCCCGATCTCTGCACAGTGACGCCCGACGCCGGGCGGCTCGCCCGGGTGCGCGGCCTCGCCTCCCGCCTGGCGGACGTCCGCTGGGATCTGCCCGAGGACATCCACCGCCTGGCTTTCCGCCCGATGGGCATGGGCGAAGACTTCGAGCAGGGCTCAATCGTCGCGCACCTCCGCGACCCGGGAAACTTCAAGGCTCTCAACGGCAAGACCGGGAACGGGGCCCATTTTGGTCGGGAGAAGCTGGTTATCTCGCCCTTCCTCGACGACACGATGCTCGGCCGGTTGCGGGACCCGTGGACGGACAACCTCTACGTCTACTCACACGGGGACCAGCTGGATCTCCTCAACGAGACAACGGTGGGTGATACCCGAACGTCGTTTAAGGCTTTTGACGAGCTCGGCGTCCCCGAATCGTCGGAGTCAGGGCAAAGCCATGTGGACGAGTCCGGACTCCAGCGCGTTGCTGACGATCTCACCGGCCTGCACGCCAAGGCCTACTTCTGCGACTACGACCACCATACTTACGCGCTTCTCGGGTCTGCCAACGCCACCGAAGCAGGTTTCACCAGGAACGTGGAGTTCCTGCTGGAAATGCGGGGAGCCAAGAAACGCCTGGGGGTGCAGCGCATCCGGGAGAGCCTCAAGGACGTGCCCTTCGCCGACTATCTGGGCGCCGGCGGCGCAGCCCGACCGGAAGAAGACGTGGCCGCCTTCCGGCTGGAGAACGCCCTGCGCGACGCAGCAGCGCAACGATTCCTCCTCGACGCCGTCCCCGAGGGCGACGCCAAAAACAACTTCGCGGTGACGGTCTCGCATGACTGGTCGCCG
This sequence comes from Arthrobacter sp. B3I9, assembly GCF_030816935.1. Lineage (NCBI taxonomy): Bacteria > Bacillati > Actinomycetota > Actinomycetes > Micrococcales > Micrococcaceae > Arthrobacter > Arthrobacter sp. B3I9. The sequence goes on from NZ_JAUSYO010000001.1 coordinate 3,534,452, forward strand.
AAGCCCGAGTTCACCGCGAAGTTGCGTCTCCTTTCGCTCCCCCAGCCGAGCGCCGTCGTCGAGCCCTCCGGGGGTCAGCACGCACACGCTTTCCACGCCATACCGCTGGCAGACGTAACCCCGTATCTGGTACTGACCATGGAGGACCCGGCGGCCGGGCTGTCCAAGAGCACGGTGATTCAGGGCGTCCTGCGCACCGATCCTGCCGGGCGCCTGGATGAGATCATCGCCCGTCAGCTGGACGACCCGCAAAAGCTCCGGCAGTTTCTGCTGTTGTTCCTTACCCCCGAGGACGCCCTTCCGGGGTCGGGGACTGGCGCCGGATGGTTCGCCGGTTCAGGGTTCGGCGACGGATCCACCGCCGGACTGTTCGAAGCGATGGTCGGCGCCATGGCGGGTCCGGACGCCGGTTCGGTTTTCCCGGATCTGAAGGTAGTCATGGACCGGCTGCTCGCTCTTCGCGGCGATGACCCGGAGATTCAGCAGCTGCACGCGCTCTGGACGGCAGCCACCGAAGCATTGGAAATTGGGGAACTTCATGGGGTTTGAGGCAACGCCCGCGCTGGATGGATTGAGGGGTTTCCAGCGCCGCACCGTGGAACATGTCTTCAAGCGTCTCTACCTGGACGACCAGCCGGCGGACCGCTTCCTTGTCGCGGACGAGACCGGGCTGGGTAAGAGCATGGTGGCCCGCGGCGTCATCGCCAAGGCCATTGAGATGCTCGACCGGCCCGACTCCGGGGTGAACCGCATCGACGTCGTCTATGTCTGCTCCAACGCTGACCTGGCCAGGCAGAACCTCAGCCGGCTGAACGTCACCGGGCAAAAGGACATCATCGAGTCCGGCCGGCTCACACTGCTACCCACCGAGCTGGCCAAGCTCAACGCTCTGGCCGCGCCGGGAACACGGAAGCGCGTCGACTTCATCTCGCTGACCCCGGGCACGTCATTCAACGTGGGCGGAGCAACGGGCCAGGCGAAGGAACGCGCCGTGCTCTTCCGCATTATCGCGCAGCTTGGCGTGATCAGCGAGGAACAGCACGACGACGCCGTCGAGCTCCTTCGTGCGGGCGCATCCCCACAGAACTTCGCGCGCCGCGTCCAGTACATGCACGAGCAGTTCCCGGACGGTTTCTCGGTCCCTGTCCGGAACCGCTTCCGCACGCTGGCGCACCAAAGCGGCAACCTCCCGGCGTTCCGCAAGGCCCTGCGCGAGGCGGCGCGCGATGGGGCGGAGACCGTCCGGCCGCGCATGAGCTCCATAATCGGCGGGCTCCGGGGAGACCTGGCCCAGGCTGGGCTGGATTGCCTGGAACCTGATCTGATCATCTTGGACGAGTTCCAGCGCTTCCGCGATTTGCTCTACTCCCCCGGCTCCGCGCCCGACGACGAGGATTCGGCGGCAGAACTGGCCAGGCAGTTCCTGAATTACAAGGGCGCCAAACTGATCCTTCTCTCGGCCACGCCGTACAAGGCGCACACCGGTGCGAACGAGGAAGACGGTGACGACCACGCAGCCGATTTCCGGCAGCTGCTGCGTTTCCTGAGCAGCGAACGGCCGGGGTACATGGAAGGACTCGAGGCTGATCTCGACGGCCGCCGGACCCAACTCCTGAGGCAGGTCCCGGACGATGCCCTGACGCACCGCATCGAGGACGGCCTGAAGCTGTTCATGAGCCGCACGGAGCGGCCCCAGCTGGGCAAAGACGACATGCTGTCCGTGATCGAGATGGCGCCGACGGACGTCCGGGCCGGAGACCTCACCAGCTACAAGTCCCTCTCCGCGTTGTTCCGGGCAGCGCGCACCGGCAATCCGATGGAGTACTGGAAATCCGTGCCGATGTTCGCGCACTTCCTCACCGACTACAAAGTCGGCAGGATGCTGGACGGCAGGATTCAATGCGACCGGGAAGCCGTTGACCCGGTGCTGCCGGCCCTAACCACCATCGACCCTGAGGCATATCGCCGGTACGGCGCCGTGGAGACTGACAACGCCAAATTCAGGGCCGTGCGTGAGCACACGGTCGGCCGAGGCTGGTGGAAGCTGCTGTGGATGCCGCCGTCGCTCCCCTATGTCGAGCCTTCCGGCGCGTTCGCCCAGGTGGGTCAGGACGTCACCAAGCAGCTGGTCTTCTCCGCGTGGAACGCCGCCCCGACGGCGATCACCACAATGCTGTCCTACGAGGCCGAGCGGCAGATTCTCGAGGGGTCGCCGCTGCATGGTGAAAACACGGCTGAGGCCCGCAAGCGTTTCCGTGGCAGGCTCCGGTTCCGCGTCCGCGACGGCGAGCCCCAGGCCATGTCCACGCTCGCGCTGTTCATTCCGCATGCGGCCCTGGCGCTGGTCGGTGACCCGCTGGAGAGCGCCTCAATGAGCGGCGCCCCGGTGCCCAGAGACGCCGTGCGGGAAGCCGCTGCAGAGGCCGGCAGGGCCATGGCGGGCAGCGTCGCCGTCGACCCGGCCAGCCGCCTCGGTACCTGGGCGTCCTACTTCTCCGTGCTCGGCGCCCTGCCGGCAGAGTGGAACGATGGCGCGAAGCTGGTCAGGCGTGAGCTGCGGCAGCTGGACGAGTACACCCAGCAGCAGGGCAAAGCCTCGGACAGCGGGGAAGCCGAGGAGGAGGGCGGCTCCGAGGCAGGGCTCTACTTGGCCCACGTTGACCGGATGCTGGAGGCAGCGGCCAGTGAACCGGCGGGCTGGGAGGACGGGATTGAAGACCTGGCCGTCAACTCCCCCGCCAACTGCCTCTACCGTGCCCTGAAGCGCGTGCTCCCGGACGACTTCGACGGCACTGAGCTGTGGAAGGCCTCCGTGTTTGCGGCAAGCGGCCTGCGCACGCTGTTCAACCGGCTCGACGCCACGGAGCTGCTGGACAAGCTCTATCCCGAAGGCGACTACTGGCAGAAGGTCCTGCGCTACTGCGAAGCCGGAAACCTTCAGGCCGTGCTGGACGAATACGTCTTCCAGCTCCGCAGCCAGCAGGCGCCCGGGGAGATCACCAGCGAGCAGCTGTGGGCGCTAGCCGATGACATCCGGCGTTCACTGTCCATCAAGCCGGCGCAGATGCTCGCGAAGTATCCGGACGGTTCGCACGAGGATCTCCGCATGGGCAGCCGCTTCGCTGTGCGGTACAGCAACGCCAAGACCGACGACGGCGACAGCAACCGTATGCCCGACGTCCGCCGGGCCTTCAACAGCCCCTTCTGGCCATTCGTTCTGGCCTCGACGTCGGTCGGCCAGGAGGGTATCGACTTCCATTGGTGGGCGCACTCGGTCATCCACTGGAACGTACCTGGCAACCCGGTTGATTTCGAACAGCGCGAGGGCCGGGTACACCGGTATCTGGGCCACGCGGTGCGGAAGAACGTGGCTTGTCGGCATGGTCGCGACGTTCTGAAGCCGGGCGTCACCGATCCTTGGCAGTCCCTCTTCAGGGCGGCCGCAGACTCGGTCGCGGCTCTGACCGAGAATGGGACCCACGAGTTTGCTCCCCAATGGATCTACCGGGGAAAGCACAAGATCGAGCGGCGGCTTCTAGACCACCCGTTGAGCCGCGACGTGCCGCGAACCAAGCAGATGCTTGCTGGACTCGCGAAGTACCGGCTGACGCTGGGTCAGGCTCGGCAGGATGATCTGCTGGGGTTGATTAAGGACGGGAGCGAAATACAGCCGCTAAATCTGCGGCCGTAACTAGGCAAAAACATCATTTGCCTCCGCGTTGCGGCCAAACTGCACCAATCTTAGATGTTCGAAGGATAGGTTTAGGCGGGAACCTTTAGGAACAAAACATTTAGTCACTGCAGGATGCCACAGGAAGTAGAGTCGTTCGTGATCGATCCAGATGCCCCATTGCCAGATGACGTTTACGGACGGCTGCCCAGCCGGGCACAAGTCCTAGGCCATGCGGTATCCGTTGATGCTGCCCGCTGGCAAAAGGAGCTTTCCGCTCGGGGGCTTATGGCTCCAGTCGGCAAACTCCATGGGGCTGGTCTCGTGCAGCTGACGCGCGGCGACGTCTTTTCCGTCGCCGATCAAGTGCCCTCCCCCGAATCCGCTATTCAACTCCTCTGGTACTCCCTTGCTTGGGGCCTCGGTACCCGCGCGCCTAGACTTCATGCTCGCCTTGACGGTGTTGCCGAGGACGAGGGTAAAGCCGCAGATCTCCTCACAGAAGCGTGGGAGGTGGTGCGTAGCGGGGCAGACGCCGAGAAAGCATACTCCGTTCTCACAACTGACAAGGGAAGAGGCCGCATCAAGTGGCTGGGCCGTGCATTCTCGACGAAATTCCTATACTTCGCACAGGGATCCACCGCAGTGCCCAACTCCCTAATTCTTGACGAGGTGGTTGCGACGAATCTCCGCCCCACCGCATGGCCAAGCGCCCCGACGACGGCTTGGTGGCCAAGCACGTATGGCTCATATTGCTTGCTCATGAAAAATTGGGCGGAAAAAGCTGAACTCCGGTCCGGAAATGAAACGAGTCCCGACCAAATCGAATTGGCTGTGTTCAAGAGCTGACCGCCAGCAACTTCCTTCGTAGCTCCAACCGTGCAACTGCTCGTGCTGGGGTCCAAGCAGAAGCATCGGATTCACCGAAATGAAGCGACGTAGCCAAGACGGCGCCTTTCCCGGCCATAACGGAACCAAAATGTCCGTGCCAGTGGGTAGCCTGACTTCGATAACAGGATTTCAATACTGGGGGAACAATGAGTGGGCTCGACGAAGAGCAGCAGGCGGCGCTGCGGAAATTCAAGCAGGACGTGCTGGGGGTCGCAATCGAAGAACGGGTGGTGCCCCCGACGGCTCCTCCTACATCAGCTGAACGACCCCGTCGAGAGCGTAGTCCGCGGACGACGGCCGCTACCCTAAAACCCCGCTCCAAAGCTCCCCGGCCCACAGTTCTGATCAGCGACGTTGTCAGCGAGTCAGGGCTGCCCTTGAAGGTACTCATTGAAGAGTCGCGCCGTTCAGGGATCAAGCTGACTGCATCGCCTGGCCGCACCCGCTTGTTCGCAGAGGAAGCCGAGCACCTCCGGCGTTTTGCGGCGCTAAGGGCAGCAAGACCACCACTGACCGCCAGCACGTACGTGCCCGACCCCGAGGGCCGTATATCTCTAGAGGACTACGACCGGTTGGAACCGCGGTTCGCGGCAAAATTGCTCGTGTGGGGTTACCTACCCGTGCGAAAGGAGCTTAAATCGTTTCCGAACCGGTCCTGGGCTGGGGTAGTCCGACACCACCGGCGGCTCGAAGTCCTCAGAATGCAAAAGGAACGCGAGGCCGCCACCTTGCGGCGATTGAATGGCAATCCTTTCGGTTCGCTCCCCAGTTCCGAACCTCTGCCGACGACTGGTCCGGCTGCCGAGGCGAAGCCGTCGAAAGGGCCTGCCATTGCGGTATCGAGTCCCGTGGCAACAGAAATCAAACGCCAACTCGACGCCCGCCGGCACCGGCGAGAAATCGACCCCGAAGCCAAGCCTGAACCCGTCGGCATCAAGGTCGCGACACCACACACCGATCCCATAGCCACGTCCATCGGCCCCGGAAACCCAGCCCTGGAAGAACTGCAGCTGACCCTTAGCGCTTTTGCCCCGAAGGACCACCCCGTCTTCTTCGAAGGCTTGGCTGCCGCCTTGGCGTTGGACGATCGCAATGTCAAAGCGATGTCCGCCAACGCCAACTCGCTCAATCTCACAGACCGGGCTCTCCGGGACCTGATCCGCCTTGTCTGCACAGGGAAGTTCGGCCTATTCGCCTACCACGACGTTAGCAACACTCTCCGGTCGGCCGCTCGGAGGAACAGCTTGAACGCGTCACCGGTTGCGATGAAGAACGCCCTCACAAATTTGCGCCCAATGCATACCGGTGTCCTGACAGACGCCGGCAAAAACCGCTTCGTATTCTGGCACGTGGAGCAGGACGGAACGCAGCTGGCTGTCATCACTTTCGGGGCTATGTCAGATTGGGTTCAAGGAATGCGGGCCGGCCAATACGTCCCCCTGCGCGGACGGCTGATCAGTGTGTCACGCCATGCAAAGCTGACCGAAGTGGGCCGGGAGGACGCCCAGTTCATGGTCGAGGCAGCACTCAAGCTTCGGAAGGGCATCCACGTCCGCCGGAGCTCGCCGGTATCCTCTGAACCTCGAGGACGGAACTACCTCGACAACCGCACGACCGCGCCTCAACGCACCCTCACATACAAACCGCACAGCGACTGGTTGATTCCTGTGGTCGTCGAGAATGGCTTTGCCACAGCCGGTCTCCAGGAAGGGTTCTTCTCCAATCACGGCGGTAGAAGCGCCCACGAAGTCCGCGAGTTCTACCGGCGGGCGCCCGGCACCTCGTGGAACGCGCCGAAGACAGTACAGGTGAGTGCCCACACGCGCGGCGGCTACGAAGTCGGCGACATCGGATTCATGCCTACAGTCACGATCATGCGAGAAATGGACGCTCACTTGACTTAGTACTACTGCGCTACTGCAGCTGCCGTCGCAAATACATCCGCCGGCATGGGCCGGTGTAGCTTCCAGGTGATGGCAATCGGCTTCTCGCCCGAGTGCTGCACATAGTCCACCTGCCCTAGACACGTGTACGGAACGGTCAGCCCGGTCTCATCCTCTGACGTGTCCCGGGTGAAGATGAGGATCTTCGAGCTGTGCGCGGCCCGATCCAGGTACCGCCTGCCCGTCCGGCTTCTGGGCGAGGTCGCGTTCTGCGATTCCCAGTGGAACAGTTCCGGGCTGATGGCGTAGTCCTTGTACATGGTGGTGGCCGAGTGCTTCTTGTCGTCCTTGTTGAGCGTGACGAAGAAGGCGTCCGTGGAAGTTGCAGGGCACCAGGCCACGCCCTCGCGGTGCTGCACATTCTTGCCGAGCTCCAGCGACCCGTACTGCAGCGCCGCCAGGACCTCTTCTCGCCGGTAGGTCGCATGGGACAGCAGCGGAACGTGCTGCAGCCCGGCGCCCAAGCCCTTGGCAGCGTGCTTTGACCCGGCCACTCCAAGGGCCACGACCTGGCGGATCTCGCTGCAGACATACTGGTAGCCGCGCAGGTAGTCCAGGCCGGCGTCGTACGACTGGAACCCGCCGCCGTCGTCCCAGAGTGTGTAGAAGAGCATGCGGGCGAACGTCTGTTCCCGTATGCCCAGCTCCGCGTAGCGGGGCGCGTCGGCGGCGACGAGCATCGAGTACGCCTCGGCTCGTTCGGGATCGTCAACGTGGATCAGCGCGGCCATCCGGCCGAGGAGCTTCTTCTCGTCGGCGTCGGAGAGTTCACGAATTCTTCCGCTGAGGACCTCCTCCAACGGCGAGAACCCCTCGATCAGGCCTGCCTGGCGCAGATATGCGGTCCAGGAGTCCCTAGTCGACCGGTAGATCGACTTCACGTCGTTTCCGGACCGCTCCAAGTACTTTTCAAGTTCCGTCTCCGCGTATGAGGCAATGTCCCGGACCAGCTGGCCGCGGTTGAACCGCAGTTGCGCCTTAATGTTGTTCAGCACCACCTGCTGCGCCACCCGGTCCAGCACGATCTGCGAGCCCGACGGCAAGTACGGGAACTCGTCCTCGACAGCTTTCTCCAGCTCCTTGCGCCCGTAGCCGGTAAGCGCCCGGTAGCGCAGGTCGAAGCGGAACTCGCGGCGCTGCTGGCCGATGAAGTCCAGGACGGTCAGCACCGCCTTGCCTTCGGCGCGGCGCAGCCCGCGCCCCAGCTGCTGGAGGAAGATCGTGGCGCTCTGCGTGGGCCGGAGCATCAGAATGGTGTCCACCTGCGGCAGGTCCAGGCCTTCGTTGAAGAGGTCGACGGCGAAGATGCAGTTGATCTCGCGTGCGGCGAGACGCTTCAGAGCCGCCGCCCGACCGGCGTCGTCGGTGCTGCCGTCGACGGCGACGGAGGCGATGCCGGCGCGGTTGAAGACGTCGGCCATGTAGTGGGCGTGCTGGACCGAAACGCAGAAGCCGATGGCTCGCATCTGCTCCGTGCTGGTGACCTTGTCGCGGAGTTCGCGGATCATCTTCGCGGCGCGGGCGTCGTTGCCGGTATAGAGGTTGTTCAGCTGCGCGGTGTCGTAGTTGCCGCGCTTCCATTCCAGCTGGCTGAGGTCGACGTCGTCCGACACGCCGAAGTAGTGGAACGGCACCAGCAGATCGGCGTCCAGGGCGTCCCAGAGGCGCAGTTCGCTGGCGGTGCGGCCGTCGAAGAACTGCTGGGCGACGTCGACGCCGTCGCCGCGTTCCGGCGTGGCGGTCAGCCCAAGGAGCTGCTGCGGCTGCAGGTGGTCCAACAGCCGGCGGTAGGTGGGCGCCATGGCGTGGTGGAATTCGTCGATGACGACGACGTCGAAGAAGTCCGGTTTCATCTGTTCAATGCCGAGGGAGGACAGCGACTGGACCGAGGCGAAGATGTGTTTCCACTGCCCGGGTTTGTGCTCGCCGACGTAGAGCTCGCCGAAGGCGCCGTCCTGCATGACATCACGGTAGGTGCGCATGGCCTGCTTAAGGATTTCTTGCCGGTGGGCGACGAACAACAGCTTCAGATCGCGGCCGGCGTCCTCGCAGAGGCGCTTGTAGTCCAGGGCGGCGATAACGGTTTTGCCGGTACCAGTGGCGGCGACCAGGAGGTTGTGGTTGAAGCCTTTGACCCGCTCCGCTTCCAGGTCTTCGAGCATCTCCTCCTGGTGGAGGTAGGGCTGAACTTCGAGCCCGGTGGCTGCCCCGGGGATTGCCGTGCGCCGGCCGCCGTTCCGTTCCAGGGCGGCGTCAAGTTTTTCGCCGTCGCGTTCCGGGTCGTAGCTTTGGAAGGCGCGCTGCTCCCAGTAGCTGTCGAAAGTGACCTCGAACTTGTGCAGGAGTGCGGGCGTGCCGACGGCGCTGAGCCGAACGTTCCATTCGAGGCCGTCGAGGAGAGCCGCCTGGCTGAGGTTGGAGCTGCCGACGTAGGCGGTGTCGAATCCTGAGTCGCGGCGGAACAGCCAGGCCTTGGCGTGCAGCCGGGTGGCCTGGGTTTCGTAGCTGATCTTCACTTCGGGCGCCGTAGCGGTTGACGAGTTCGTCGATGGCCCGGCGCTCCGTGGCGCCCATGTAGGTGGTGGTGATGACCCGCAGTTTGGCGCCGCGTTCCTTGAGCTCCTCAAGCGCCGGATGCAGCAGGCGGAGGCCTGTCCAGCGGACGAAGGCACAGAGCAGGTCTACCGTGTTCGCGGACTCGATCTCGGTGCGCAACTCCGCTGCGAGGTTTGGATCGTCCTTGTTGTTGGTCAGGAGGGCGGAGTCGCTCAGCTTGGTGGTGGGACGGCGGAGATTGCGGCGCTTGAGCGTGTCTGGGCGGTGGAGGGACTGGAGCTGGGCGGGGCCGGGTGCGATGCGGTCTGTGGTGTTCAATTCCTGGAGGAGCCGGTTGGCCAGACCAACTCTGTCTCCCGGTTTGGCTGCCGTCATGACCTGACGGACTGCCTCTGCCACGTGGCGAGAGAGGATGTCAGGAGTATCCTCGTCTTCTATGTCAGTGAAGACCGGCAGCAACCCTGTTCGTTGGCTCAACCGGTTGTCGAGTGCGTCCGTGTTGAGAAGTTCGTACAGCCCCTCGGGCAACTGATCAGTTGCCTCTCCCCCAATGAAATTAGTCACTTCGCCAGGGTATTGGCCGGAGTCCGGACTACCAAACTTCTACTATCCGTGTCTGTCGGTATCTGATCTACAGTCCTGGAGGTCCACTAATCCAAGTAGATCGATTCGTGCGAGGACTCGAAGATTCCCGGCCTCTTACGCCACACGGCCCTGACTTGGAATGAGTGCAACAAATCGACCAGGTCGTCTGAGGGGCGCGATGGCAACAGCAGAGCCAGAGCCTCGCACTCATCGATAAACCTCGAGTAGTCCAGTATCTGGCCCAAGCCCAGTCTCACGTCGGGTCTAGTCGAGGAAGCCTTGGCTTCATAGAGGGTGAGCGTCTCCTCGTCGTAAAGATCGGTAAGCAGGCGCTCACTAGAGCCTCGCGGAAAGATCTCCCACCTGGTGAAGGTTCGGCCCTTTGCTCTCTGAAGCTCAGTAAATTCATCAATCAGACTTTGTTCGACCTTCGTCGCAACGAGTGCATCGACGGCAACACGCCGGAACTCCGAGATCAAGCTGATCTCTAGCGGTATCTGTCTGGCTCGTGAGACGTCTGTACTTGGAGTTGGGTCGCCATGTTGGTCGTTCTTCGGGATCAGGTCGAAACCGAGCCTTTTCAGAGCTAGTCGGGACTGTGCTCCACCGTTGAATGTTGAGGTCGACAGCGGCCCTCGTCGCGGAAACTGAATACCGTATGCAAAAGACAATAGGGGCTTCGAGTCGTAGGTAACACCGTCCACTACTGCCACGTATTTCGCTGATTCCGTGTAGCCGTACCGGTCCAGAAAAACGCGCTGCCCAAGTCGATGAACCTCCGCCGCTGCTTGGCGAACCGCATCCGCACTAGTTAATTCGCTAAGTGTCATGCTTCATTCTGCATTCAAACGACTCCTGGATGGGGAAGGCCGGAAATCGTGCCGTGGTCCTGTCAGCGGCCGGAGGACCGGATCATGGCCATCACAACCTATCCGTGAGGAGCAAGCCTTTTACCGGTAGGCCATCACGAGCTGCAACCAACGCAAGCTACGCTTCCCCTCGCTCGAGCACTACAACGCTGAACGAATCTAATCCGGCATAAGAACCACTCCACTCGCCCGATTGTCACCACCCTAATGGCGCAAAACCCCTAGGACTTCGCAAAAGTAAAACGGCGCTTGAGTGCCGCACCCCGCGTGTAGGGCCACCGCTTCTCAAACTGCAGCCGACCAACCACAATGTCTGGACCAATCCCCAATTCACTTGCGAATTTCGTTACATCATCATCGGATTGAAGGGTGCTTAAGCGATCTTCAAAACGGCGAGGGATCAATAGCTGGGACGCAAAGGCATCGGCTTCGGACTCCGCACCGCTATGAGGTCCTTGGTCATTGATGAAAACGTCCTTCTTGGAATGCAGCAGCAAATGTCCAATCTCGTGGAAAAATGTAAACCAAAAAATGTCACTCCACCGATGTCGCAGCGAGAGCTGAATCAGCACTTTATCCGGTTGGACCCACCGCGTAGCACCGACGATTCGAGCTCCAGAAATCTCAGGCTCGAAAACAACAGCAATTCCGATATCCTCGCAAGCAGACTTCAATCGAGGTACCCACTCGTTGGGATTGGATAAGCGCGTGAGACTTCGTAGGTCCTCTAGGGAACTCAGTAACTTCGCTTTATCGAAGGGGCTGCAACTGATCTTCATTGCTTCGACCTCACCGATCCGAAGCCAAGCTGCGACAGCCGTTGGATCACTTGAGAAGGCCTTGGATCGTCGATATGCGGTCGGACGTTCCCACAAAGCCTCCCATGAGGCTTTGTCTGCGACACCGAAGAAGTTGCATACTTCTCGAAGAGTATCGATCGAGTAGCTCGCCGATTGAATCCGCTTCCTCTTAGCGAGTTCTGCAAGCGGCAGCGTCTTCAGCCAGTCCAGGTCTAACTTAAGCTTCTCTGCCTCTTTAGTACGCGACCGATCCAGTTGATATGTGCTCTCAAGATTTGTCCACATCGACGCAGGGACGCCTGTTGCCCGCTCAAGCAATATCGTCGTCTCAGGGCTTATCGATGCCGTCCCTTTGACAATCTGATTGATGTGCTTAGCGGAAAGCCCTGTCCGGATCGCGAGGTCGCTTTGGGTCATCGCTCGTTCGTCGAGCACCTCCAATAGCGTCGAACCAGGCGGCAGTATGCGCTCAGGAGCGTAAGGATATGCCGTCGCCGTCATGGCTGGCTCCTCCCTGATAGTCGCTGGTAGTCACTTACTGTGATGCTTTCGATCGATTGCCACGCTCGGCCGACCAAGACTTCTCCGCGTTGGCCGATGTCCGTTGGATGAAAAGTAAGTTGGCAGTGCGGTGAAACATCGATTGCGAAGTACCCGCGAAGCGGTGAGTTCAGCTCCCGGCACCTGCCCGGCATCACTTTCATTTCCGCAAGTGTCGACGCACCCATCAGCTGTTGAAGGCGGAGATCAATACGGCCCGCGCCGTCTGCGCCAAACTCGCGGACCCTATTTTGCTCGTTGCCTAACAGCATGGCGAGCCCCTCGGTCCTGAAGAAGACGTCCATGTACCCGCCTGATCGATCCTATTGCCTACCACTCCTGAGCATACCGCCTACGCCCCGTTTCGCGTGAACCGAAACAAGGCCAGTTTCTGCCGGCGTTTAATTAACCCTTTTGGTACATGCTACTGTTGCAATAGAACGGACCAAAACGGTCCATCACAACCAGGAGGTAGTCACCATGACGGCAGAGAAGAAGCCCGCCAACATCACGTTTACGATCGACGGGCGGTCATTTACCGTGGGCGATAAGCACCAGCCCGCCAGCGCACTGCTGGGCCTGGCAGGATTGCCAGCACTGGGATACGACCTCGCCGAGGTGAGGGGACACGGTGACGTTCATACGTTCAAGGACGACCAGCAAGTTGTGATCAAGACAGGGGATGAGTTCGTCACCGTCCGGCAGAGTGCGCAGGTCGCCTAAGTGTCGGGCGCGGGACAGACCAACGGACTCGACGGCCTTATCTTGGGGCTGGAAGTTCTTGGCGCGAAGCCGACTGTCGAAGGCAACGTACTTAGCTTCACAGTGAAGGCAACTTCCGGATCTTTCGCCGGCGTCGAAGTTCGAAGCGGAATCGACTTGGAGGAAACGGGAAGCTGGCCACTCATCCCTCCCCACTGGGTGCACTTCCCAGACTCTGTAGAGTTCCAAACCACCAATGCTCAGCCGTCGAGCAAGGAGGGGTGGCTCAAGCACTCGCGCAACATTGTCAGTTGGGGAGATGCACGTGACCCTGCCCAGTCTTGGCTGTCACATGTTCGCGCTGTCCTTACGGATGCCAGATGACTGCAAGATTTTCCGTCGCCATGACGAACGTGACTAGCAGCAAACTCACTGATCACTTGCTCCGTATGGACGGCCAAGAAGACATCTGTCTTGCCCTTTATGCTCCCTCCACCGGCAGCCTGCGACGCACGGCCATCGTTAACGAAGTACTGCTTCCTCAGTCGGGGGAGCGCTCCGTACATGGCAACGCCTCCTTCAGCGGGAGCTATGTGTTGCGTGCCTGCCAGAAGGCCGCCAGGACTGGACAGGGGGTAATGATTATCCACTCCCATCCGAAAGGCCGCGGCTGGCAAGGAATGAGCTCGCAAGATGCTGACGCAGAGGAATCGTACTCCCGGTTAGCCTTACAGCTAACCGGGGAGCCACTCGTCGGCATGACCTTGGCGGGCGAGGGCACGTGGTCCGCCCGCACGTGGACGGCGTCGGAGTCTACCCAAGCCGACTACGTCCGCGTTGTCGGGCCCTCTCTCAACGTGTACTGGAACAACAAACAACGCCCGATACCCTCAAGCAATGACCGACAAATGCGCACAATCTCAGCCTGGGGAGACAAAACACAGGCTGACATCGCCCGTCTGCGCCTGCTCGTAATCGGTGTCGGGAGTGTAGGGCTGGACGTCGCGGTCCGGCTGGCCGCCGCAGGTGCACGTCATGTGGGTGTCATGGATTTTGACGTCGTCCAAGAACATAACCTGGATCGAATGATCGGCTCAACACAGTCTGACGCAGCGATCCGGCGGCTCAAAATAGAAGTCGCACACCGAGAAATGGCGAGGGCAGCCACCGCCTCCAGCCACGAGTTCCGAACCCATAACCAGGACGTAACGACGGTAGAAGGCCAAGCAACCGCCCTGGACTATGACATTGTCATCAGTTGCGTGGACCGACCCTATCCACGCGCAGTCCTGAACCAGATGGCCTACTCAGACCTAATCCCCGTCATTGACGGCGGCATAGGAATTGACGTCTTCTCTGACGGCGCAATGCGCGGTGCCACTATTCGCACGCACACCCTAACCGCCGGGAGGCCGTGCTTAGTCTGTTCCGCCCAAATCGATATGTCGGAAGTGACCCTGGACAAAGAGGGCCTACTTGATGATCCTTCCTACATAGCTGCAGCCGGACAGGCTCAGCGCGGAAACCAGAACGTCGCCCTGCTTTCCATCGGCGTCACGGCCGGGCTCCTAAGTCAATTGGTCAGTCTCGTTGCAAAGCCCGGAGGGCGTGGTGTCTCGGCGCCGCTGAGATACTCCTTAACGACGCAATCTCTTGAGCACCTTGATGTGAAATCGCGACCACATTGTCCATTTGAGGCGGAGACCGGTAGAGGGGATTTGCGCGTAGCACTGACCCGTCCGGATGCCTGAGAACTCCAAAGTGTCGGACCGCTGCCTTAGTGTGGGCCGGACCACGGTTAGTTACCGACCAATGGCGAGCGACTCGACCGCAGCAGGATCAGCAGAAAGGGATACCGGGATGGACGCTGGGACAACGCAGACTGAGCCCGAGGCACGGCAGGAGCGGCGAGATCTGTACCGGTACGTGACCGCTGACAATGCCGAAGAGTACATCGCCATCATGCGCCTCTTTTCCTCCACTCTCCTTGCCGACCTGTCGGCAGGCGAGGCGCAGGCGGCGCTCGAACGCTCCGGCGCCCTAATAAGTGTTGACGACCTCGAAAGCCGCTGCCGCCAGCTGGAGCAGTGGGGCAATCTGGTGCGGTCGGTTCGCGACGCGCGCGCCGCCACCGTGGCCGAATGGGTCCGCTCCCGCTCCCGGTATCAGGTGTCTAAGCTTGGCGGTCGCGTCGCGCGACAAGTTGACGAGGTGATCAGCGCCAGCGACGGTGCCCGCGAAGTGGCCCGCGAGCTCTTGGGCGTGACTGTGGAGACGCTCCAACGCATCACCGACCGTCTCGACAGCCATAGATCGCTCGACACAGACGCACTCGCGGGCGACGTCACCACTGTGTTCCAGAACCAGCGCTTCTTCGCGGAGTCCGCCACGGACTTCTACGCCTTCGTCCAGTCCCGCATCTCCCGCTACGACCTCGGTGGCCCCGAATATGCAGGCTTCAAGGAAATGTTGATGAGCTACGTCGACCTAATCACCGCCGACGTCGCCCGCCATGCGCCCGCGATCGCCACTCTCCTCGAAGCGCTTGAGCCGCGGCTGCCCGCGCTGCTGGACGCCCTCGATTCGCTGCCGTCTTTGCCCGAATCCGATGGGACAGCCACCGAGCGCTCTCCCGGCCGAAATGCCGAGGACTGGGAAGAGCTCACCGCCTGGTACACCGGGCGTCGTGGTCGATCCGGGCCTGCGCAATTGCGTGGGGCCGCTGACCAGGCTTTGGCGCAGCTCATCGCCAACGCCAAACGGATGCTGGCCGTGGCAGGGACCGGCGTCTCCCGACGCGCCGACCTGCTGCGCTTGGCTCGGTGGTTCGACACCGCCGACGCGGATGCGGCGCACCGCATCTTCAATGCCGCGTTCGGTGCGTACCCGTCCCGACACCTGCTGCGCGGTCCCGACGAGGATACCGGCCGGGACGGCGCCACCACATCGTGGTGGGACGCTGAACCGGTTGATGTGCCTTTGTCGCTGCGCGAGCGTGGTGACCGGGCCGCACGTGGGCGTACCGCCCGCGTTCTGGACCCCGGTCTGGAGCGCGAGCTGCTCCTCGCTCTGGCCCAGGAGGAGGCCGATCGGCTGGCGGCCGCCGCGGCCGAACTCACTGCGTCCGGAAACCTCGACGGCGCACGCCTGTCCCCCGCAGCTCGGAACCTGCTCTTAGACCGGTTCGGCGCTCTCCTGGCGGTGGAGCAGAACCTCGAAAACGCCGCAATCCACACAGACACGAGCCTCGGCCTGGCTCTGACCGCGATCCCGGCCAGGGGGCGCAGCACCGTGATTCACAGCGACGACGGAACCCTGACCGTGCATGACCTCCTCTTGCGGGTCCATCCCGCCGAGGTTCCCGTCACTCTCGACGATGATGAGGGCAAGATGACAGGGACCGGGCCGTGAGCGCGGCCGCCCGTCCGCCAGCGGGGAGCGCCGTGACGGCCTCGCACGCCGCTTCCGAGCGGCGAGAAGCGGCGCGCTTCTTGCTCATGCACCCGGTGATGACCACCGCGCAGTACCCCGAGGAAATGGCCCTGGTGCGCCGGAATGCAGGCGCACTGAAATCCACGTTCGCCACAACGCTCGGCTATACCTTGGTCATTGAGGCGAGCTTTGCCCGACTCGCCAAAGCTCCCCTGCCGGTGGATGCTCCCGTGCGTCCTGCGCGGCGCAGCAATGGCGGCGACTTCACTCCCCGGGCCTACACCTACCTGGCCCTGGTCTGCGCCGGTCTGCTCTCACCGTCAGTCGGTGAGCAGATCTTGCTGTCCCAGCTCGTCGAACAACTGCGCGCCGATGCCGCTAGCGTCGGTATCAGCATCGACGACGCCTTACCCGAACGGCGAGCCCTGGTTGCCGCCATCGGCCTTCTACTCGACTGGGGCGTGCTCGCCGAGACTGACGGGACCGTTGCCGGCTGGAGCGAGCGGCACGATGAGGCGCTCCTGACAATCAACCGGTCCCTGCTGCCGCAGCTGCTCGCCCGGCCGCTCTACACCGTTGAACAGCCGGACCAGCTGTGGGCACATGATCCGGACCTTCCAGCACAGCCGCGGCGCGACTTGCGGCGCCGTATCGTCGAGAACCCCCTCGTGCGGCGCGAGAACCTCACCGAGAGTGAGCGTGACGCGCTGTCCCGCGAGCGAAATGACATCACTCTGGCCCTCGGAGACGCGTTCGGGCTCGAGCTGGAGGTCCGCGCCGAGGGCGCTCTCGCGTATGACACGGAGGAGGAGATGACCGACGTTGCCTTCCCCAGCAACGGCACCACCCGACAGGCCGCACTGTTGCTTCTGGATGCGCTCGTAGACACGCTTCACCCGTCCGCCGGCGCCGAGGCCTTGGTCAGCGGCCGGCCCGTGCCGGGCGTTCTTGCCACGTGGGACTTGGTCGCGGACAACCTTGAGCACCTCGCAGAGCAGAATGCGCGCAGCTGGCGCAGCGAGGTCATTAGCGATCTGGGCCGCCTGCGCGCCGAGGTCGTTCAAGTCCTCACCTCCGTCAGCTTGGCAACGGCCACCGTTGACGGGCTCGTGCTGCACCCAGCATCTGCTCGGTACCGGCCAGAACCTGTCCGATCTGCTGCCAAGCCTCGCGCCCTGCGCCGGCTCGAGGCGCCCCCCGGGCTGCCGGAGCTCACCGAGCCGCTCTTCCCCGCCCCTGCCGACTTTCCGACTCCGTTCATGAGGACCTACCATGACTAACACCCATATCTCCGGTCACGACACCGCTGAAACCCTCGCCCGCCACAACCCGCACCGGTGGCGGATGAGCCGCGCTGGACTGATCAACGTCTGGTACTACTACGACACCACGTTCGACTGCTCCGGCGGCCGTCTCGTGCTGCGCGGCACGAACGGATCCGGCAAGTCCCGCGTACTGGAGATGCTGCTGCCGTACCTCCTCGACGCGGACCGGCGCAAAATGGACGCCACCGGCTCCGGCAAGGTCCGCCTTCAGGACCTAATGAAGGCCGGCGCAGAGTCCGGCAACAGGGAAGGCTACCTGTGGCTGGAACTGGAGCGGGACCTGGCCGAGGACGATTCCTCTGATGGCAGCCACGAGCACCTGACGCTCGGCGCGTTCATCCGGTTCTCGCAGTCCACCGGGGACGCGAAAGTCTGGTACTTCACCACCCCGCTGCGTGTCGGAAACGAATTGCAGCTTATATCGCCGGCCCGGGAGGTCCTCTCCCGCGACCAGCTGACCACACTGGTCGGCGCCGATCGAATCACTGATACCCCTGAGGCACACCGCGACCGAGTACGCAGCACCGTGTACGGCCTGACGGGTGAGTCCGGCCGAGACCGGTACATCGGGCTTATGCAGCTGACGCACACCCTGCGCTCTCCCGACGTAGGGAACCGCATCGAAGAGGGACGCCTTCCGCAGATCCTTTCCGATGCCCTGCCTCCCCTGAGCGAGGCGGCCCTGAACGCAGCCGGTGAACAGCTCGACGGTCTGTCCGAGACGCGTGCAGGGCAGGAACGCCTTGAGCTGGCCTACCATCAGGTCAACACCTTCTTCGGCACGTACCGTCGCTACGCCGCCGGCGTCCTCGGCGGCGCCGCCGCCGCTGCCGAGGAAGCGGCAATGACAGCCCGGCAGGCCGCGCAGCACGCCGACCGGCGCCAGGCAGATCACCGCGATCTTCTGCGCCAGCACAGTGACGTGGAGGGTACGATAGCCGAGCTCGCCACCACCGAGGCTGAGCTCGAAGCGACCATCACCGGCATCAAGTCGTCAGCAGCCTACGCCAACGCCCGCGATCTCGACGACCGGGAGCGGAAGATCTCCGCGCTGGCCAGGTCCGCGGACAGCGCCCTGTCAGAGGCCGCCGCAGCCCGGCGCACCGAGGCTTCATCTGCAAGCGACGCCTCCACCCGCGCCGACGATGCCGCCCAGGCCGCACAGGAAGCCGCCCAGGGGCTCGCCGCAGCCCGCGACCAGCTGCGCTCCGCCGGCGCGCCCACGAACATCGCCGAGACGGCTGCGGTGCGCGCAGTGCCGGCCGCTCGCATCACGAACATCATCCGCACCCGCCGCGACGCCGACCCCGAATCCGTGGCCCGTCCGATCGTCGCCGCCCTGGACGTCACCCCCGCCGACATCCCAGCCGAGCAGGCCCGGCTCACTCTCATAACCCAAGCCGCGAAGACCCGTCAGGGGCAGGCCGGCACCCGGCTTGACCAGGCCCGGCGACTGGAGAAGCAGGAACGGGCCGTCACCGACGCCGACCAGCGCGCCGAAGCGGAACAGGCCCGCGCCGAGCGTGCCGCAGACGAAGCGGCCGAAACTGCCGACCGCCTCGACACCGCCGTGAGCGCGCTGGCGGATCAGTGGCGGGCCTGGACCAGCGCACCGCAGACGTCCGCGGCTCTGGGCGAAGTCGACTTCGAACACGGCCCGCTCGGCGCTTTCCTTGCAGACCCAGATTCCGGCCGGGCCGACCCCGCACTCCTGGACAAGCTCGACCGGATGGCCACCGTCGGAGCGACCGTCGCCCGTCAGCGGCACGCCTCCGCCCTCGCCACCCTGGACACCGCGGAAAAGGCGGACCAGCTACAACGGGCCCAGCTTGAGAACGAGCAAGCCCAACTGCTCGCAGCCGTCGACCCAGCCCCGGCCGGACCGCCCTGGCTGGGCAGGGGTCCCGAGGGATCTGTCCCGCTGTGGCAGGCAGTCGACTTTGCCGACGGCGTCTCTGATGCGGACCGGGCCGGGATCGA
Source organism: Arthrobacter sp. B3I9 (assembly GCF_030816935.1). Classification (NCBI taxonomy): domain Bacteria; kingdom Bacillati; phylum Actinomycetota; class Actinomycetes; order Micrococcales; family Micrococcaceae; genus Arthrobacter; species Arthrobacter sp. B3I9. The sequence continues at coordinate 3,553,745 of NZ_JAUSYO010000001.1, forward strand.
GAGCGCCCTCCTAGCTTCCGGCCTGCTGCTCGGCTCCGTCACCGGCGACGGAACACTGCACGCCCGCGACGGGCAACTCCTCCTCCGCGGAACTGGCCCCTCGGCCGGCGGCTCCCTCGCGCAGGCCCTCACGATCGTCCCGACCACCGCTCACCCGGACGCTGTCGCCGCGGTACTCGAGCGGATCGGATACGGCCCCGACTCGCACACCACCTGGGTTGGCACCGACGGCACCTGGGGGAACGGCCCCGTGACCGGCCGGCACCTAGCCGGTCCCGCCCAGCACATCGGCGCCGCCGCCCGCGCCAGCGCCCGCGCGGCACGGCTTTCCTCGATCGCCGCCGAACTCGAAACCCTCGACGATGCCGTCCTCGGGCGCACAGCGGCGCGCGCCAAGGTTGGCCGAGACCAGGAACAGCTCGAAATCGTCGTCGCCACAGCGCCGCGCAGCCAACCAGTCGCGACCGCGGCCGCCCTCACCGCCGCAGCGGCAAACCGGTCCGAGAGCGCCAACGCCGCCGCCCTCACAGCCCTCGAGCAGGCGCAGCAACTGCGCCGCAAATGGACCACGGCGCTGACTGCCCACCGCGATGCCTGCGCAGCATTCAGCCTTCCCACCGGGACGGACTCCCTGAGCCAGGTCCAGCGGGACGCCGCCGAAGCAGCCAGGCTGTGCGACACCGCAGCCAAGTCCCTGCAGCGCCTCGCGGCCGCTCTTGCACGGCACGCTGCCGTCATCGATCGGGCCGAACTCCACGCGGAGGAGCGCATCGGCGCAGAAGCTCGCGCCGACGTCGAATGGCGGACGTGGCACTCAGAGGAGGCCGAGTTCGCCGCTGTCCGCGCAACCGTTGGCGCCGACGCAGCCAGCGTCCGCAAGGACTTGGGTGAGGCTGAGGGCGAGCTGATCCGGGTCCGCGCCGAGCTCGGCACCGAACGTACCCGGGAGTCCGGCCTCGCACAGAAGGCCGGCCACGCCGAGTCCGAGGCAACGGTCGCCCGTGAGCGGGCAACCTCTGCACACCGCAAATTGGAGGCTGCCGCTGCCGCCCTCCAGCAACTACTGGATCTGCCCGGCGTCGCCGCCTCTGCGCTGTCCTCACCGCTCGGTCCTCTGTCCATCGCCGAGGTCACCGATAAATCGGTGCGCGCCGCCGCAGGCGCCGTGACCGCTGCCCTTCAGGGCCAACACACCGCAGACGAGAACGCCCTCATCCGGGCACAGCAGGCACTCGAACGAGAGATCAGTGGCACTTTCGACGTCCTTGCCGAGATCAAAGACGGCGTACGACTCATCGAGCTGTCCGACGCCTCCGGCCGGCGCACCATCGCCGCAGCCGCAACAGAGCTCGCCCGGCAGCGCGATGAGGGCAAGGCCGCTCTGTCGGACCGCGAACACCGCGTTTTCACCGATTTTGTTCTAGGGGGGGTCGCCGACGAACTCCGCCGGAGACTGGACCAGGCCTCGACGCTCGTGGCAGCGATGAATACGTCGCTGTCCTCGATACGGACCAGCCACGGCATTGGGGTCCGACTGCGGTGGAACCTCGCGGAGAGCGCCGGCCCGTCCGCGGCCCGAATCCGCGAACTGGTCACGACCGCGGCCGCGCTGCGCACCACCGCGGCTACCGCCGAGCTGACCGACCTCCTGAAGGCACGCGTCGAGGAGTCATTCGCTGCGGACGCCTCCGCCGGGTACGCCGAGCACCTTCGCAGCGCCCTGGACTACCGAGCCTGGCACATGGTCGAGGTCTTCATCCTCGGACCGGCCACCGGGCAACAGCGTCGGCTGACGCGCAGCGCGAAGCTGTCCCAAGGCGAGACCCGCTTCGTTTCCTACGTAACCCTGTTCGCCGCTGTCGACGCGTACTTGTCCAGTCTTCCCGACAGCGGACGGGCGCTGCGTCTGCTGCTGCTCGATGATGCGTTCGCCAAGGTCGATGACCCAACCATCGCTGAACTAATGGGGCTTCTGGTCCGCCTCGACATCGACTTCGCGATGACCGGACACGCGCTGTGGGGCATGTACCCGCAGGTTCCTGCCCTGGACTGCTACGAGGTCAGGCGTCGTCAGGACGGCCCTGCAGTAACTACGCACATGCACTGGGACGGCCGCAACCGGCACCTGCGGGCCGCTCGATGACCACCGGAAAGGGTCTGCCGCCGAAGACCCGCGAGTACCTAGCACACCCGTCACTGGCACCTCTGTGGGCCGCAGTTCGCATCCGACTCGAGAAGAACCGTCTCGCGGCTTCCGGAAGCGTGAGTTTGGTCGTCGACGACACCGGCGCGGATCTGCTCTCCGGTATGCTGGCGACTCCTGTCACCGCGGGAGCGGTACGGGTTCGTTTGGACCGCCTCGATGCCCGGCTGCGTGACTCCGCCGCGCAGGCCGGACTTTCCGCTGTCGTTGAGGCGTTGACAGGGACACCGCTAAGAGACCGGGCCGCGGCACGGGAGCAATCCGAGGTCTCCCGTGCGTCCGTCTGGGCACGGCTGGACGGGGCCATAGCGGGTGCCGGCCTGGCGTGCGCGCCATGGGTGCCAAAGTTCATCGACGGCGTCCGACAGGCTGGCTTGCTCACCCGCGCTGGCGAGGAGACCGCCAACCGCTGCGCGGACCGAACCGGCGCTGTCCTGACCGCGCTCGGAACTCGCACCGACCTCAGCGCGCCTGATCCGGGGTCGCCGGGACCGGGGCCGGTGTGGGAGCTGGCCGAGCTCGCGTCTCGGTGCACTGGAACGGCACACGGACTTGACGACGGCACACTGACCAGCGCGCTTGTACTTCGAGCTGCAGCAGCAGCGCTTGGCGAGCCGGTGCCCGACCGTGCTGCTACGCGGCGAGCCCTGTGGGAGCGGCTCGGCGTCGTCACCGACGTCCTCTCGGGAACGGTCCTCGCCTGGGGTCTGCGCCCGCCCGGCACCGGCCCGTGGTGCCAGATGATGCGTTCCCGCGCCGGCCTTGGCCTGGTCACCCACCTGAATGTGCATGAGCTGCGCGCTGCCGGGCCCGGCGCACTCCTCGCCAGCCCTGGAACGGTCGTGTCCGTGTGTGAGAACCCGCAGGTGATGCAGGCCGCGGCCAGGGCGGGGGTTCCTGGAGTGCTGTTGTGCCTGTCAGGCAACCCTGCGAGTGCAGGTTTGCTGGCCCTGGATCGACTCATCGCCGACGGTAACGTCGTGCGGTATCATGGCGACTTTGACTGGCCCGGAGTCGCGATCGCCGGCCGCGTCCTAGCCTCTGGCGCCACGCCCTGGCGTCTCACCGCAGGTGACTATGAGGCGGCGGTGAGTAGCCTGCCCGCCGATGAAATGCTTTCACTCGAGGGTAAGCCGGTCCCGACACCGTGGGATCCGGGCCTCGCTGTTGTTATGGCCCGGCAGGGAGTGGCCGTACACGAGGAGTCGCTCCTAGGTCAGTTGCTCGCGGACCTCTCCTAGACACGGGCGGCAGCGCTGCCGCCACGGTTCCGCGCTCGGCCTGCAGACCGAAAGCCTCTACTGCCATGTATTCCCGGGCCTTTCAGTCCCAGCTCACCGTGCTATTGCCCATTCCAAGTCTCGAGCGCGCAGCTGTACCAGATCATCACCGAAGCGTGGAGCAACTTGGGCCTGCCGACCGCGCCAGCAACCGTCTACCGATAGATAGCCGTGACAGGCGTCGAGGAGACTGAACTTTTGCTGCACAGCCAAAACGGCCCCACGCCGATCTGCTGCATCAGGGTCGGGTTGTCGGTGGTGCCCCACTGCTTTGCCACCTTGCGGCCCCTCACCCGGAATGTCCGTACAGTCGAACTCGACGCGCTTGCGTGTTGCCGGATACCGGCTTTGTCCCCGCGGTGGGTGCCGGTCAGGATAATGTGGCACGCTTCCATGTTGCCGGCGGTTAGTGAGGGCTCAATCACTTTGCCCTTGCTGCCCGGTAAGACCGGCCGCATGGTCATCGCTGATCCTGGCCCTGCCCCGTTTACGAAACGCAACGCGATCTCGCACCCACCCCTTACTGTTGATCCTGCACCGAACGAAACCGTTTACGTAAACCGTTTTCCGAAACCGATTACGTAACGTGAGCAGCAACCAAGGTAGAGACAACCTCAGAGAGGAGGAACAGTGGTCACCATCCGCGATGTCGCCAAGCACGCCGGCGTCTCCCCGGCCACTGTTTCCCGGGTCGTCAATGGACTCGTCGGCTACTCCGACGAAACCCGAGAGCGCGTCGAGAATGCGGTCAAGAGCCTCTCCTACGAAACGGACTACCTCGCCCGCGGCCTTAAGACCCGGCAGACCTCCGTGATCGGCCTCCTCGCCCCCATGGTCTCCGATGCCCTGGCCTCCCAGGTCATGCAGGGCGTCGAGGAGGAAGCCCAGGAGCGCGGCTACGCCGTGATGCTCGGCCGCACCGGCGCCAAGTCCGCCTACATCGCCGGCTACCTCCGGACCCTCCGCACCTATCGCGCCGCCGGCGTCATCCTCATCTCCGCCGTGATCACACCAGAGACGCGCCAGCTGCTGGGACCCAACGTCCCCATCATCTCCGTCGCCATCAGCGACAAATCCGGCTCCCCCAGCGTCGCCATCGACGACGAGCAGGCCGCCTACGACGCGACCCGGCACCTGCTCCGGCTCGGCCACCGACGCATCGGCCTCCTTGCCGGTGACCCGGCGTCGGTCCACGTGGCCCACCCCCGCCAGCGCGGCTACCTCCGCGCCATGACCGAGGCGAAATGCACCCCCGTCACCGCGACCGGCAGCTTCTTCTACGAGAGCGGCGCCGCCGGCGTCGACGACCTGCTGCAGCAGGAACCCGGCCTCACCGCGATCTTCGCGATGAGCGACGAGATGGGCGCCGCCGTCGTCAATGAACTGCAGCGCCGCGGGCTCCGGGTGCCGGAGGACGTCTCCGTCCTCGGGTTCGACAACACCTCGACCTCCCTGCACGTGAACCCGCCCCTGAGCACCATGGCGCAGCCGCTCGAGGACATGGGACGGATGGCCGTGAAGAAGCTGCTCCGCTCCCGGGACCTCGGGCCGAAGATCATGCCGCACCGGCTGATCGAGCGCGGTTCCACCGCGCCGCCCAGCTCAAAGCCACGGAGCCAAGCGCCGGTCAGCGAAGCCCAACCCGAAGACCAGGTCCTGGTCAGCTAGCCAGGACCCACAAGACCACCTCCCCAGCGGCGGCCGCCGGCACTCCCCCGTGCCACCAGCCCGCCGCCGCACGTCCGAACATGCACCAAACCACCCGCACCACCCCGATTAACAAGGAGCAACACATGAGGCAGCGCCGCCACACCTGGCAGACTCTTCTCACCACCACCGCAACTGTCGCCGTCGCCGCCGTCGCCCTCACGGGCTGCGGCGGAACCGCCACGGAAGCCAAGAGCACCCCGAAGGCCACCGCAGCGTCCTTCGAGGGCAAGGGCCCCATCAACTACGTCTCCAACCGCGATGCCTCCGGCGCCGCGAACAAGACCATCGAGGAATGGAACGCCGCGCACCCGGAGGAAAAGGTCACGTTCATCGAACTGCCCGACTCCGCGGACCAGCAGCGCCAGCAGCTCATCCAGAACGCGCAGATCAAGTCGGACACCTTCAGCGTGCTGAACCTGGACGTCGTCTGGACCTCCGAGTTCGCCGCCAACAAGTGGATCCTGCCGCTGCCCGCGGACGCCGTCCCCACGGACAAGATGATCCCCGCCACGGTCAACGCCGCGACGTACCGGGACACCCTGGTGGGCGCCCCGTACTACACCGACGGCGCACTGTTCTACTTCCGCTCCGACCTGCTGAAGGCCGCCGGCATCGCCGCCCCGCCGAAGACCTGGGACGAGATGAAGACCGCCTGCAAGTCCATCCTCGCCCTCCCCGAGGCCGCGGGCATGTCCTGCTACGCGGGCCAGTTCGACAAGAACGAGGCCCTGACGGTCAACTTCTCCGAGGCCGTGGCCTCCGCCGGCGGGCACGTGGTTGACGCCGACGGCAAGCCCACCGTGGACACCGCCGAGGCCAAGAAGGGCCTGAACCTGCTGGTGGACGGCTTCAAGGAAGGTCTCTTCCCGTCCGACGCCATCACGTACCTCGAGGAGCAGGGCCGCCGCGCGTTCCAGGACGGCAAGCTCGTCTTCATGCGCAACTGGCCCTTCGTGCACGCCTCCCTCAGCGCCACGGACGGCTCCAGCAAGGTGAACGGCAAGTTCGACATCACCTCCATCCCCGGCACCGACGGCCCCCGGCGTCTCCACCCTCGGCGGCCGCAGCCTGGCGATCTCCCCGTTCACCCCGAATAAGGCCACGGCCCTCGAGTTCACCAAGTTCTTCACCAGCCAGGAGCAGGCCCAGAAGCGCCTCGCCCTTAGCTCCCGAGCCCCGGTGTACGCATCCCTCTTCGAGGATCCCGCCGTCGTCGCCAAGCGCCCGTTCTTCCCCACCCTGCTGACCTCACTGAAGAACGCCCAGCCCCGCCCGAAGGTGGTCCAGTACGGCGCCACCACCAAGGCCATCCAGGAAGAGGCCTACGCGGCGATCACCGGGACCAAGGACACGGACACCGCCCTGAAGGACATGCAGGCCAAGCTCACCGAGGTGTCCAGCAAGTAATCCCAGCAGTTCAATCTCCACACCTGGCCGGCCGGTCCGCCCCGGCCGGCCAGGCACGCTGCAACTCCAGTTAGGTACCAAGGATGACGACGACGACCGCCTCGCCCGCCGGCGCGCAGACCGGCACGCCCCAGACAGGCAGCCCGCGCAGACGCGGCAAACGCACCGCCGGCGAAGGCCGCATGGCCACGATGCTGCTCTCCCCCACCATCCTGGTGCTGGCCCTGGTGATCGTGTACCCGCTGCTCTCCGCGGTGCACCAGTCCCTGTTCCGCGCCGAAACCGGCCTGGACGCGGACGGTTTCGTCTCCGACGTCGAAGCCTTCGTGGGCTTGGCCAACTACGCCGACCTCTTCGCAGGCGAATCCGGCCGGCGCTTCCTGAACGCCTTCGCCAACACCACCTTCTTCACTCTCACCACGGTGCTCCTCGAGACCGTGCTGGGCCTCTGCATGGCCCTCGCCATGAACCGCGCCTTCCGCGGCCGGGCCTTCCTCCGCGCCAGCATCCTGGTCCCGTGGGCCGTGCCCACCGCCGTCTCCGGCCTGCTGTGGCGCTGGATCTTCCAGTCCGACGGCATCGCCAACACCCTGCTCGGCAGCGAAATCCTCTGGACCGCCGAAGGCAACGCCTCCAAGGTGGCCGTCATCATCGCCGAAGTCTGGAAGACCGCGCCGTTCATCGGCCTGCTGGTCCTCGCCGGCATGCAGATCATCCCCGGCGAAGTCTACGAAGCGGCCAAGATCGACGGCGCCGGCTGGTGGCGCCAGCTCGGCTCCATCACCCTCCCGCTGGTCAAGCCCACCCTGCTGGTGGCCGTGCTGTTCCGCATGCTCGACGCGCTGCGCATGTTCGACCTGCCCTTCGTGCTGGTGGGCCCCGGCAAGGAATCCGTGGAAACCCTCTCCATGCTGGCCTGGGACGAATCCAACCAGCTCCGCTACGGCTCCGCCTCCGCGTTCGCCGTCATGCTCTTCCTGTACGTCGCCGTCGTCGCGATCGTCTTCGTCAAGGTCCTTGGCGCCGACGTCACCGGCGCCAAGGAACTGAAGCTGATCTCGAAGAAGTCCCGCACCAAGTCCGCCAGCATCCAGAAGGCCGAGGCCACCCGATGACCATCTCCGACCTCCGCAACGCCGCCGCCGATTCCGGGGCACCCAAGGCGGGTGCCGCCCCCGTCGTCCCCGGAAAGCAGAAGCCCAAGCGCACCTGGCGCTCCTACTCCGTCTACGCCGGCCTGGCCCTGATCTTCGCCTACTGCCTGGCCCCCTTCTACTGGATGATTGTCTCCAGCCTCCGCCGCACCGCCGACATTTTCGACAACACCCTGCTGCCCGCCCCGTTCTCGTTGGAGAACTACACCAAGGTTTTCGACGGCTCCACAATGTTCGGCCAGGCGCTGCTCAACTCGCTGATCGTCGCCGGCACCACCACGTTGTTTGCGCTGGTCCTCGGCGTCTTCGCCGCCTACGCCATCTCCCGGCTGAACTTCCGCTTCAAGTCAGTGATCCTCGGCGTCATCATCGCGACGTCGATGTTCCCCGGTATCTCCGTCGTCGTGCCGCTGCTGCGCCTCTTCACCGACATCGGCTGGATCAACACCTACCAGGCCATGATCGTGCCCAACCTGTCCTTCGCGATCCCGCTGGCGGTCTGGAACCTCACCACCTTCATGAAACAGCTGCCGTTCGACCTTGAAGAGGCCGCGATGATCGACGGCTGCACCAAGTGGCAGGCGTTCCGCAAGGTCCTGCTGCCGCTCGCCGCGCCCGGGGTCTTCACCACCGCGATCCTGACCTTCATCCACAGCTGGAACGAATTCATCATCGCGCTGTCCATGATCAACGACCCCAAGATCCAGACCGCCACGGTCGCGATCTCCAAGTTCACCGGCGCCACCGAATTCCAGGCGCCCTTCGGCGAGCAGATGGCCGCCGGCGTGATCGTCACCGTCCCCCTCGTGATCATGGTGCTGATCTTCCAGCGCCGGATCGTCGAAGGCCTCACCGCGGGTGCCAGCAAATGAGCGCCCAGGTTCCCGTCAGCCTCGTTGAGGAGACCGCCCTCACGCCTGCCGCCCAGTGGTGGCAGTCCGCCGTCATCTACCAGGTCTACCCGCGTTCCTTCGCCGACGGCGACGGCGACGGCGTGGGCGACCTCGCCGGGCTGATGGCCCGGCTGCCGTACATCGCCGCCCTCGGCGTCGACGGCATCTGGATGACTCCCTTCCAGCCCTCCCCGCAGCTGGACCAGGGCTACGACGTCACCGACTACTGCGGCGTGGACCCGCTGTTCGGCACTATGGAACAGTTCGATGCCCTCCTTGAGCAGGCCCACTCCTTGGGGTTGAAGATCCTGCTCGACGTCGTCCCGAACCACTGCTCCTCCGAGCACCCGCTGTTCCAGGCTGCCCTCGCGGCCGGCCCGGGCTCGCCGGAACGGGACATGTTCCACTTTGTGCCGGCTGCCGATCCTGCCGCCGACGTGCCGCCGAACAACTGGCAGAGCGTCTTCGGCGGCCGCGCCTGGAGCCGTGCCAACCCGGAGTCCGAGACGGACACGGACTGGTACCTGCACCTCTTCTCCGCCGGGCAGCCGGACTGGAACTGGCGCAACCCCTCCGTCGGCGACTACTTCGACGGCGTGCTGCGCTTCTGGTTCGACAAGGGCGTTGACGGCCTCCGGATCGACGTCGCGCACGCGCTGTTCAAGGCCGAGGGCCTGCCCGACTCGCCTTCTACCGGCGGCGTGGTGGACGGGCTCCGGTCCAACCCCCAGGTCTCGGACCAGGAGGAAGTCCACGAGGTCTACCGCCGCTGGCGCACCCTTGCCGAGAAGTACTCACCGCACCGCCTGCTGGTGGGCGAGGTCAACCTGGAACCGGCCCGCGCCGCCCGCTACACCCGCGCCGACGAGATGCAGCAGGCCTTCGCCTTTGCCTTCGTGAAGCTCGGGTGGGATCCCGCAGCGTGGGCGGCCGTCGGCAACGACCTCGAAACCGCGCGCCAGCTGCACGGCGGCACGCCCACCTGGGCGCTGGAGAACCACGACATTGTCCGCTCCGCCACCCGCTTCGGCGGCGGTTCACTTGGTGCGGTCCGGGCACGCGCCGCACTTGTTGCGCTGCTCGGATTGCCCGGTCCGGCGTACATCTACCAGGGCCAGGAGCTCGGGCTGCCCGAGGTCGACGTCCCGGTCGAGGCCCGGGTGGATCCCATGTGGGCCCGCGGCGGCGTCTGCCGCGACGGCGCCCGCGTGCCGCTGCCCTGGACTGAGGACGCCGAGCGGAACCACGGCTTCTCGCTGACGGAGCCGGCGGCCGAGCCGTGGCTACCTATTCCCTCGGGCTGGGGGGCGCAGGCGATCGAACTGCAGCAGCAGGACCCCGAGTCCTCGCTGGCTTTGGTGACTGCGGCTTTGGAGCTGCGCCGGAAGCTGTGGAGGAACGAGGTCTTCGGCCCGAACGACGGCGGCACCTGGCGCGTCGAAGCGGGGAACATGCTCATCTGTGAGCGGAACGAGCACTTCTTCGTCGCCGTCGCGATGGGAACCGAACCGGTGCAGCTGCCGGCCGGAACGGTGCTGCTCAGCGCCGCACCCCTTGAGCAGGACGGCTGGCTGCAGCCTAACAACGCCGCGTGGGTGCTGCGGGGCTGAGGCTCCAAACCAGGCGCCTCGCACGTTTCCTTCGGAGACGTGGAGGCGCTGTGCACCGCTGGCCGACCAGCCGTTTTGTCTCTCTTGCCTCTGTCTGGGAACTGATCGGGTAAGTTCGGCCACCGCCGCACGACGACCGTTGCCCAATGGTTCAGGTCAGCCGCAACCGCACGTTGAGGACCGCAAGTAGGTGAATGTCAGTGACGGTCGAAAACTGAGCCATTATGACGGTTGAAAACTGAGCCACCTGTTCCGAACGATTGGACGGGTGATCACAGTGGAGGATTGGGCTCTGATTCGGCGGTTGCATCTGGCCGAGGGCGAATCGATGAGGTCGATAGCGGCACGGCTGGGTGTTTCGAGGAACACGGTCGCGAAGGCGGGTCGATCCCGGCAACCTCCTGATCTGCGAACGCAACGAGCACTTCCTCGTGGTGTCGCCATGGGCACCGAGCCCGTAAAGCTGCAAGCAGGAACGGTTATTCTCACCGCCGCGCCGCTGACCGAAGACGGCTGGCGGCAGCCGAACAACGCAGTCTGGGTGCTGCGGGGGTGAGCGTGCCGACTACGCCCAGACCCGGCTCAAGGACCTCGTGGGCCGGGGCGCGCGGGAAGTCTATGTTCTGGCAGACTCCTCCACGCTCGCCCTGCGGCCCTTCCACGCCTGAGCCCGATTGGCACTCCCCTGGACCCTGGTGTCGGACGACGGCGCCGGCCCCGGGCGGGTGCAGAAGTTCCGGGACGCGGGGTACAGGTGGGGGTTGCCTCCGTTTCTGGCTAAGTCCCGGTGAGTAGGCTACTTCTACAACGAACGAAATTCCTGAACGATATGGAGACAGGCATGCACGCCGTCCTCGAATACACCTACGCAGACAACTACCTTGAAAGCCGCGAACAATACCGCGCAGACCACCTTCGGGCGGGGTGGGAATCAGTCGAACGCGGCGAGCTTCTGCTGGGCGGCGCAGTTGGAGAAGGCCCCTTCAAGGGCTTGCTGATCTTCACCGGCGAAAACGCGCTCGAGGCCGCGAAAGCTTTTGCAGCCGCCGATCCCTACGTCATCAACGGCGTCGTGACGGAGTGGACCGCCAGCCCCTGGACGACGGTGCTCGGAAACGAAGCGGCCTCACCCGTTCGCCCCTAAGCCCAATCAGGCGCGCCTCCCGACACCATGATGCCGCCTTTCGGCGAATCCCGGAAAAGCTAAAGTTGCGGTGGATCCAGCGCACCAGGGCGGCGGCGTTGGCCCGCCCGTGGGCAGGGAGATCGTGGAACACTCCCGGCAGCTGCCCGGTGCCGAGGCGATCCGCATGACCAGCGCCACGTTCATGGAGCGCGCCCACAACCTGTACCGGTCGTTGGGCTTCCGCCGCGCGCCGGAACGGGACTGGTTCGCGCCGGGCGAGGACGTGCTGCTGTGGCTGTTTGCGCTGAAACTCCGTGGTTGAGCCCGTCGAACCCTGTCCAAACGTCCGATGGCACGGAAAAGGAGGCCGATGACGACACCCAGTGTCGCCGTCGGCCTCCTTTTACGCCCGGCTTGCGCCCGGCGGTGGTGCTATCGCCGTATGGGGCTGGACCCTAGGCGGCCGGTGGAAGCGTTACGTAGCTGCCCTCGATGACGCTGGCGGCTACAACGGGAGTGCCGTCTACTGTGACATAGCTGCCACGCGTGACGGGGGGCAGGTTTCGAGCGCCAGCGACGGTGACATAGCTGCCCTCGACGCCGGAGGGGACGCTGCCGGCGGGGAGGGTCACGTAGCTGCCGCCGCGCACTGCGGTGTCAGCGACACCGGTCCCGGTAGTGGCCTGGGTGGTGGATGAGGAGGTTGCGGGGCGTCCGGTCAGTAAAGTCATGGGTTCTCCGTGGGGTTCCGGGATGAAAGACGTACAGGTTCTTGTGCCGCTCAAGCAGGAGGGCGGTTGCGCGTTGTGTCGCTTGCCCCCGCTGGCCCGGGTGTCTTCACCGGTGCGGTACTCAAGGGCTACGGTGGCCTGCATCTAACTTTACAGGCTTATTGCGAGCTACTCAGAATAAGGTGGGAAGGCTCACGTTTATGCAAGGGCGGCCGACCAGAGCGGGGCAGGGAAAGTCCAGCGCTATATGCCTTCAATCTGCGAACGCACAAGCACTTCTTCGTCGCCGTCGCAATGGGAACCGAACCGGTCGCGCTGCCATCCGGAACGGCGCTGCTCAGCGTCGCGCCGTTGGGCGAGGACGGCTGGCTGCAGCCGAACAGCGCCGCCTGGGTGCTGCAGGACTGACGACCGTCGAACACCCCCGTTGCGCTATCACCTATAGCTGCTCTGAGGCACTGAGAACGACCAAACGTGATAGCGCAACGGGCAGGTGGATGGCCGGCCGTGGGCGTTTCCTCGGAGCAACAAGAAACCCCCGCAAGCAATGGCTAGCGGGGGTTCTTATTGTGGGCTGCTATTCGCAGGCTACACCGTCGCCGTCACGGTCGAGTGAGCGGCTGTAGCCGGGCTGGCCTGCGCGGATGGGCGCGGCTCCGGCTGCTCTTACGGCGGAGCAGTTCGCGTAGTACGCGGCCGCAGGCGCGGGCGGTACGTACGGGGCCGGTGCAGGGGCAGGTGCCGGTGCAACATAGGGTGCAGGCGCCGGAGCGACGAACGGGGCCGGCGCGGCCTTGGCAGCTGCGGCTGCGGCTGCCTGCTCGGCGGCGAGCTTGTCGGCAGCAACCTTGTCCGCCACAGCTTTGTCGGCGGCCGCTTTGTCCGCAGCCAGCTTGTCGGCAGCAACCTTGTCCCCAGCCACTTTGTCGGCAGCCGCCTTGTCGGCCGCAGCTTTCTGAGCCACTACCTTCTTGGACTCCGTTTCGTTCAGCCAGACCAAGCGCTCACTGCTGTCCATGGTGCAGATGAACAGCTTGTCGTTGTACTTCTGGCTCTCACCTGAGGTGGTGCAGGGCGAGTTGGCCGGGCTCGTGGCAGTCGGCGTGGCACTGGGCGTGCCACTGGGCGACGGCTTGGGCGAGGCGACCAGGGCAGACTTATCGGCGACGGGGGCGGGCGTGGCGGTAGCGCCGGCTACACCCCCGCCGACCATGCAGACCACTACGCCGGCCGCTGCCACCACGCCAGCGGACTTCCGGTGCGGAAGTCCAACCCACGACCGACGCTTGAAGACCAAGGCATACAGCCCCGTGAAGAGGGCCACGATTCCCAGAATGATGAGGACGCCGGCAAACCCGGCGGAAGCTGCAAAGAGGATGACCAGGAGCAGCACCAATGCTGCAACGATCCAAAAAGACTTAGAGCGCTGTTTTAGGCGCGCGATAACACTGGAACTATCAAACATTATTTCCCCCATGGAAGATGTCACGCATTGTGCGGTTCCGTCACGATAACACCCGGCGTCCATACCGCTGAACCATCGCCCTGCCGAAACGCCCCGTCCGTTCCGTTCGAGCTTCGCGGACCATCACCAAGAAGGGAACAGCCGCATGCCCCGAAGCCAAGTTGCTTCACCCCAAAGCGGAACCGCCGGGCCTTCATTGACCCCCTAGATAGACTGCGGTGGTACATGTCCCTCGACCATTAGGAGAAGTTCATGAGCTACAGCGGAAGTCCGTCCGAGAGGCCGGTGCCGGCCGGTGACCTGGACCGCAGCCATATCGGTCAAACTGTGAGTTTTGAATCTAACGACTTCACAATCGTCTTCGGAACTATCGCCGGCGTTGCCCGGACGGAGGCCATGGTCTACCTGTCTCTTCAGGGAGTGGGCGGAGGCACGCATCTGAAGGACGAGTACGACTTGCCTGTCGGCCACAACGTCTACCTTCCGATGGACCCCCTGAGCAGTGCCGGGAAGACCCTCTCCGAGGCGGAACGGGTCATCAAGGAAAAGTTCGACGAGATTAAGAAGAACCTCCGCGATCGGGAACAGAAATCTGGTTCCGAGTAACCGGCATCCAACCAGCGAGGAACCCCGCCGTGCCCAGCACTGCGGGGTTCCTCTGTTTGTTCCGGCGCCAGGGTGCCGCCTATAAATGGGGCATAAGCCTCGGGAGTATGGGGCCGGGCCGGTTTTGCTACTGCCCGTTGCCGCTTTGTACGAGCTTGATGTTCTCGCCCCGGAGGTTGACGCGGAAGCCGTCGCCGTGAACGGCGACGTCGTGCAGCACGAGGCCCTTGGGCAAGCCCTCGATGTCGTACTCGATGGTCACGAGCCTGCGCACGACGGCGGCGGTGGCGTCGGAGAGGAAGTCCGGGCCGCCAAAGTCGATCGAACGTGGTTCGACAACGAGCTTGCCGGCTTTGGCTTCCACTGTGCCGGTGGCGGTGACGCGCAGTTCGCGGCCCAGGACCGTGACGGTGCGAACCACGGTGGCCTGGCCGCCGTCGGCGGAACGGACCTCGCTCCCATTACCGACCTTGCGGGCGACGACGTCGAACGGCACGGTCGCGTCCACGGCGAGCCGTCCGGCGACCACTCCGTCCGGGCTGGTGACCACGTCCTGCCCGACGGCCCGAACGTCCCGAAGTGTCGAGCCGGCGGTCACCACCGTCCCAGCGTCCAGGGCAAGGTCGCCGAGCCACACTTGGTCCTCGCGCAGGCCGGCGGGAGGCTGAGCAGCCGGCGGCCGGTCGGCTCCCACCGGCGGCGAGGGCACGGGCCCTGCCTCGCCCCCGCCTGCCGGGGAGCTCACCGCCCACCAGAGGAACGCGGCGATCACCACCAGGACAAGAACCATCCCCGCAGCACCGATCAGCCAGTCCCTTACGCGCGTCCACTTCATTAGGACAGTCTGACGGTTCGCCTAGACATGTGACCAATTAGTCACCTATTCTGGATCTGTGGACGATGTGTTTAAGGCTCTGGCCGACGCCACCCGCCGCGATCTCCTGGATGAGCTCTTCAGGAACGACGGGCAGACCCTCAACGCCCTGGAAGCCCGCTTCGAGATGACCCGCTACGGCGTGATGAAGCACCTCAGGATTCTGGAGGAAGCGGGCCTTGTAGTAACCCGCCGTCGGGGGCGCGAGAAACTCCACTTCCTGAATCCGGTGCCCATCCGGCTGGTCCACGACCGGTGGGTGAGCAAATATGCCGAACCATGGGCCGCTAGCCTCAGCGACCTCAAAACCAGATTGGAAAGTCCCATGGAAAAGATCTTCGAA
Organism: Arthrobacter sp. B3I9; assembly: GCF_030816935.1. Classification (NCBI taxonomy): domain Bacteria; kingdom Bacillati; phylum Actinomycetota; class Actinomycetes; order Micrococcales; family Micrococcaceae; genus Arthrobacter; species Arthrobacter sp. B3I9. Next base: position 3,569,147 of record NZ_JAUSYO010000001.1, read on the forward strand.
ATCTATATCAAGACCACCCCGGAGCGGCTCTGGGAGGCAATCACGGACAGCGGGATCCGCAGCAAGTACCAGTTCGGGAACACGATCGAATCTGACTGGACGCCGGGTGGCCGCTTCGTCATGAACAACGTCAAGGCAGGCGCGCCGCTGGGCGAGGGCGAAAACCTGGAGGTGGACCCACCGCGCCGGCTTGTCCAGACCATGCGCGCCCTGTGGGGCGAGGACGTCAAGGCGGAGGGAACCTCGAAGGTCACCTGGGACATCGAACCCGTGGGCGATTCCTGCCGCCTCACCGTCACCCACAGCGACCTCCGCGAGGGCGCCAACGAACAGCTCTATGGCGGCTGGCCGATGATCCTCTCCGGCCTGAAGACCTGGCTGGAAACCGGTGAGCTTCTGACCACTCCCGGCTCCCTGATGTACACGTGAGGCGCCCCGCAGGCGCAATCCCGGTGCCGCCGTCGTAGTGAACTACTCTGACCAGGGCCGTCCACCTTCCTTTCCGGAACGTGGACGGCCCGCTAGCGTTGCTTGCCCATTTCGGTCCGCGTGACGTTGAACGAGGCGTCCAGTTTCACCGTCGCCGAAGTCCCGTCGGCCTTCCGGATATGGGCCTCGTACGCAGCCCCCTCTGCGTCGGTCTCGACGCGGACGACTGTCGCCCCGGGGTTGGCTGCCTTCGCCGCCGTTTCCACCCGGGCGGCGGTGTCACCCGTCAGCAGCTGCTCGGTGATGCCGTTGGCCTGGTGGCTGCCCTTCTGCTGTGAAGCAGACACCATTGTGGAGGTCGCTGCGCCGTCCGGAACGGCCATTGCGAGATATAGGCCGCCGCCGACGAGAGCGGCAGTTAGTGCTGCGCCGGTTGCGACGCTTTGAACCGTTTTCATCAGGTACTCCTGATATCTGCGATCAGGCCCATCGGTGTCCTTTGGCTGACCGCTGTTGTCCCGGCCGTCACGTCCCAGCAACGCCAGCGCGGTTGGTTCCAGTAGGGACAATTTGGATTTTACGCACCCGTGAGGGCGACGACTAGGACGTCGTACTTCCTGCAATTCAACTTCCCGGTGTCCTCCCCACATGCGACGCACGCGCCGCTTCATAGCTGCTGTCGAACGGCAACGTGTCCATGTCCAGCAACGGGTTTGCGTCCTGCGTCGCCACCAGCTCGCGGGCCGCTTCCTCCGAATCGACGCTGGGCATTGACCCTGGCAGGTGCCGGCCGGCCGATTCCGGCAGGAAATAGATGGTGACTGCAGCGATCGCCGACGTGGCCATCAGGTAGTAGGCCGGCATCATGTCGTTGCCGGTCACCTGGATGAGGGAGGCAATGATGAACGGAGTGGTGCCGCCGAAGATGGCGACAGCGAAGTTGTAGGCGATACCCATGGCCCCGTAGCGGTGGGCCGTGGGGAACAGTGCCGGAAGCGCCGACGCAAGATTGGCCACGTAGAACGTCACCGGGAAGGCAACCAAGGCGAGGCCCAGGAGCGTGGCAGGGACAGTTCCGATCGAGATCAGCACGAACGCCGGGATGGAGAGCACAACGGTGCTGACGGCGCCGATCCAGAGCACGGGGCGGCGCCCGATACGATCCGAGAGATGCCCGGTCAGCGGGATGCACAATGACATGACCACCAGGACCGGGATGGTCAGCAGCGTTCCGTGAATTTCGTCGTATCCCTTGTTGCTGGTCAGATACGTGGGCATGTACGAAGTCAGGGCATAGCCCACCGTGTTGGCAGCCGCAACCAGGATCATGGCCAATACGATCCTGCGCCAGTAGGCCCTGAAAATTCCTGCGGGACCGATGGCACCGAGCACCGCTCCTGTCTCCGGATGCCGGGCCGCTTCCTCTTCCGCCTCCAGGGTCGCCTGGAACACTGGTGATTCCTCGATCTTCAGCCGGAAGTAAATGGCCACGATGCCGAGCGGACCGGCGACCAGGAACGGAAGGCGCCAACCCCACGCCTCCATCTGGTCCTGCCCCAGAGTCAATTGAAGTACCGAGACCAGCGCCGCGCCCAGGGCGAAACCGAGGTAGCTTCCCATGTCCAGGAAGCTGGCGAAGAAGCCGCGGCGTTTGTCCGGAGAATGCTCACAGACAAACGTGGTGGCCCCCGAGTACTCGCCGCCGGTGGAAAAGCCCTGCACCAGCTTCGTGACCACAAGGAGCACCGCCGCCCAGATGCCGAGCACAGCGTAGCCGGGAAGCAGCCCGACGGCGAAGGTCGCCGCCGCCATCAGCATCAGGGTCATGGCCAGCACCTTCTGCCGGCCGATCTTGTCCCCCAGCCAGCCGAAGAACATGCCGCCCAGGGGACGGGCAATAAACGTGGCGCCGAAGGTTCCCAGCAGGAACAGGTTTTGCACGGCTTTGTCCGCCTCGGGCAGAAACACCGGACCCATGGTGGTGATCAGGTAGCCGAACACACCGACGTCGTACCACTCCATGGTGTTGCCGACGATCGTGCCGCCCAGCGCTTTCCTCAGGGTGGGATGGTGGACGACATTGACGTCCGAGACACGGAGGCGGCGAATTTTCGGGGGCTGCATCTTCTTTCCTCCACGGGAGGTCGCGCGTCATCCCCAAATGGCGCCATCTCGGCTTGGCATCACGGTACTCCGACCATTTTCGCACCGCGGTCTTGGTGCATCAATGAAAGGCGGCTTCTCCGTGTGAAGACAGAGGCAACCCGTGGATCTGCCGAGCTCGCTACAGTCGCCGCTGCTGGAGCACCGGGAAGGACTTCCGGACACTGGCCACAGCCTCCAGCGAGAGGTCCAGGGTTCGCACCCCAGGTGCAAGGCCCAGATCCGCTTCCACGACCCCCATGGGATCGACGAGCATGCTGCACCCCACGGAGACCGGCGGCGCCTGGCAGACGCCGGCTACATAGAGGCCGTTCTCGATGGCGCGAGCGCCAATAAGGGTGCGCCACTGCTCGGTCTTGTGACTTCCCGGCACCCATGATGAGCAAACCAGCAGGACCTGGGCGCCGGCGTCGGCAAGGGACCTCGCCAGCTCCGGGAACCGCAGGTCGTAGCAGGTCATAAGGCCCAGGCGTGCTCCCCCGGCCTCGAACACCACCGGGGCGGTGGACGGGCCCGCTTCAATGAACGTCGACTCGCCAAACCCCTGCGCATCAAAGAGGTGGATCTTCCGGTAGGAGGCGAGCAGGCTGCCCTCCGGCCCGAAAGCCACAAGGGTGTTGTAGGCCTTGCCCGGCTTACCGGAGGTTTCCAGCACCCCTGCCACCAGCGCTATGCCGTGGCGACGCGCGGTGCCCGCAAGTTCCTGGCAGATGAAGCCGTCCAACGGCTCGGCCACCGCGGGGAACGACGCATCCACAATCTTTTTTTCGTACGTGGCGTACTCCGGAAAGGCGATCAGCGCGGCGCCGTCGCGGGCGGCTTCCGCCGTGAACCGGTCGATTGCTGCAAGGTTCGCCTTGATGTCCGTGCCCGAGGCCAATTGCCCGAGTGCTATTTTCACGGTTGTTCCCTTCCTCGGCTCAGACGGCGGCCTCGACCGTCGCCTTTTCCGTAACCGTCATCTCCGGCGGGGCAACCCTGAAACCGCGGGTAATCAGGGCGAGGACCACCACGCCCAGCACCAGCCAGGACACTCCCAGCGTAATGGCGTTGCTGTCCAGCTGGGAGAGCAGGTAGGCGCAGATGACGGCCCCGACCACCGGGACCACGACGTAGGACACAGGGTTCAGCTGGTGCCCGGCCCGGCGCTGGCGCACGTAGTGGAACACCACCGAAGCATTCACCAGCGTGAAGGCGGTGAAGGCGCCAAAGTTGATGAACGATGTCGACGTTGCCACGTCCAGGAAGATGGCGATCAACCCGATGATGCCCGTGATGATTAGGTTCACCACCGGGGTGTGGAACTTCTCGCTGAGGTTGCCGAAGACCGCCTTGGGCAGGACGGAGTCGCGGCCCATGGCGTACATCAGGCGTGAGGCGCTGGCCTGGGCGGCGAGGCCGGAGGCGAACTGAGCCACCACCAGGCCGGCCAGGAACACCGCGCCGAACAGCTGCCCGCCGATCTGCAGGGCGATGGAGCTGGCCGCCGATGCCGAGTCCTCGAACACCCCACCGGGGTGGACCAGCTGGGTCACGTAGGACACAGCCACGAAGATACCGCCGCCGATCAAGGCGATGAGCATGATGGCCCGCGGCATGGTCTTGCGCGGTTCGATGGTCTCCTCGGTGAGGGTGGTGACGGCGTCGAACCCCAGGAACGAGTACGCCGCGATGGCCGCGCCGGCGGAAATGGTGGCGAAGCTGGCGGTGTCATTGACGAACGGCTGGCTGCTAACCAGTCCCCCGGCGCCGGACGTGGAGACCACGTTGCCGATCGACAGGGCCACGAAGAACACGATGACCAGCAGCTGGAACGCCATCAGCACGTAGTTGGCTTTGTCCGCCACCTTGATGCCCAGGATGTTCAGCAGCGTGGTGATGATGATGAAGCCCACGATCCAGAGCCCGATGGGGATGCCGGGGAACTGCGCGCTCAGGTACGAGCCGCCGATCAGCCAGATGACCATGGGCAGGAAGAGGTAGTCCAGCAGGATGGCCCAGCCCACCAGAAAGCCCACCCGGGGATCGATGGACCGGCGCACGTAGGTGTAGGCGGAGCCGGCCACGGGGTAGGCGATGGACATCCGGCCGTAGCTGTGCGCGGTGAACAGCATGGCGACCAGCGCCACCAGATAGGCGGCGGGCGATGCGCCGCCGGTGGTTTCGGCGATGATTCCGAAGATCCCCAGGACGATCAGCGGGGTCAGGTACGCCAGGCCGAACAGGACCAGCGAGGGCAGTTTCAGCGTGCGCGTGAGGGTTGTTGTCACGGTGGTTCCTTACGGCTTGTAGGACGGCGGCGTCCAAGTGGCCGGATTGATCCGGCCTTGGTAGACGGAAAGTTCGACGGCGGCCTCCCCCTCGCGGAACTGCGACCAGGGGCGGTTGAGGTTCTCCGTGCCGTGGGTACGGACACGGTCGACGGCGGCAAGGTCCAGTTCCGCTGTGAGCAGCTGCGGGCTGTCGTCGGCTGCCTCGGCGAGGGTGTTGCCCTCCGGGTCCACGATGATGCTCTGGCCCTTCCCGGTGGGGCCTGCGCAGTTGACGCTGACCATGAAGACCTGATTGACGATGGCGTTGGCCTTGGCGAGTATCAGTTCCTGCCTGCGGTCCGGGGTGGTGGTTTTGACGACGTTGAGGATCACGTCGGCGCCCATCCAGGCGAGCTGGCGGGACACCTCCGGGTACCAGGCGTCATAGCAGATGTTCAGGCCCACCCGTCCGATGCCGGGCAGATCCACGGTGGTGAACCGGTCTCCGGGATCGTAGGGCTCAAACGGGCGCCAGGGGAAGATCTTCCGGTAATAGCCGGCGAGCTCCCCCTCCGGTGACAGGACCAGCTGGGTGTTGAACAGCTGCCCCTCCGGGCCGCGTTCGCAGACGCTCCCCGGGACCAGCCAGATGTTGAGGTCTTTGGCAAGCTGTCGGAGCTCTTTGACCCTCCGGCCGTCCAGCGGTTCGGCCGAGGCCTGGAGGATTTCGGTGCGCTGCAGGTCCGGGTCTTCATCGCCGAAGAGATGCAGCTCCGGAAAAACCACCAGCTTGCTGTGCGGCTGTGCGTCAAGGGCTGTTTTAACCTCGTCCGCGAACACCGAGACGGGCTGGCCGATGAGCCGCGGCCTGGCCTGGGCGGCGACGACGGGAAGCTTGCGTTGCATGGGTTTTTTCTCCGCGTTGGGGTGTGATCCGGGTTATATTAGATCAGAATGATCAAATTATGGGAAGAGGGCAGGTTTGGGCCGTAAAGTTACCGATATGACCCATCAGCTGGAGGACACCGCCGAGCCTCCGCGTCTCGGCGCCGGCAAGATGCCCGGAGTGCAGCGCCGCAGCGCCATGGACGCAGTGCGGATGCGGATCGGGATGGCGATTTCCCTGGGACTGCTGAAACCGGGCGAGCGGCTGCCCGACCAGGAGGACGTGGCCCTGGGCCTCTCGGTCAGCGCGATCACGGCCCGCCGTGCGCTGGCGAGCCTGGCGGAGCAGGGCGTGGTGGTCCGGCGGCGCGGCCGGGCGGGCGGGACGTTTGTGGCGGATTCGCCGCCTCAGAGCGTGCTCGCAGAACTCTCGGCTTCACCGGCTGAATCCCAGGCCGTTAATCGGCTGGTGGACCGGCGGCTGTTGTTCGAGTGCGCGGTGACTCATTACGCCGCAGTCAAGGCCACGGCCGAACAGTTGGATGAACTCGACAGGCTGACCCGCGACATGGCGGCATCCCTGGACGGGTCCCACTACCACCAGGCGGACGAACAGTTCCATCAGCTGGTGGGAACAGCGTCGGGGCTGGGCACCGCCGTCGAGGTCTACCATGAGACGCTAGCCGAGCTTTATGACTACTTCATTCCCTACCCGATTGACCAGCTGCACAAATCGAACTGTGACCACATTGCCCTGGTAGCGGCCCTGCGTGCCGGTGACAGCAAAGAAGCGGTTGAGCTGGCCCGCCGGCACGTGGACATCCTTCACCACACCATGTTCATGGGACTGGGTTCATGAGACTGGGCGACGGCGCGGACGCGCTGACGTCCGCCTGACCAACAGACGCCCACCTCCACAGCAGCCCGCCCCGCTTCCGCCGGCGTTCGTAGGATGCCAGAGTTAAGGGATGAGTGAGGAAACTGGCGGGCTGGTCCTGAACCTGGAATGCACGCTCGATGCTCCCCCAGAAGAGGTCTTCAGGATGCTGACGGACTCGACCGAACTGGTCAAGTGGTGGGGTCCGCACGGCTTCACCATCCCTGCAGCCGAGCTGAATCTCTCAGAGGGCGGCCGCTACAGATTCCAAATGGCGCCAACGGACGGCGAACCCTTCCACCTCTCAGGCGAGTTCCTGGAGATCGATGCTCCGTGGCGCCTGGTGTACACCTTCCGCTGGGAGGAACAGACACCGGACGACCGGGAAACTGTCGTCGACCTCGCGCTCGGGAGTACCGGCGAAGCCACACGCCTAGTGCTCTCGCAGGGACCGTTCCTGACGGAAGAGCGGGTGGCCCTGCACCGCACCGGATGGACGGAATCGTTCGAGAAATTGCAGGCAGTATTGCGTACTCGCGATTGAAAGCGGCGGGAGCGGTGCTGTGCGGCTAACGTTTCTCCCTTTGCTCTATCACTTCTGGTTGCTAACAGGCACTGGAAACGACCAAAGGTGATAGCGCAACGGGACGCCCTGTGAGGAGCCCCTCATACGGCAGCGCGAATAAATCAGGTAACTTCGGGGTTGGAACTGCCAGGGCCAGCAGAGCCCTTCCCGCGCCTTCCTTTGAATGGATACCTCCCTTTGTCTTCCGCAACTCATCTGGCGGAGCCCCGTCGGTTCCCGCTCGCCGCGATGCTGGTCCTTGCCACCATCGCCTTCACGGCCATCACCACGGAACTCCTGCCGTCAGGCCTGCTGCCCCAGATCAGCGCCGGCCTAAACGTTTCCGAGCCGGTAGCGGGCTACCTCGCCGCCGCCTATGCCGCCGTCATCGTCGTCACGGTGATCCCGGTTGCTCGGCTGTTGGGCAAGGTGCCGCGGAAAACCCTGCTCGTCTCGCTGGTACTCACATTCGCCCTGAGCAACGTCCTCGTCGGCATCGCGCCGAACTTCAGCGCCGCCATGGGCGCACGCCTGGTCGGCGGTCTGGCTCACGGCCTGCTCTGGACCACCATGGCGCCATTCGTCGCCCGCGTGGTCCCGGCCGACAAGGTGGGCAAGGCCCTCGCCATCGTCTTCAGCGGCAACAGCTTGGGCATGGCCATCGGCGCTCCCGTGGGCACGGCGCTGGGCGCGCTCCTCGGCTGGCGCGCATCATTCATCTTCCTCGCCGGCTTCGGTCTGCTCCTCACCGGCCTGGCCCTCTGGCTGCTGCCCAAGGTCCACCGGATTACCGACGCCGCCCGTCCCTCAATGCGCAAGGCCATCGCCCAGCCCGGCGTGAAATCCGTGGCCATTGCCTGGCCGCTGCTGGTCCTGGCCCACTTTGCGCTCTTCACCTATATCGCACCGTTCATCCGCGAAGTGGGCCTGCCCGATTACGCCATCAGCCTCTCCCTCACGGTCCTCGGCGGCGCGGGCCTCATCGGCATCTGGATCGCCGGCATCACCGTGGACTCGCGGCCCCGCCGCTCGCTGCTGATCACGACGGCGGCAATCGCCGTCGCGATGCTCCTCCTCCCGCTCGGCGGAAGCATTCCCGTCGCCATGGTGCTCATGGCCGTCTGGGGCGCCGGAATCGGCGCGATCGGCATCTTCAACCAGTCCGCAATCCTCCGCGCCGGCCGCGAGTACAAGGAAGCCGCCAACGGCCTCACCGTACTGACCATCCAGCTCGGCATCACCGTCGGTGCGCTCTACGGCTCCGCCGCCCTGGTCCTCGCCGGCCCGCTCATGGTCCCCGTCGCGGCTGCCGTGCCGGTCGTCGTCGCTCTTGTCATTACCTTCGCCGGCCGGAAGCACGCCTACCCGGCGGGCCCCAAAGAGCGCCGCGCGTCAGAGCCCGAGCTCAAGGAATCGGTGCTCACGCACTAACCACACCGCCATCCCCGTTGCGCTATCACCTCTGGCTGCTATCAGCGCTGGAAACGACCCGGAGTGATAGCGCAAGGGGGGATGGTGGCCAGGCTCCAAATGCCGACCAGGATGAATCCGAAGGCGGCGCCCGGGCCCGGCGAGCTGCTGAGGCCGGTGCTTGTCGTGGCAGTGGAGCCCGCCCCGACGATGATGTTCAAGAGAACGCCCACCACGGCGGAAACTAGGGCCCACCACCAGCATTCACTCCGGCTGGCCCTGCCGGAGAAGATTGTGTACATCTTGAAGAACCGTTTAACCGCTACAGGGAACGGCGCCCGTAGTATGGCGCCCGGGCACTCCCGTTGCGCTATCACTTCTAGCCGCTAACAGGTGCTGGAAACGACCAAAGGTGATAGCGCAACGGGGGCGGGGACAGCCGTCAGGCACAAAATCTTCAGGTACTCTGATGGAAATTGTGCATATTGGGGGAAAGACAAATTTGAATAAGAACGCGCCGCGAAGGTTCTTCATCATCCTTGTGGCCATGCTCGCCGCTGCCGCGCAACTGGGCCTGGCGCTCCCGGCCTCGGCAGCCGCCAGCTCGTTGCCGGCAACGTCCACTCCGCGGACCGAAAGTGTCCGGACGGAAGTGCAGCCGGCTACGGAGAGCACGCCCGAGGGCTCCTCCCCCGGCGTGCAGGTCCCGGTGTCACCCTTCCGGGCCCTCGACACGCGGGACACTAGCGGCCCTGTTGCTCGCAGGGGGTACCAGCCGCCGTTCGCCAGCCGGGCTGTGGATCTCCTGGAAACGCTGTCCATCAAGGGCCGTGCACCCAAGACCGGTTACGAGCGTGAGCAATTCGGCCAGGCCTGGGCCGACGTGGACAGGAACGGCTGCGACACACGCAACGACATCCTCCAGCGCGACCTCGTCCAGATCACCTTCACCAACAGCGTGCCCTGCCAGGTGGCGGCCGGCACCCTGCATGATCCCTACACCGCCAAGACAATCGCGTTCGTGCGAGGCGTCGAGACGAGCAGCGCGGTACAGATCGACCACGTTGTTGCCCTCAGCGACGCGTGGCAGAAGGGTGCCCAGCAGCTGACCGCGGCGCAGCGGACGGCATTCGCGAACGATTCGCTCAACCTCCTGGCGGTTGACGGTCCGGCAAACATGCAAAAGGGCGACGGCGACGCCGCCACCTGGTTGCCGCCGCAGCGGAGCTACTGGTGTGACTATGTCGCCCGGCAGATCGCGGTCAAGGCAACCTACAACCTCTGGGTGACGCAGGCAGAACACGACAGCATGGCGGACATTCTGGGGAGCTGCCCCGACACGTCGGTGCCGACCAACCAGCCCGAGCCGCTGCCCGAACCGGAGCCCACGCCCGCACCGGCGCCGGCCCCTGCGCCCGAGCCCGATCCTGCCCCCGCACCTGCTCCGGCCCCCGCACCGTATTACGCCAACTGCACTGCGGTCCGGAATGCGGGCGCGGCGCCGCTCTACGCCGGTCAGCCCGGCTACAGTTTCTCGCTCGATCGCGACCGTGACGGCGTGGCCTGCGAGTAGGAGACCAAGGGGTCCTTCCGAAAGGAAGGGCCCCTCACTTCGTCTTGGTTCCGGTTGCGCACTCCCCCGGATCCAAAAAAGTTTCGCCTAACCCGTAACCTTCGTGACCCTGATTTCGATCCAGAGAGTGCGGGGGAAAAACCGCACAAGTTGAACGCAACCATAAATTCGTCAACGGAGGGTCTCATGTCTTTCTTTACTTATTCCGGAAACAAGCTGGCAGCAACCGTACTCACCGCAGGAGCTTTGGTGGCAGGTGGGACTGGGGTCGCCGCCTTCGCCGTCACGCCGGCTGACGACGCCACGGCGCAGGTCACCGAGACGGAGTCGCCGGCGCCCAGCCCGACAGCAACGGAAACCGAAGCTCCCCAAGCCGGCACCGTAGACGCCGGATCTTCGGACGCCGCAGAGAACGAAACCGAACCTTCGGAGCCCGCGGACAACGAATCCACGGACCCTGCAGAAAACGAAAGCGAACCTTCGCAGGACGCCGGCGCCGAGGAGCCCGCCCCGGCACCAACCGAGACGGAAGCCCCGGCCCCCGAACCCACGGCGTCTGAGGAGCCCGCTCCCCCGGTGGACGCCGCAGTGGGACCGGACGTTACCGGCCCGGCCGCCTTTGGCCTCTGTAACGCCTTCGCCCATGGCGGCCTGAGCACCACGTCCACCGCGTACGCCACCCTCGTGAAGGCAGCCGGCGGTGAAAGCAGCATCGTCACCTACTGCGCGGACGTCGCGCCTGCACAGCCTGCGCAGGCGCCTGCCCGGACACAGGCACCGGAAGCGGACAATGAGTCCACCGCGACGGCGACTGACGGCTCGGGCGACCAGCAGGCACAGCAGGGACAGCAGCGCCAGGGCGCAGCACCTGCAAGCAACGGCCACGAAGGCCACCAGGCCGGCAACTCGCACCAGCAGTCCCACGGCCGCCGGTAACCTATCAGCGTGAGCCCGCCGGGCCGGGACGATCTACGCGTCCCGGCCCGGCGGTACACCCACAACGGTGCCCTGGGCTGGGCATCTGCTGCAGGGGGACGGATGCAGAAAACAGAAGATGAAGCAGAATCGCCGAGTCAGGCCGACGAGGGCGAATTTTGCGCTGCCTACCGGGAGTTGTCCCCAGCCGTGCTGAGCTACCTCCGCGCCCGGAACGTGGAGGATCCGGAGGGAATGACGCAGGAGGTCTTCCTGGCTTTGTATCCGCAGCTCGGGCGCGTGCACGGCGGAGCGCAAGGGATCAAGTCCCTCGTCTTTTCCATCGCGCACGCCCGCTATGTGGACGAACACCGCCGCCGCATCAAGGCCTTGCCAACCACCGACTACGACCCCGAGACAGACCCCCGCTGCGCCGCTTCCGCCGAGGACCAGGTGATGGAGACGGAAAGCACGGCGGAGGTGAAGGCTCTGCTCGGGACGCTGCAGCAGGACCAACAGGAGGTCCTGGCCCTCAGAATTGTCGCGGACCTCTCACTGGAAACAACCGCGGAAATCATGGGCAAATCACCCGGAGCCATCAAACAACTACAACGCCGCGCGCTGTGCCGGCTCAGGAAACTCCGTCATCCGTGGAGAGAAGGCGCGTCATGACCAATACGGGCAGAAGCCAGGAAGAGCGCCGGCTCGCGGACGAGCGCTGCGTCGACGCGCTGCTGGCCGAGGGCGGCTATCCCGACGACGCCGGGCTGCGCGACCTGCTGCTGGAAATGAGAAGCCTTCGGGTCACGGAAGTCCCACGGCCTTCGGCCGAGCTCGCCGCGTTGCTGGGCCAAACCCGGCCGGCGGACGTAACCCGGTTGGAGGACCAGCCCCGCAAACACCGGAGGAAGAAGCGCGCTGTCTTCACTTCGCTGGCTGTGGCGGCTTCGCTCGGAATCGCCGGCGGAGCGGCAGCCGGGAATGACGGGGTGCGCCACCAGGCCGAAGGAACCATCAGGAACATCATCAGCACCTTCATCAACCCCGCACCGGCGACGCCGGCACCCGCCCCGCCCGCCGGGGCACCGGAATCTGCACCCGCCGTCGTTCCCTCCCCAGTCGCTACGACGCCGGTTGGCATTGTTCCCGCTGCCCCGTCGCCTGTTGGTGCTCCCGGCTCCGGGCCTTCCGCACCGGATCGGCAGGAACTGCCGGAGGCGCCGGTGCGCCCATCACAGGCGCCGCAGGAAGGCGCCGCTCCTTCGACGGTTCCTCCGGCTCCAGGAAGAGCGGCGGAGCGAGGCGCCTCCCATGGGAAGGATGCTCCGTCACGGCTCAGCGGACCGCCGGCAGGCAGGGCGGAGCTTTCCCGCAACGGCAACGCCACCGGCAAAGCAGCCTCCGACGGCGCCCCCCGCCAGGACAACAACCAGCCCAAATTTAAACCCGCCCAGGACGACCGCCCGTAAGGAAGCTCGGGAACTGGCGCCCCCGCAGCAAGCTCCGGCCGCGCAGCCCACCTACTAGCATTAGGTGCATGGTTGCCGATGACAGTTCTGCCGTTCACGACGGCGGACGCCCGTCAGGCGGTGCCAACGGCCCCGGGCAACTCATGGCGATGCTGGACCAGGGTGTTTCGGCGGCCGAGCTGGAGACCACTCTCTCCGCCTGGCTGGAAGCCGGGACCATCGACCAGCCGACTGCGGCTGCGGCACGCCGGTTGAACGCCCGGTTGTGGGAGGCGAGCCGCCGGGAAAGCCTGCTGCGCGTCCTTTACGACACCGCCACCGACCTGACCGGCATCCGCGATGTCGAAGCAGTTCTCAAGGCCATCGTCCGGCGCACGCGGTCGCTGATCGGCAGCGACATCGCGTACCTGAGCCTGAACGACTATGACACCGGTGAGTCCTACGTCCGGGTGACAGACGGCGCAACCACCGCCCTCTTCCGCAACATCCGCATGCCCCTCGGCGAAGGCGTGCTCGGCGCCGTCGCGACCGGCGAAGCACCGTCGCAGAGCGCGGACTACCTGATGGACGAGTCCAAATCACACCTGGAGTCCAGCGACACTGCCGTAGCAGCCGAGGGAGTCCGGGCCATCATGGGTGTTCCCCTTCGCGCGGAAGGGAAAGTCATCGGAGCGCTCCTGGTCGCCGACAGGCATCCGCACGTGTTCAGCAGTGACGACATTGCCTTGATGGAATCCATCGGCACCCACGCCGCCGTCGCGCTGGAGAACGCCCGCCACTTCAGCGAAATGGCCAGCGCCCTCACGCGGCTTGACCAGGCGCAGCAGCAGAACCTGGCGAACGTACGGGCCCTCGAGGAGCTCTCGACCGTGGACCGCCGGCTCATGGAAACCCTTGCCTCAACCGGGAGCCTCCCCTACCTGCTCAACCTGCTGGCCGAGTCCCTGGACACTCCTGTCTCTCTGGTCTCTCCCATGGGTGAACCGTTGGCGGGGCTCGCCTCAGCCGGAGACTTCGGCAGCTTCCCGGCCTTGAGCGCGGCCGAGGAGTCGGTAGCAAAACGGACGGCCGTGCCCTTCGAACTCAAGGGCAAAAAGTACACCGTGATGTCCGCCGTCGCGGGCGACCAGCACCTCGCCTCCCTCATCATCGCCGAGCAACTCAGCCCGGCCCGGCTCGCGGTACTGGAACGCAGCGCCGTGGTGCTCAGCGTGTCGCTGCTGCTGGAACGCACCTTCCAGGACGCCCAATACCGGCTGCAGCTGGAACTTATCGACGACCTGCTCAGCCCCCGTGCGGAGCACGCGGCGGCCCTCAGCCGCAGGGCCGGGCAATTCGGCCTGGCCAACCACCTTCAGCTCGTGGTGCGCGTGGTTGGGGTCAGCGACGACCAGCGCCAACGGGCGCTGTCCGTGCTGAGGCACCGGTCCGAGGGGGCCCCGGGAATCATCGCCCTGCACGAATCGCACCTGTGCATCATCGAGCCCGTGGAACGGCACGAGGGACGCGGGAATGAGGCCAGCGGTGCCGGCCGCACCGGCCAGTCCATCATCGACGAGCTCAAACGACGCCGCATCACCGCCACTGTCGGCTCATCAGAACCAGTCACCGGCTTTGCCCGTCTTTCCGCTGCCCACACCGAAGCCCACGCCGTCCTCCGCGCCTTGCAGGCCCTCTCGCGCAACGGCGAGGCAGCGGACAGAGCCGCCCTGGGTACCGCAGGGATGCTGCTCGGCGCAATGGACAGCCCCTTCGCCGGACAGCTGCTGACCGGCCAACTGGGCCCGCTTCTGAGCTACGACGAGCGGCGGGGAACACAGCTGGTCCTCACAGCCTGGACGTTCCACGAAAATGGTGGCGCCGCCCAGGAAACGGCCGACTCCCTCCACATCCACTCCAATACGCTGAGGCAACGGCTGGACCGGATCGACGCCCTGATCGGTGCCTCGTGGCGCCGGGGAAGCCGTTCCCTGGACGTCCAAGTGGCCCTGCGCCTATGGCGGATGAAGACAGCCGGCGTCAGCTCCGGCGGTTCCTGACCTCCGGCGGTTCCTGTCGACCATCGGGCGCCCTAACATAGCCGCCCATGGCACCAGCCCACATGTGAAGCGCACTTCTATGGCATAAACCTACATGGTGGGTGTCACTCCACTCTGGAATGCTGAGATCTGCGGCATCTTTCAGGCAGACCGCCCATCCCATCTCTAGGAGTTATTCACAATGTCGTGTGCGCATGCAGCGGGTATCCGTCCCGCAACTTTCGGCGTCCTCCGCCTGCCGCGGAGCATCGTCGTCGGCGCCCAGCAGCGCTTCGCCGTCGCCGGTATCGCAGCAGAATTCGGCACCAACGTCCTCGTCTGCACCGATCCGCGGCTGGCCGTCTCGGAGGAACTTTCGGCCCTGGTCACCAGCCTTGAGGACCGGAACCTGACCGTACGGGTCTACGGCGACACCCAGGCAGAACTTCCGACGCCGGGCATCATCGCCTGCGTCGAGGAACTCAAGGGCCAGGAGATCGATGTCATCATCGGCTTCGGCGGCGGCAGCTGCATGGACATGGCGAAGGTCGTCTCCGTGCTGCTCACCCACGGCGGCAAGCCCAGCGACTACTACGGCGAATTCGCCGTTCCCGGCCCCGTCAAGCCGGTCATCGCCCTGCCCACCACCGCCGGCACGGGTTCGGAAGCCACCGCAATCGCGGTCGTCTCCGATCCCGACCTCGGCATGAAGATGGGCATCTCCAGCCCGCACATCATCCCGTTCGCCTCGGTCTGCGATCCGGAGCTCACCTACTCCTGCCCGCCGTCGCTGACGGCCGCCACCGGCGCGGACACCTTCGTGCACCTGGTGGAGTCCTTCACCGCCATCACCCGGGAACCCACCTCCACCCTGGCCTCGGAGCGCGTCTTCGTCGGCAAGAACATCCTGACCGACTCGATTGCCCTGAACGGCATCGGGCTGGTCGGCCGCAGCCTGGTCACCGCGTACAAGGACCCGGAGAACACCGAGGCCCGCGCCGGGATGATGCTCGCGGCACTGTACGGCGGCGTGGTTCTCAGCAACGCCGGAACCGCCGCCGCGCACGCCATCCAGTACCCGGTGGGCGCCCTCACCCACACCCCCCACGGTGTGGGAGTCGGCCTCCTGCTGCCCTACGTCGTCCGCCACAACTTCGAGGCCATCCAGCCGCAGCTGGCGCAGATCGCTGAAGCCCTGGGCCGCGACATCCGCGGCCTGGACCAGCGCGCCGCCGCCGTTGCAGGTGTCGAGGCAATCGACGAGGTCATCGCAGCCATCGAGCTCCCCCCGACCTTGAAGGACCTCGGCGTGCAGGAAAGCGACCTCGCCCAGATCGCCAAGCTCTCGCTGAACTCCAAGCGGCTCATCGACAACAACCCCGTGCCGCTCGACCTCGCCGGCGTCACCTCCATCGTCCACGCCGCCTACGCCGGCGACCGCACCATCCGCTGAACCGCACCATCCGCTAATCAGTAATAAGGACTCCTGATGACTCTTCTTTCAACCTCTGAACCGCTCGACGTCGACGGTCTGACGGTTCCCCGCCAGCTGCTGATCGCCGGAGGCTGGCAGGACGCCAGCAACGGTGACACCGTCGCCGTGATCAACCCCTCCGACGCTTCCGTCATCACCGCAATCGCCGACGCCGACGTCGAGGACGGGCTCGCCGCCGTCGACGCCGCCGCAGCATCCCTCCCGGAATGGTCCGCGACGCCGCCGCGCCAGCGCGCCGAAATCCTGCGCCGATGCTTCGACCTGATGACCGAGCGCAGCGAGCAGATCGCCCACCTCATCTCCCTCGAAAACGGCAAGGCCCTCAGCGACGCCCGCGGAGAAGTGGCGTACGCCGCCGAATTCTTCCGCTGGTACGCCGAGGAAGCGGTGCGGATCATCGGCGACGTGTCCGTCTCGCCGTCGGGCTCCAACCGGATCCTTGTCCAGCACATGCCGATCGGCGTCTGCGTGCTGATCACCCCTTGGAACTTCCCGGCGGCCATGGCCACCCGGAAGCTGGCGCCGGCGCTGGCCGCAGGCTGCACCGCTGTGCTGAAGCCCGCCACCCTCACGCCACTGACCACCCTGGCGATCGCCCAGCTGATGATCGACGCCGGCGTCCCGGCCGGCGTGGTCAACATCATCACCACGAGCAAGACCAGCGACGTCATGACCCCGATCCTTGCCGATCCCCGCGTCCGCAAGCTGTCCTTCACCGGTTCCACCAGCGTCGGACGTCACCTGCTCCGCCAGGCGGCCGACAACGTCCTCAAGTGCTCCATGGAACTCGGCGGCAACGCCCCGTTCCTGGTCTTCGATGACGCGGACCTTGACAAGGCGCTCGACGGCGCCATGGTCGCCAAGATGCGTAACGGCGGCCAGGCCTGCACCGCCGCCAACCGGATCTACGTCCAGCGCGGCATCCACGACGAGTTCGCCCGCCGTCTTGCCGAGCGGATGGGCGCCATGCGCGTGGGCCCGGGCACCGACCCCAGCACCGAGGTCGGTCCGCTTGTGGACGAGCCCAGCGTCCGCAAGGTCGACTCGCTGGTCCGCGACGCGGTCAGCCAGGGCGCCCGGCTCCTCGCCGGCGGCAAGGCCGTCGACGGTGCCGGCTTCTACTACCCGCCGACAGTCGTCACCAACGTGCCGCTTCAGGCCCGCATGGTCAGTGAGGAAATCTTCGGACCCGTGGCCTCGGTCATCCCCTTCGACACCGAAGACGAAGTGATCGCCGCCGCCAACGACTCCGAGTACGGCCTCGCAGCCTACGTGTTCACCGAGGACCTCCGCCGCGGACTCCGGGTCTCCGAACGCATTGAAAGCGGCATGGTGGCCCTCAACCGGGGACTCGTGTCCGACCCCGCAGCGCCCTTCGGCGGCGTCAAGCAGAGCGGCCTCGGCCGCGAAGGTGCCCACCAGGGCCTGCTGGACTTCACCGAAACCAAGTACATCGCCCTCGACTGGTAAACCCTGCCACTCCCCTTTGTCTCCATCCGAAAGAAAAGATTAATGACGATCTCCAACACCAAAGCCAAGAAGCAGGCGCTCTGGCGCGTTCCGGCTGCCAGCTTCATTGGCACCACCATCGAGTGGTACGACTACTACATCTTCGGCCTGCTCGCCGCCACCGGCGTCTTCAGCCGCCTGTACTTCCCGGAGCAGGATCCCGCCACCGGCCTGCTGATGGCATTTGTCACCTACGCGGTGGGCTTCGTTGCCCGTCCGTTCGGCGGCATGTTCGCCGGCCACTTTGGCGACAAGATCGGCCGCAAGCCGATGCTGGTGCTCTCCCTGCTCATCATGGGCTTCGCCACCCTGGCCATGGGCATGCTTCCCACTTACGCGCAGATCGGCGTCTGGGCCCCCATCCTGCTGACGGTCCTGCGCCTGCTGCAGGGCTTCGGCGCCGGAGCCGAGTGGGCCGGTGCGGCCGTCATCTCCATCGAGCACGCCCCTGCCGGTCGCAGCGGATTCTTCGGCAGCTTCACCCAGATGGGTGTTCCCGCGGGTATGCTGCTGGCCAACTCCAGCGTCCTGATCGTCAAGGGCCAGGTATCGGCTGAGGCCTTCGACGCCTGGGCCTGGCGCCTTCCGTTCCTGCTCAGCGTGATCCTGATTGTCACCGGCATGGTGGTCCGCAACAAGCTTGAGGACTCCAACGACTTCAAGGAACTCGTCGCGGCGAACAAGACCGCGAAGAAGCCCCTCGGCGAGGCCATGAAGAAGGAAACCAAGGGCATCTGGCTTGTGGTCGGCATGCGCCTGGCGGAGAACTCCGCGTTCTACCTGTACACCACCTTCTCCGTGGTCTACATCATGAAGACGTTCGGTGCTGAACGCGCCAACCAGGGCACCATGTCCGTTCTGATTGCCTCGGCCATCGGCGTCTTCGCTGTCCCGCTGTGGGCGATCCTCTCGGACAAGATCGGGCGCAAGCCGCTGTACCTGTTCGGTTCCATCGGCGGACTCCTGTTCTTCCCGCTCTACTTCGTCATGACGGACACCGGCAGCGCACTGCTGGCAACGCTCGCCATCATCATCGGCCTCGCGGTCTTCCACAACTCGATGTACGGTCCGCAGGCAGCCTTCTTTGCTGAGCTGTTCTCCACCAAGCTGCGCTACAGCGGCGCCTCCATGGGCTACCAGTTCGGCTCGGTCCTGGCCGGCGGCATCGCGCCCCTCGTCGCCGTGGCGCTGCTCACCGCCGGCAACGGCAAGCCGGGCTGGGTGATCCTGTACTTCAGCATCATCGGCGTGATCACGGTCGTCGCAACCCTGCTCGCACCGGAAACCCTCGCGAAGCTGGACCGGCGCATCACCGCCGCCCAGGCGCTGGACGAGAAGAACGAAGCGATTGCACAGGAGCGCGTCAGCTCCAACTGATACTCCTCTGAAATAAAGGCGGGCGTCGTCCGGGTCGAAAGTGGACCCGGGCGGCGCCCTTTCTTTTGGGTCCCGTCCTTGTGGGCCTGACGCGAGCCCGACGGCGGGCGGCTCGTGCTTGGCCCGGTGAAGGACCGGGTTCCGGGGCCGGTCCCCTCTCAGGGCAGAATGGACGCATGACCCTTACGACCTTCGCGCTCATCCGCCATGGCCAAACCGACTGGAACGCGCAGCGCCGTCTGCAAGGATCCAGCGACATTCCGCTGAACAACGTCGGACGTGGCCAGGCCCGGGAGGCCGTCGCCGCCCTTTCCGGCTACGAGTGGGACGCCGTGGTGTCCTCACCGCTGAGCCGTGCCGCCGAAACCGCCGACCTCATCGCCGCAGGGCTCGGAATCAGCGTGACCCGGCGCGTCCCGGAACTCACCGAGCGCGACTTCGGGCCGGCCGAAGGACTGCAGGACGGCCCCGAACTGGACGCCCTGCGCACCACCGACGGTTTCCTCGGAGCCGAAAGCGACGACGACGCGGCCGCCCGCGGGCTGGCTGCACTGGAAGCGCTGGCCGAGGAATTCCGCGGCAGCCGCGTCCTGGTGGTCGCCCACGGAACCCTCATCCGGTTGACCCTTGGGCGCGCGATCGGCCGCCCAGTGGAGAGCATCGATAACGCCGTGCTGAACCTCGCCCACCACCACGCCGTCGACGGCTGGCAGCTCGAGTACCTCAACGGTGAGCCGTGGGCCGCGGCACCCGTCGGCTGACGAGGGCCGCCGGCGCTCAAACCGGCCGTTACCGCTGCCCCTGATCGCCAGGCTGCGGGCAGCTAGGGGTCCGCGTCAGCTTCCGGTCGTTTCCGAGTGCAGCCGCTCCGCCTCCTGCCAGAACTCGTCCACGCGCGCATTCCACACGTCCGGGACCTCCTGGAACGGCTGGTGGGATTCCTCCGGCATCACCTCGAACTGCGCACCCGGTATCCGATGGGCTACGGCTGCACCCAGTTCCGGCCGGCTCATCGGATCCACTCCCCCGGCCAGGACAAGGGTGGGCGCTTTGATCTGCCCCAGACGGCTGGCCGTCTCGTGGGCCACGAACGCGTCCAGGAACTTTAGGAAATCGCTCGTGGACTGGGGATAAGGGAAGGCGAGGGCGTCGTCGATAATTTGGCTGACCATCCCGCTGTTGTGTGCCCGTGGCGTATAGACCAGCAGGAAGAAGAACTCCAGGAATGCGCGCTCGTCCGGTGCCAGCGTGGCCTGCCAGTGGATGGACCGGCAGAGCGACTTCATGTACTGGTCCATTGCCGGCCACGTGCTCTGCAGCACCAGGCTTCGCACCAGCTCCGGGTGCCGCAGGGCAAGCTCCTGGGCGATGATGCTGCCGCCGGAAAACCCTGCGACATGCGCTGGAGGACTGCCGAGACCACGCAGCACCGCAGCCGCGTCGTCCGCCATGGCCTCGACAGTGGGTTGCCCCTCCGGCATCGCCGTGCGGCCGGCCCCCCGGTTATCGAACGCCGTCAGCCTGTAGCGGTCCGCCAGCCCGTCCAGCTGGAACTGCCAGGACTCCACGGTGTCCCCAAGGCCGCCGATCAGCAGGACATCCGGCCCCTCGCCGATCTGCTCCGTCCAGATCTCCAGCTCCCCGGCTTTCACATACCGCCCCACTGCGGCCCTCCTGTCTCGTTCGGCCGCCGGCCAAGCGGTCCTGCCGAGTCCGCTGCCGGTGCAAGTCCGCGGCAACCCGCGAGGCAATGCATGGGTAATCTACTCTCCTGCTGGTGGGGCGCCTAGGGTATTCCGGACCGGCCCGCCCGCTCCCTACTGTCCGGGCGGGGCACTCCACGTTGGCCGTTGTCCGGCTTGGCGGGCGACTTTATACTGTGGACACCGCGAGCTGTTCCAGTGCCTTTGGCGGCTGGACTGTATTCCCGGGCCGCGACGTTCACGGCCCGCACGTACCGGGACGGGTATCGCCCTGCACCGCCGATTCCGGCGAGAACAAATCCACTATTGGACGCACTATTGGGGCCGCCAATCCCCGTGGAACGGAAGCAGCAGACCGATGAGCACAATGCACCAGGCGGAGCAGGACGGCGAAAAGGACCGTGCCCTGCAGGAGTTGCGCAGGCACCTGGCGGGGCAGGTGATCGAACCGCAGGATCCGCTGTACGACGAGGCCCGTGCGGTATGGAACGGCATGATCGACGTGCGTCCGCGGGCCGTCATCCGGGCGGGAGCCGTCGGGGACATCCACCCGGTCCTGCACACAGCCCGCAGCACTGGCCTGCCGCTTGCCGTGCGCGGCGGGGGGCACAACATCGCCGGCCATGGCACCGTGGAAGGCGGCCTCGTGCTGGATCTCAGCCAGTTGCGCAATGTGGCTGTCGACGTCGACAAGCGGCTCGTCGTCGTCGAGCCCGGGGCGACCTTGGCAGACGTGGACCGGGCCACGGCCGCACACGGACTCGCCGTGCCGCTTGGGGTGATCAGCGCAACGGGGGTTGCCGGGCTGACCCTCGGCGGAGGGGTGGGCTGGCTGACCCGGTCCAACGGGCTGAGCCTGGACAACCTGGACTGCGCCGACGTCATCACCGCCACCGGAGAGCACCTGCATGCCAGCGAACAGCAAAACCCCGAGCTGTTCTGGGGGCTCCGCGGCGGGGGCGGCAACTTCGGGGTGGTCTCGTCCTTCACGTTCCGCGCCCGGACGCTGCCTGCTGATGTGCTGGGGGGAAACTTCTTCTACCGCCCCACGCGCTGGAAGAGCGCGCTGAGCGCCTTCGCCCGGTGGACGCAGGACCTACCCGAGGAGATGAACCCGATCATCTCCTTCCTCGTGCTCCCACCCGACATGGAGATGGGCACTGAGCCGTGGATGATCATCGGTTTCGCCTGGGCTTCGGAAAACCACCCGCCCGGGCTCGAGCTGATCGGGCAGTTGCGCCAGTCCGCGCCCCCAGACGCGGAGGAAGTGGGGCCGACCGCCTGGCTGGAGTGGCAGTCCGCCATGGACGCTCTCTTTCCCAAAGGCTCCCGGGGGTACTGGAAAAACATGTCGTTCTCCCGGATGGACGATGCGGCCATTGACGTTCTGGTCAGTTTCGCCTCTGAGGTGACATGGTCCGGGACCGGGATCGATATCCACCACATGGAAGGGGCCTTCGGGCGTGTGCCCGAGGAAGCTACAGCGTTTCCCAACCGCTCGGCAAAGTACTGGCTGAATATCTACGGCTTCTGGCAGGACCCGGCGGAGGACGAGCGGCTGAGCGCGTTCGCGCGGAAGGCCCACGCTCTCATGCAGCCGTTCGGCGAGCACGGCCAGTATGTCAACTTCCTCGGCGCAGAAATCGGACAAGACCCCATCGAGGCCGCACGGCAGGCCTACGGCCCCGAAACATATGACCGACTGGTGGACCTGAAGAACCGCTTCGACCCGCAAAACCTCTTCCGCCTCAACCACAACATCGTGCCGGCCCCCGCCGGAGGGGCCTAAGCCGGGGCGGCCTTCCCCAGGTTCCTGCTCCGACGGGTGCCAGCCTCAGGCCTACGTGCGCTGGGAGAGGTTGAGAATGTTGCCCTCGCTGTCCAGGAACCAGGCTGCCTTTCCCCAATCATTGGTGGCAATCCCGTTCTCCGTCTTCAGGCCGGGGAAATCATATTCTTCGAAAACGACGCCGCGGCCTCGCAGATCCTCCATCTCGCGTTCGAGGTTGTCCGTTTCCCAGCCCATCTGGGTGTTCTTGGCTGTCCCTGCATTCTCCGTCTGGTAAATCAGGAACCCTGTTCCGTTCCCGCAGCGGTAAATGGCGCTGCCCTCTTCCATGGAATCGGAGGGTTCCATGCCCAGCTTGTCCCGGTAGAAATCCTTCGCCCTGTCGATGTCCTTCGCGGGGAGGACAGCCAGAATGTTTGAATCCGTGAGCATGATGATTTCCTTCTCTGGATTGATGTGTCGCACGACGGCGCGGTTCCTCCCCCCTGTTTCGGGTCCCCACTACGTCTTTGTCCGGGGGCCGTGACCGCCCGTTGCGCCGAGTGCCGGGCAGCCACCCGGGACTCTTCACCGCCGTGCCCGCCATCACCGGCGCGAGAGTCCCCGAAGCTTATGTGGCCATTATGGACCGATCCGTAGCCAAGGAAATAGGCAAACGCGTGCCCTGCGGCGGGAACGGCTCCGGTGCCGTCGGCGTCGTCCGTGGCGCCGCTCCTCCGGGACGCGGCCCTGGCCGGCGAAGCGATCCAACGGGCGCGCCGGGCCAGCATGCAGCTGACCTGCGTGGCCGGGATCGCCGGGCTACAGCGGCTACCTCACAGAGCGTGCATGTCAGCGGACGTTGAGTCGGCCAGGTCCACTTCGCCGTGCTCATGTCCGGCAGTTGTCCGGATGACGATGCTGTCCAGATGGGGCAGGGCTCGCCTCACCCGGCGCTGGGCGTCCCGCACAATCTGCTCAGCTGCGGAAACCGGCATGTCAGCCACCTGGATGGTTGCGTTGCCCTGGATTCGGTGTCCGATCCAGCGCAGCTGCAACGCCGGCACCGCGTCCACACCGGGCGTGGCCGTGAGCGCCGCCTGTGCACGATCGAGAAGGTCGGGCTCGATGCCGTCCATCAGACGCCGGCCGATGCTCCGGATGGTGCCCCACAGCAGGATGATGATGGCGACGGCGATCAGCAGACCCACAATCGGGTCGGCCAGCGGGAAGCCGGCCCAGACGCCGATCACTCCCAGCACCACGGCCAGGGAGGTGAATCCGTCCATGCGGGCGTGGACACCGTCGGCAACTAAAGCGGCAGAGCCGATCTTCCGGCCTACCCGGATGCGGTAGATAGCCACAGCTTCGTTGCCCGCGAAGCCGACCAGGCCCGCTGCGGCCACCCACCAGAGGTTCTGCAGGGGCTGAGGATTGAGCAGCCGATCGACAGACTGCCAGCCGGCAACAAGTGCTGAGAGCGCGACGACGGCAACGATGAAGAGGCCGGCCAGGTCTTCGGCCCTGCCGAAGCCGTAGGTGTAGCGCCGGGTTGCCGGCCGGCGGGCGAGGATGAACGCAACCCACAGCGGCACCGCAGTCAAAGCGTCAGAGAAGTTGTGAATGGTGTCGGCGAGCAAAGCCACCGAGCCGCTTCCGAGCACCACGATGAATTGCAGGACGCTGGTGCCAAGCAGCATGAAGAGGCTGATCTTCAGCGCCCGGACGCCTTGCTCGCTCGCCTCCAGTGCGTCGTCGATGGAGTCCACGGCGTCGTGGGTATGCGGAACGAACAAGCCGTAAAAGAAGCCCTTGATTCCCGTCGGGTGGGTGTGGGAATGACCGTGGCCATGCTCGTGACCGTGCCCGCCATGATCGTGGGAGTGCGCGTGGCCATGGCCGTGGTCGTGGCCGTGGCCGTGGTCGTGGCCGTGGTCGTGCCGGTCGTGCCCGTGTCCGTCGTGACCCTGGTCCTGCTTGTCGACGTCGACCTGGGACCCGGTCGAGCTGGAATGGGGGTGATCGCTGTGCGTGCTCATTCTTGTTCCCTGCTCTCGGCGTGGTGGTGTCGGGGCGTTCCCCCGAGCGAGTGCTCGGCTTGGAAGATGGCATCGGTGACGAGCCGCTGGGCGTGTTCGTTCTCGAGGCGATAGAACACGCGTGTGCCGTCCTGCCGCGCGGCCACTATCCGTCCCAGACGCATTTTCGCCAGGTGCTGGGACACGGCCGCCGGCGATTTGTGGACCATTTCCGCCAACTGGTGCACGGGCAGTTCACCGTCCCGGAGCGCAAGGATGATCCGCACACGGGTTGCGTCGGCGAGCATTGCGAACACCTCAACTGCCAGTTCCACAAACTGGCTGTCGGGTTCGCGACCGCGTATCCGGTTATCTGCATTCATGCGCATATTCTGACACACTACCGGTGGACGGCGCCTTCCGGCCTCTAGCCTTGGCGCTGGCGACAACCAGCCCTGCGACGAAGTGTTCACCCCCGGTCCAACAACCCGCCCCGGGCAGTCCATCTCGCCCTCCTAGCGTGGTCGAGTCGCCGGCACAGCGCCGGTAACAGTCACCCAGGAGGAACCATTTCCATGCGCGCACCCCTGACTGCCGCGGCCGCTGCCGCCCTCATCGCCGCTCTGGCGAGCCCCGCCGTCGCCGCTTCCACCCCCGAGACTGGCCCCGCGCCGTCGTCGGACGCTGCCGTAAAAGCAACAGCCAGCATCAAGACCAACGAGAGCAACGGCTCCTTCGACCTGCAGGCGCACCGCGGAGGCCGCGGCGAGTGGACCGAGGAATCCCTGGCCGCCTTCGCCAACTCCCTGAAGCTCGGCGTCACCACGCTGGAACTGGACACCCACCTGACGTCCGACGGCAAGGTCATCGTCTGGCATGACGACACCATCCAGGCGGACAAATGCCGCGACACCGCGCCCGCAGCTCCCGGCGACGCACAGTTCCCGTACGTCGGGGACCGCGTCGCTGAGCTGTCGCTCGCGCAGATCAAAAGCCTCGACTGCGGCTTCACCCAGCTCAAGGGGTTCCCCGAACAGGACGTCATCGAAGGAAACCGGATCGCTGAACTCAAGGACGTCTTTCGGGTGGTGAATGACGCCGACGCCAAAAAGGTCCGCTTCAACATCGAGACCAAGGTGGAGGACGGCCAGGCCGGCGGCGAAGGCTCGGTTGCCCTGACCAAGGCTGTGGTCCACGAGATCAGTAGCGCCGGTATGGCCGGGCGCAGCACTTTGCAGTCGTTCGACTGGTCCTCGCTGAACCTGGCCAAAACGATCGCCCCGCAGCTTCCCCTCGCGGCCCTGTCCAGCGGCGATGCCTGGCTCGAGGTCGGCAAGCCCGGCGCCAGCCCCAACCTCGGCGGCATCGACATCGACACCTACGGCGGATCCCTTGCCAAGGCAGCGGCTGCCCAGGGCTACGACATCATCTCCCCCACCTTCCGTTCCGTGACCCCGGCCATGGTCACCGAAGCCCACGCGCTCGGGGTGACTGTCATTCCCTGGACCGTCAACACCACGGCCGACATGGAGCAGCTGATGGACCTCGGCGTCGACGGCATCATCACCGACTATCCCACCCGCCTGCGGACCGTCACCGAGCAGCGCGGACT
Organism: Arthrobacter sp. B3I9; assembly: GCF_030816935.1. Taxonomy (NCBI): domain Bacteria; kingdom Bacillati; phylum Actinomycetota; class Actinomycetes; order Micrococcales; family Micrococcaceae; genus Arthrobacter; species Arthrobacter sp. B3I9. The sequence continues at coordinate 3,595,185 of NZ_JAUSYO010000001.1, forward strand.
GAAGCTCCCCAAGGCTTACTCAACCAAGAGCTAGAAGCACGACGACGGGGCGGCCACCGGGTGGCCGCCCCGTTTGCGTCTCAAGGGACTCACAGCCGCGGTTTCCTCCGAAAGCCCCCTGCCCTGTTATTGAGGCACGGCCCCGATCTGCTGCATCAACTTCAGCGTGTCCGTGGTGCCCCAGTGCTCGGCGACCTTGCCGTCCTCGACCCGGATAATGTCCGTGCAGCCGAACTCGACGCTATTGCCCGTTGCTGCGACACCGGCCATTTCGCCACTGTGGGTACCGGCCAGAATCACGTGGGCCGCCTCCATATCTCCCGACGCCACGGTCGCCGTGATGGCCTTGACGCGGATATCGGGGAAGGCCGTCCGCATCACGTTGACGAAGAACCCGACTCCCTCCCTGCCCGGAGGCTGCCCGGGGAGCGCCTCTTCGTGATCCACATAGCTATCCAGCGCCAACTCATCAATGAGATTCAGGTTTCCGCTCTCAATGATCTCTTTGTAGAACCGTTCAATCAGTCCAGTGCCGTCCGACATTTCCGACTCCTTGTGCGCGAGACCGTTTGATATCCCCCGGTGTCACGCTGTGACTCTCCATGCTCGCGCCAGGCTGTGCGGAGGGGGCCGGACTGAGCGCCGAAGACCTTCGGCATGCCTGGTGAAAACGGGCAAAACGCCCCGATAAGGCCGACGCTAATCCGGGCCATTTGGGGTGTCAAGGCGCTATGCCTGCCGCTCCCGCCACAGCAGGGACACCCCAAAGACCACCGCGCCGAGACCCAGCATCACGAACACCATGAGCCCCCAGTTGGCCGGGTTCACGCCGGTCCCGTAGAAGATGCCGATGAGCACCGTCGCTGTGATCGCGCCGACGTAGCGGCAGGTCTGGTAGATTCCGGCGGCCACGCCGCGTTCCTCCGGCCGGGTGGAGAGGAACATGCCCTGGCTGGTGGCGATACTCACCACCCCGTATGGGACCCCCAGCAGGGCAGTCACTCCAATGACAAGAGGAATGGCGAATGACGCCGTCAGTAGCCACATCGTCGCGGATGCGACGATCAGCAGTACGACGCCGGCAATCAGCACCCGCTTCACGCCGAAACGGTCCATTGCGCGGACCGCGGGCGGCGTCACTACCACCGACATCGCGGCTAGGGGAAGCATCAGGATGCCGACGATCCCCGGGTTGTATCCGCCGGCTTCCTGCAGCAGCTGAGGCAGGCCGAAGAACGCGAAATAGTAGACGCCGCTGAAGAGGGCGAAGCCCAGATAGACGAGCAGCAGCTCGCGGTTTGAACCCAACAGCCGGAGGTCCAGGAACGGCGGGGCGAAGCGCAGTTCACGCCACACGAAGAGCACGGCCAGCAGGGTCCCGGCGCCCAGTAGCCACCAGCGGTATCCCGGCAGGACATTCAGCAGCGACATCATCACAAGCACCATGGCCGCCAAGAAGGCGAGGATTCCCGGTATGTCGGAGTCCCGCAGCAGCTCGGAGACCTTGCCGCGTTCACGTTCCTCATCCGCCGGGGCGAACCGCCGGACCAGGAGAATGGCCGCGAGCGCGAGAGGAACGTTGATCAGGAACAGGGCCTGCCAGCCGACCAGGCTCACCAGAAGCCCGCCGACCACCGGTCCGACGGCCGCCGCTGAGGTGTTGGCCATCTGGATCCGGCCCAGCGGACGACTGGACTGCACCTCGGCCAGCCGGGCCAGCGGCCCCACCAGAACAACGGCACTGGGATACGCCGTCGCGGTCCCGAGTGCCATGAACGCCCGCGCCACGCACAGCAGCGCGAAGTTCGGCGCGAACGGTGCCACGGCGCAGGTCACGGCAACCACTGCCATCCCCAGCATGAACAGGCGGCGCGGCCCGAACCGGTCCGCCAACCGGCCCATCACCGGCTGGCCCGCGGCAGAGGTCAGGTAGAACGACGTGATCACCCAGGTGACCGCGGCGACGTGAGCCCGAAGTCCGCGCGCAGCACCACAAGGGCGACGGCGATCATGGACGAGTTCAGCGGGTTCAGCGCCGTGCCAAGGCTGAGGCCTGCGACGGCGAGGCCGGTCCGGGGAGAGTTGCTCACGGCAACAGTCTGTCGCACGACGGGTGCCGATCAGAACTCGGTGTCAGCCGGCGGACGCCCATGGGCGCGTCATGCGGCGCAGGCTTTGGGCCACGCGGCGCCTGGGAGCCCCCGGAAAACCGCGGATGTCCTCCCCACGCCGGCCGAAAGGCTGCCTCCCGTGACGCCTGGCGCCTTACCCGAGTCTGAGCCCGGCTCGACGCAAGCGACGACAGAAAGGTCGACGCCCGCGCGCTGGCGAGCCGCAAGCCGGCCCTTAGCGGTCCGTCTTCGCCACCGTCATCAGGATGGCAGAATCCTCTTCCGCCTCCAGGCTGTGCAGACCGTCCGGCACGATCAGGAGATCACCGGCCTTCCCCTGCCAGGACTCGTTGCCTGCCTGCAGGCGTACGCAGCCATGGAGCACGAACACCGTGGCTTCACCGGGGTTCAGGTGCTCGCTCAACTGGGTGCCCGCCCGGAACGCCATGACGGTCTGCCGGAGCACTTTCTCATGGCCGCCGAATACCGTGTCACTGGCCCGGCCGCTCGGCGCCGCCACCGCTGCCGCGATCTGCTGTCGGGCCAGGGCCTCGATCGATATCTTTTGCATGGCCCCACCGTACCTAGAATCACCGGTTGTGCCGAGTGCCCTTGGCCCCGGACGGTGCACCCCAGCGGCACTGACGAAGGGAACGGGTTAGGCTGGTGGCACGGCTGAAGCCAACGGCCAACGGATCGTCCCACCGGAGCACCGCCATGACCAAGGCCCTTGAAGACCCCGCCGCCAACTCTCCTGCAACCGCCCCGCCCACCGGCACAGAGGCCCAGCAAACAGCCGCCGAACTGCGCCGGCTTGCCGCGGAAACCTTTGATCTGCCGCACCTGCGCAGCGGACAACTGACCGGAATGGCCGCGCTCGCAGCGGGCCGCGACGTCCTTGCAGTCATGCCCACCGGCTACGGCAAGTCCGCCGTCTACCAGGTCGCCGCCGTGGCCATCCGCCAACGGGAGGCCGACGCTGACCGGCCGGGTATCGCCGTCGTGGTTTCCCCCTTGATCGCCCTGCAGGAAGACCAGGTGGACAGCCTGAACACCCGCCTCGGTCCGCAGACCGCGGTGGTGGTCAACTCCAATCACAGTGCTTCTGAGCTGGAGGAAGCCTGGCAGTCCGCAGAGACCGGAAAAGCTACCTTCCTCTTCCTCGCCCCGGAGCAACTGGCCAAGGACGCCACCGTGGACCGCCTCGCGGCCTTGAACGTCGCGCTGTTCGTCGTGGACGAGGCGCACTGCGTGTCCTCCTGGGGCCACGACTTCAGGCCCGACTACCTCGGGCTGGGCGCGGTCCGCAGCCGGCTTGGCAACCCTCCGGTGGCAGCCCTCACCGCAACTGCCGCCCGGCCCGTCCGGGAGGAGATCCGGGAGCGGTTGAAGATGAAGGACCCGCTGGTCCTGGTCCATGGCTTCGACCGGCCCAAAATCCGGCTCGAGGTGATCCGCCACCAGGAAGACAAGGCGAAGCGCCGTGCCGTCGTCGAGCGGGTCACAGAGCTGGCCACCGGCTCCGTAACAGGGCTCGCCGGACCCGGGCTTGTCTACGCCGCTAAACGCAAGGACACGGAGAAGTACGCGGAGAAGCTGGTCAAGAAGGGCTTGCGTGCCGAGGCTTATCACGCGGGCCGAAGCAAGGAGGACCGCGAGCGCGTCTACGGGCTCTTCATGGACGACCAGCTGGACGTGGTGGTCGCGACCACGGCGTTCGGCATGGGCATCGACAAGCCCAACGTCCGCTTTGTGGTCCATGCCGACATCACTGAGTCGCTGGACAGCTACTACCAGGAAATCGGCCGCGCCGGCCGGGACGGCGAACCCGCCCTCGCTGAACTGCACTACCGGTCCGAGGACCTCGGCCTGCGCCGGTTCTTCGGCACCCACAACGCGGACGAGGACGCGCTGCTGGCTGTCCTTACCGCCCTCCGCAGCGCCGACGGCCCGCTGGCCAAGTCCGCCCTGGCGGAGGCGACCGGCTTTTCGCCGCGGAGGCTAACCGGCTTGCTGAACCAGCTCCAGGAGACGCGGAAAGTCAAAGTAGGAAAGCGGGGCGTGAAGCTCGACGCCGGCGCGAAGCTGCCTAAGGTGGTGGCGGCAGCGGTGGAACTCGCCGAAGCCCGGCAGCGGATGGACCACTCCCGGATTGAAATGGTGCGCGGCTACGCCGAGACCGACAGCTGCCGCCGGCAGTACCTGCTCGGCTACTTCGGCGAGGACCTTCCCGAAGGCTGCGGCAACTGCGACAGCTGCACCAACGCCGCTGCCTCCCCCGCCAGCCCGGACGACGGCGACACCGCCTCAGATGCCGGCTCCGACGACGGCGCCGAGCTTTTCCCGCTGCAGTCCGGGGTGGTCCACAAGGAGTGGGGTCCGGGCCTGGTGATGCGGCACGAGGACGATGTCATTACCGTGCTCTTCGAGCAGGAGGGCTACAAGACCTTGTCCCGGACCGCCGTCGTAGAGCACGGGCTGCTCACCCGGGCACGGGACTGAGCCGCCGCGGAGAACCGAGCCGGGCCGCTCGGCCTAACGAAGAAATATAAGCCGGGCCGCTGGGCCTAACGGGGGAACCGAGCCGGGCCGCTCGGCTTAGTACACGACGTCGAAGTCGTTAAACTCCCCGGTGGCCGCGGTGACCTGTTCCTCGACATTGGCCACACGTCCGGGCGCTTCCGGGGAGCGCAGCCAGCGACGGAACTCGAGTACCGCGGGCTGCGGTCCCTCCGCCACAATGCCGACCGACCCGTCGTCGTTGTTCCGGACGGTGCCCGTCAGCCCCAGCTCCTCCGCCTTGCGCACCGTCCAGTACCGGAAGCCGACGGCCTGGACGGCGCCTTCTGCCTTGGCCGTCAGCCGCACACGCTCACCGGAATCGTCGGCCCGAAAATCTGCCATGCCCTCCAATCTAGCGCGCTGCGGCGGCGGGACATCGGGACTTTCGCCCCTTACCCGGCCATTACCCCCAAGGCAGGCTTGTCAGCACTGCGGGACCTGTCGAGCAAAACGGCATCAGCACAGACGAAGTGCCTCACCTGCCCGCGGTAATTGCCCGAAAGGACAGAAAAATGGCAGGACAATTCGAACTATTCACAGACTCAGAGTCCAACGTCCGGTTCCGGCTGCTCGGAGCGGACGGAACGGTGTTGGCTGTTTCCAAGCCGTACGCCGACAAACGCGCGGCAGCGGACGGCATCATGGCCGTGCGCGAGTGCGCGGGCACCGGCCTGATCAAAGAGACCCGGTCCAACGCATGGGGCGGTACCGGTCGGATCAGGCCGGGCGTGCCCAGCCCCTCGCACCGCAGTCACAGGCATTTCCCCGCCGTCTAGACGCCGCCGTCCAGACGTAAGGTCTCCTGCCGGGAACCAGCCGGCTCCCGGCAGGAGCCCGACCAAGCCCCGGGCCCGCGGTCCAGCCCGGCGGATAAAGTAAGCGCCCGGGCTGCAGGGCGGTCCGGCATAGGCGGGAGCAGCCATGGGCGAACCGCGGGTCCACATCAGCGGCTTCCGAATGGACTTCGGGAACACCACGGTGATCCGCGACCTGTCCTTCGACGTTCACGCCGGCGAAACCTTCGGCTTCTTGGGCAGCAACGGTTCAGGGAAGACGACGACGATCCGGGCGCTCCTGGGAATCTACGAGCCCACCGCAGGCATCCTCCACATCAACGGACGCGGGTTCAAGCCCGAGCACGGCGACAGGCTGGGCTACCTCCCGGAGGAACGCGGGCTGTACAAAAAGGAAAAGGTCATCGACATCATGACCTACTTCGGCCGGCTCAAAGGAGTGGAAAAGCGCGCCGCCCGGCGCTGGTCCCTCGAGTACCTCGAGCGGGTCGCCCTGGCGGACAAAGCCGGTTCCCTGCTGGACAAGCTCTCCAGCGGCCAGCAGCAAAAGGTCCAGCTCGGCGTCACCATCATGAACCGGCCCGAACTCCTCATCCTCGACGAGCCGACGAAGGGGTTCGACCCCGTCAACCGGCGCCTGTTGATCGAGATCATCGCTGAGCAGAAACAGGCCGGCGCCACCGTGGTGATGGTCACCCACCAGATGGAAGAGGTGGAGCGACTCTGCGACCGCGTCATCCTGCTCAAGGACGGCACGGCCGAGGCCTACGGGACCATCGACGAAGTGCAGAACAAGTACGGCGGCAGGATGATCAGGCTCAGGTACAGCGGCGTGATCCCCCGCTCGCCCCATTACGATGCCGTGCTCGAGGAAACCAACTATGCCGAACTGAGCATCACAGACGCCACCGACGAGGCGGCCATCCTCAAAAACCTCGTCGACGCCGGCGTCCGGGTGCGCAGTTTCACCACCACCAAGGTTTCGCTTGAGGACATCTTCATCCGCGTCTACGGCGACCAGAACAGCCCCGGCCCGTCCCCAACAGCCGCTCCGGCCGGGCTTCCCGCGCGGGCAGGGGAAGGGGTGTAGCGTCCGTGGCCCAGCATAATCTCGGAACGGTCATCGGCTTCGAGTTCGTCCGCACCGTGACCAAGCGGCGGTTCTGGATCGGCACGCTGTCCGTGCCCGTCATCATGGCAGTGGTGTTCGGCTTGATCTACCTGAGCAACACCACCACCGACACCGCCTCGGAGGCCCAGAAATCGGCCCAGTTCAGCATCGCCTACACCGATGCCTCCGGCCTGATCACCGCCGAAGAAGCTGCCCTCTTCGGCGCCCGGCCCGCCGAGACGCCCGACGCCGGTCTGCAGGGCGTGCAGGCAGGGACGCTGGAGGCCTACTTCGATTTCCCGGCCCGCCCGGACACGGACGTGATCCGTGTCTACGGCGCGGACAAGGGGATCTTTGAGAACGGCAAGTATGCCGCCGTCGCACAGGCCATGCTGACCCGCGCCGTCGAACAGAAAATCGGCTCAGCCGAGCTGTCCACCCTGGCCGGGGGCAAAGCCACAATCGAAACCGTCACCTACGACGGGACGCAGGAATCCGGCGGGCTGGGCTCCGTCATTCCGCCTCTGGTTTTCCTCGTCATCTTCTACGGGCTCATCGTTCTGCTGGCCGGTCAAATGCTCAATTCCACCCTGGAGGAGAAGGAAAACCGCGTGACGGAGATGATCCTGACCACGCTCAAACCGACCACGCTGATCGCGGGCAAAGTGGTCGCGCTGTTCGCGATAGGGCTGGTCCAGATGATCGTGTTCCTCTCCCCGGTCCTCATCGGTTGGCTGCTCCTGCCCGACCAGCTGACCCCGGCCACGCTGGCCCTGCCACCACTGATCTTCGACCCGATCCGGATGGCCGTGGGCTTCCTGATCCTGGTGGGCGGCTTTGCCTTGTTCACCACCACGCTGGTGGCCATCGGCGCCGTCATGCCGACCGCCAAGGAAGCCGGGAACGTCCTGGGCGTCATGATGGCGCTGATCTTCATACCGTTCTACGCGGTGGCCCTGGTGGTCTCCGACCCGCACTCCATGATCGTGCAGGTCTTCACCTACTTCCCCTTCTCCGCCCCGGTCACCGCGCTGCTGCGCAACGGTTTCGGTTCCCTGAACCCGCTCGAAGCTGGAATCGTGATCGTGATCCTGTTCGTCGGGGCCGCCGTCATGCTCCGCCTCGCCGTGCGGCTCTTCCAGTACGGCTCGATCTCCTACACCTCGAAGGTCAATATCCGCACTGCGCTCCGGGCCGGCTCGCGGCAGGCCTCCCCAGCCGCACCGCAGCCGGGTGGCGAGGCGTCCGGCTAGCGACGCGTCCCGTTAGTGACGCTTCCGGCTAACGAATCGTCCGGCCAGTGACGGCCAGGAACTCCCGGATCTTCTCGGCCATCGGCTTTGCCTGGGTCCAGTGCAGGTAGTGGCCACCGGCAAGCGGAACGATCTCGTGGCGCTGGACATTCTTCAGCAGCTCCTCGAGCGTGGCGGCCTTGGCGGGCTCCTCCGATTCCCCGGCGCCGGACACAAAGGCCAGTACCGGCAGCCCGTCCGGGTAGCGGACGCCCCGGAGAGCCGAAGCGTTGTTTCCGATCCGCGCCGTCTCGTCTTCCACGGCCTGGTTGCCCAGGTTCCAGCTCGTCATGAGGCGTATCCGCTCCCGTTCGTCGGCCGTGTATGCGTTTCCGTCCGGCTCGGCCAACCCCGGAGCCACGGCCACTACCGCGCGGGCCACCCCCGTGACCGAGAGCATCCGCAGCCACCCCGGCCCCTGCAGTGGCAGCTCCACCGGGCCTTCCGTTGCCTTGGGCACGGTGGGGTCAATCCCGATTACGGCTGAGACCTCCGAAGGGTACCGGTTGACGTAGTCCAGCATGTAGAAACCGGCGATCGAGTGCCCCGCCAGTAGATACGGCCTTGCGATGTTGAGATTGGTGAGGACCTCGTGGAGTTCGGTGCTGATGTCCTGGTTGGTCCGCTCGCTGGCAGTGAGGTCACTGTAGCCATATCCAAACCCCTCGACGACGATCACGTTGAAGTCGGGCAGCTCCCGAATCAGGGGCGCGAAGTCCAGCGCCGGCGCGGCCGTACCAAGCCCGCTGAGCAGCACCATCGGCGGCCCGGTGCCCCCACTGCGGTACACGTTGACGGCGCCGCCGGCGATGTCCATCCGTTCCCCGTACGGGGCGATAGTGGCCCGCTCATACCTTTCGAGCAGCAGATTGACCGCCGTCGACGCCAGCACCAGCCCGAGTACGGCCAGGACGACAATAGCGACGCGGCGCAGGGCCCTCCGCGGCCGCCCACGCCGCTCGGGCCGCTGGCGGACCGTTCCCGGTTGACGGTCCGCGTCGTTGGAGGCAGAATCCGCGGAGGATTCTTTGGGGCTGCGAGCGTACGGGCCCATGGCCGCTCTTTCCGTGCCTGGCGTTCCAGCAAGCTGGTGGAACTTGTACGGTGCCAGAACGAACGCTGGAACGCAATCACTTCGCTTTCGCTGCCCTCCAAAGGAGGACAGCCAGCGCCGCCGTGACGGGTGTCCAGATCATCCGTTCAACGATGGACGGGGACGCCAGGTTCACCGCTGCCCCCATCACCATGAGCCCGGCTGCCCCATAGAGGACCCGCCGGCGGAGGACCGGCGGAACCAGGGATGTTCCGGCGGCCGATGCCAGCACCACGTAGACGGCGGATGCTCCCGCGCTCGTTGTGCGGAAGGAATCCGGCAGGACCCCCGGATTCCCACCGCCATAGGAAGCTGCCCCCCACGGCGCCCCCAGGGCAAGGGCGGCCTGGAATCCCGCGAGCCCGAGAAGGAGCGCTGCGGCCGCCTTTCCTGCCGGGACGGCCGAGCCGCTGCCGGCCAAGTGGAGGGGTGCTCGTGTGTCTGCTTCCATCGCGGATCCTTTGGCTCTTCAGCGTTCGGCAGCCGAACGCTCCTACCATCTTCCAGATATAACCGGAGTACCGATGACACGTTCGGACCAGACGCAGACTGCCGTCCTGGGCGCCCTGAGCGTCATGCCGATGTCCGGTTATGCGCTCCGGGAGGAAATCAAAAACACCCTGGGACATTTCTGGAGCGAAAGCTTCGGCCAGATCTACCCTGCCTTGGCCGAACTCCAGCGCTCTGGGCTCGTCCAGCGCCAGGACCAAGCCGGGGGCCGTTCCTCCAGATATGACATCACCCCGGCCGGCACGGCCCGGCTCCGGGACTTGCTCACGGAACCGCCCCAGCCGAACAAACCCCGGAACGGCGTGCTCCTGCGCCTCTTCTTCGGGCGGCAGCTCGGACCGGACGCATGCCGCCGGCTGGTGCTCGAGGCACGTGACCAGGCCGAAACCCAGCTCGCGGCCATGGAAACGGCCCGGTCCGAACTGGCTGAAGGCAAGCTTGGGGACAACACGCCGTTTGCGCTGATCACCGTGGCGGCCGGCGAACACTCCGCGCGGGCCACCATCGCCTGGGCCAACGACGCCCTGGCCATCCTCGAGGCGCTGGACGAGTCACCGAACAATTCGCCGAGCAAGGCACCGAACGATTCACCGAACGAGCCGCCTGCTACTTCCCCGCCGGCCGCAGCGACGTGATCATCTTCCGGATGTCCTGGTACTCGGGCGTCGACGCGTAAAGCCTCGCCTTCTCCAGGTACGGCAGGGACGGGTCGCCCGGCGTCGCATTGTTGTCCGGGTTGTACGCCGCCCCAAACAAGGCACCGCTCGGTGGCCATAGGAACAGGTGGAACATCGGGCATGCCGTACTTCCGGCCTCCTCCGGAACCATGGTGATCCCGTAGCCGGCGATAGTAGGCGGCGCCGCCACCGGAGCCGTGCCGCTTCCGCGGGCCTCGAACACGAAGCGGGGAACCGGGGCATCGGCCCCGCCGCCCTCAGCCAGCGCCTGCAGCGGCACCGTGTCGAACACTTCGGCCGGGTACCTCTCCGTGCAGTCAGCCCCCGTCACCACGTTGGTCCGCAGGCTCGCCATCGGCTTGCCGGCCTCATTGACCACATCGACGAACTCCCCCTCGAGAGGCATCTCCCCCGCGGGGTCCCTGACGGTCCAGCGGGAGGGATAGTCGAACGACAGCCCGCCGTCCGACGTCGTGAAGGTCTTCCAGCCCGACGACGGCGTCGTCGCCGTTGCGCCGCTGGTTCCCGACGACGAAGCGGACGGCCCCGCGGTGCCGGCTGCCGCTGACGACGCCGGTGGCGACGATGCGGGTGGTGTCGATGCCGGCGGTGCCGGCTCCGCCGTCGAACTGCAGGACGCCAACATCAAGACGATGCACAGGCCCGCGCCAGCAGTGGTGGCTGGTCTCCTCCGCCCCATCCTTGCTCCGCGCACGCCCACCATTCGGCCCAACGGCTACTTCCCCGCCGGGCGGAGCGAGGTAATCATCTTCCGGAGGTCTTTGTACTCAGCGGTCTCGGTGTAGGCCTGCGGAGTATCCACGTTGGGCGGGTTTCCGGGCGTCGTGTCGAAGGGATTGTAGGCGCCGCCGAACATCGCGCCGCTGGGCGGCCAGGTGAAGAAGTGGAAGATGGGGCAGGCCGTCGATCCCGAGGGTTCCGGGGCCGAGGTGATCCCGTAAGCCAGCGGGTTCGACTGAGCCGGGTCCGATGCGGAGGCAATGGTCCGGCCCTCAAAAACGAAGCGTGGCGTCTGACCCGCCTGTTCCAGTGCGGGCAGGTCCTCGGAGTCGATGCGGGAATACGGATACTTTTCGGTGCATTCAGCCCCGGTCACCATGTTGGTCCGCAGGGTAGCGATCGACTTCCCCGTGTCCGCGAGGACCTCCACAAAGACACCGCCCGGGGCGGCTTCTGCTGCCCGGTCCCTGACGGTCCACTCGGCCGGGTAGTTGAACGCCAGCTGGCCGTCCGTCGTCGTGTAGTTCTTCCAGTCCCCCGATGCCGGTTCCGAGGGGGATGCCGGCGTCGCTGTTCCGGATGTGCCTTGCGTGGCGGAAGCTGAACTGGCTGTGGCCGGCGGCGCGGTGGCTTCCGGCGCGGTTTGTTGAGGGGCGCAGGCCACCAGCAAAGCAGCTGCGCAGACCGAGGCAGACAAAGCCCTGCAGAATGATCCAATGCGGCGCATGTGCCCCTCCCCCCGGGATACAAGTTGTTCGACAATTCTCGTTTCCCCGGGGCCGAAAAACAGGGTCTTCAGGCCCCTTGCAGGATGCGGCGTCGGCAAGCTCGCTACGCAGGACGGCCATGGGGTGATGCTTCCCACATTGTCCACGCACCGATTTCAGTTGCCCGCGGAAGCTTGCTAGAGCTTAAGTCATGCAAGAGTTTTTGACCCCCGCAATCCCGTTCCTGGCGATGGCCCTCGCCGTGGTCGCCGGACTTGTCCTGTCTTGGCTGGTGCGCCGCGTGGTGCTGCAGCTCAACCGCTCGAAGCCGGAGCTGCGGGAGACCTCCCGCGTTGCCCGGTTGCCCTTGCGCCTGGTGCTGTGCCTGATCGGCGTCCGGATCGCCCTGGCGGTGACCACCGAGGACGTGCCTTGGCGCCGGAATGTGGACCATTTGCTCGTCATCGCCCTGATCGCCTCGGTGGCGTGGCTGGCGATCGCATTGCTGCTCATCATCGAGTTGATGGTGCTGACGCGCTACCGGGTGGATGTAGCGGACAACCGCCGCGCGCGGCGGCTCCGCACGCAGGTCATCCTGGCGCGCCGCATCGGCGTGGCGTTGATTGCTGTGGTGGCGCTGGGCAGCATGATGCTGACGTTCCCGGCCATCCAGGCCCTAGGCGCCGGCCTGCTGGCCTCCGCCGGTGTCATCTCGATCGTGGCCGGCCTCGCCGCGCAGACGTCCCTGGTCAACGTGTTTGCCGGCATCCAGCTCGCCTTCACGGACGCCATCCGGGTAGACGACGTCGTGGTGGTGCAGAAGGAATGGGGCCGGATCGAAGAGATCACCCTGACCTACGTGGTGGTGCATATCTGGGACGACCGCCGCCTGATCCTCCCCTCGACCTACTTCACCACCACGCCGTTCGAGAACTGGACCCGCCGGCAGTCCGAGGTGATGGGCACCGTGGAGTTCGACCTCGACTGGCGCGCCCCCGTCGAGGCCATGCGCACCGAGCTGAAGAGGGTTCTGGCCGGCACCGAGCTGTGGGACGAACGGGTGGGCATCCTGCAAATTACCGACGCGACGTCCGGATATGTCCGCGTCCGTGTCCTGGTCAGTGCCGCGGACAGCGCCTCGCTCTTTGACCTGCGCTGCCTCATCCGGGAAGAACTCGTGCTGTTCCTGCAGCAGGACCACCCCACCGCGCTCCCGCACGTACGCCTCGAATCTCTGCCCTCCGCCGCGGCGGCCGGCACCCCGGGCACGTCCCCAACTGGTGCCGGGGCTCGGCGTCCGGGCAAGCTGTCCGCCGCCGATGTACCCTCCCGGCACCCGGCCGACCCGCAGGATTCGCAGCTGTTCACCGGATCCATCGAGGCAATCCAGCGTTCCCGCGCCTTCTCGGGTCCGGGCGAGGACGTCTTTGAGGACCGGGACAAGACCATCGCCAGCAAGAACTAGGAGGGGTCTTCCCCAGCTCCGGCCAACTGTTCGATAATCAGACGTTGGGCGTGGCCTCCGCGGGTACTGCGCCGGCACCTAGGAGGGAGCTGCAGATGACTATTCCACCGCCGCACGAACCGGACCCGTTCCCGCCGGATCCCGGACCCACGACGCCGCCGCACCCCGGCCCCGGGGACCCGTTTCCCCCTGAGCCCGGACCGGTCACGCCCCCGCCGCCGATCCCGGAGCCCGGTCCGTCCCCGGCTCCCGGGCCTTTCCCGGCGCCGGGGCCGCTTCCGATTCCTGATCCCGGACCTGTGCCGCCAAGCCCTGATCCGACCCGGATCTGAAGAGCTTCGGCCCCTTCTGCCGGTCCATGCCGGTCAGTCGGCCGCCGCGGTCCAAGCTTCGCCGCGCTAGCCACGCGCCTGCGGCCCCAAGCTTCGCCGCGCTAGCCACGCGCCTGCGGCCCCAAGCTTCGCCGCGCTAGCCGCGCCATGCCGGCCACCCCTGCGCCCTGCCCGTCACCCGGCGGCGACACCGCGCAGGAACCGCCGCACCTCGGTGTTGAACGCCTCCGGCGCTTCAACGAAAACCTGGTGGCCGACGTCGGGAATTATCACCAGCGTTGAGCCCGGAATCTGCCGGTGCATCTCCAGGGCCACGCTCTGCGGCGCCCTGACATCTTCCGCGCCGTAGAGCACGAGCGAGGGCACCTTGATGGTTCGCAGAACGTCGCGGTAATCGGCGTGGCCGTTGGCGCCCAACAGGGCGCGCATGCCGATAGGCCGCGAGCCGGCCATGATCCCGCTTTTTTCTTGCACCGCGGCCGGGTCGGCTCGGTGCGTGAACAGGGTGGGCAGCCAGACCGGAATGAATTGCTCCGGGGGCTGCTCGAGCTCGGCCAGAACCTGGGCGTAGCGCCGCTCGACTTCTTCCGGAGGCAGCGACCCGGCCCATCCGGCGTAGGCCGAGACCAGCAGCAGGGACGAAGGGATGTCCGGGTGCGCCCGGTACAACTCCAAGGCGATCCCCGACCCCATGGAAAACCCCAGGAGGTGGGGCCGGTCCGGCACAGCGAGCCGCAGGAATCCGGCCAGCGCCTCCGCCAGATCCACACCGGAAAAATCCGGCGGAGGATCGGCCGAAGCGCCGCATCCGGGCGCGTCCCAGGCCACCACGGTGAACTCGTCCGACAACGCCTCCAACTGGCGGCGCCAGACGCGGCTGTCCTCGTAGGCGCCGTGCAGCAGGACCAGCGGCTGGCCGGTGCCCGCTCGCTGGTACCCGATGCGCAGACCCGCAACCTCGACGGTGTCCATGGGCCCAGTTTAGGAGGATTGGCTACGGCCGGGTGGCTGGGTAACCAGGTGGCCGGGCGCCGGGTGGCCAGCCGCGAGCTGGGCCCGCTCCCGCCTTACGGGTAGACGATGTCGTGCGTCCGGTGGTCGTAGTGGATGACGAGGACGCCGCCGCCGTGGTGCACCTCATGGTTAGGCCCGTCGAATTCCCCGTAGGCGCCGTAGTTCTCATCCCAGGAGCGGTTCAGGGCGATCTTGAAGCTGTAGAAACCGGCCGGAATATCCGCCGCGATCTTCCACAGCTGGTCCACCAGATCCAGTTCCATCTGCGCTTCGTCGTACTGAGGGGCCCAGTTGGCGGGGGCACCCAGCAGGATGTTGAAGTCACCGGCAACCGCAACGGCGTCCGGCTGGTTGATGGTTTCCGTGCTGACGGCGGGAGTCTCCACCGCGGCGGCCGGCGCTTCGGCCGGAGCCGGAGCTTCGGCGGCGGCCGCCGTCTTTTCCGTTTCCGTCCGCTTCTGCACGGCCTTGGCGACCGGGGCGACAGCGCCCTCGATGAGCTTGGCGGCCTTGCCGGCCACCTTGGCAGCCTTCGACGTCGGTTCCTCAGCGGGAGCGGCCTTAACCGCAGGCTTACCCTCCGGAGCAGCCGGCAGGGGCGTGTCGGCCGGAACCGGAGTTCCGGACTCGAGCGCCGCGGCGAACTTAGCCGGTTCGGCGAACGCGACGGTGGCCCGCTGGCCGTCCTCGGTGATCGACCAGCCAGAGCGGCCCTTGACGAGCCAGCCGGCCTTGACCAGCTTCGCGGTGGCGGTGGTCAGCGTCTTGTGTCCGCGGGGAATGCCACCGCTCAGGAGCTCACGCTCATGGTCGTTGAGCGGCACCTGCTCGATCGCTTCGCCCAATACGGCTCCGGCGTTGAGTTTTTCGCCCGTCCACACCCCCTCTGCCAGGACATCCAGCACAGCCTTAAGCCGAAGGTTGGTGTTTTCCGCGGTGTTCGCGCCCATGGGTCTCCTTAGAAGCAATTGATCCACCTGCATTTTGCCAAGGAATGGTGTCTTTTCGCGAGTGGAAACGGTTAACTCAGTGTGTCGTGACCCACTATGACAGTTCAAAGGGGTGTTCTTGCGCAATTAGCGCCGCTGTACTCGCCAGTAGCTTTCCCGCCGCGGCGGGATTCCCGCCGTCGGTCACTACCCGGATCACTGGATTCGGTGCACCGGCGAGCGCAAAATGATCACTACACGTCCTGTTGCTCGGGAGGCCGGCATGCCTCGATTCAAGGTCTGGCTGCAGCGACACCGCCTTCCGGCGTTCTTTGTCCTGGCGCTCGCCATTTCCTGGTCGTCCTGGCCCGTCCATACCGCCGGCCTCCTGCCGCGCTTCGAATTCCTGCCCATTGGCCCACTCGCGGCGGCCCTGATTATTGTCGGGCTCGCCGAAGGCAGGGCCGGGTACCGTGCATGGGGACGGAGGCTGATCCGCTGGCGTGTCGGCTGGGCCTGGTACGCCGTGGCCCTGCTGCTCCCAGCACTGCTGGTGCTGCTCACGGGCTTCGCGAACATGGCCCTCGGCGCGGGGGCACCGGGGCTGGCGGACATCACGTGGTCCGGGCTGCTCACGGTGTTCGCCATTCGGCTGGTGAATCCATGGACGGCCCGCTGGGCGAGGAACCCGGCTTCCGCGGCTACGCCGTACCCCTGCTCCTGGCCCGGTGGTCGCCGCTGCAGTCCGCGGCGGTTCTTGGCGCGCTGGTGTCCCTGTGGCACCTCCCGCTGGTCCTCTTCGGTCAGCTCAGCCTGATCGGGATTCCCACCACGTTTGCCATCACGTTCCTCTACGTGTGGGTGTTCAACCGCACCGGGGGCAGCGTGCTGCTGGCACTGCTGTTCCACAACAGCCAGGGCACGTTCACCGTGGGTTCCTACGGATTCTCCGGCGTCGATGCCGGCCGCGCGGAGTTGCTCTACTTCGGGTTTGTTGTTCTTGCCGTGCTGGCCACCGTGCTCGTGGACCGGGACGGCTGGCGTTCCGCGTTAGCCTCCGCCGTCGACGCCGCCGAACTGCCTTCCGAATCGAACCGGCTCCACCGCTAAGGAGGAAGCCCTTACCTATCGGACTGATGCTCGCGCTGGTGGATCAGCCGCAGCGCCCGCACGCCTGCAGTGCAACAACGAGGCACGCACTCTGAGTTGTAGCGCTCCTCGCGCCGTAGCCCTCCGCCGTTGTGCGCCCGAAGCGATGGGATTACAGTAGCGGTCTGCCCGACGTCGACCCTTCCGGCTCCGCGCCCATCTGCGGGTGCTGGGACCCGCCGCTCTTCTTGAGGAGATCCCCATGCAAACACGCACCCTCGGTTCACTCACCGTCTCTGCCCTTGGCTTGGGCTGTATGGGCATGAGCGAGTTCTACGGCCAAGGCGACGAATCCGAGTCCGTCGCCACCATCCATGCCTTCCTCAACGCCGGCGGCACGTTCCTGGACACGGCCGACATGTATGGCCCCTTCACCAACGAGGAACTGGTGGGCCGTGCCATCTTCGGACGGCGGGACGAAGTGGTCCTCGCCACCAAGTTCGGGAACGAACGGCGCCTGGATGGCTCGTGGGTGGGCATCAACGGCACCCCCGACTATGTCCGGAGGGCCTGTGATGCCAGCCTGCAACGGCTGGGCGTCGACCACATCGACCTGTACTACCAGCACCGGGTGGACCAGAACGTCCCGATCGAGGACACGGTGGGAGCGATGGCGGAGCTGGTCCAGGCCGGAAAGGTGCGGCATTTGGGTCTCTCCGAGGCCGGTGATGAGACCGTCCGCCGGGCCCATGCGGTCCATCCGATCACCGCCCTGCAAACCGAATACTCGCTGTGGGAGCGGGAGCCCGAGACCAAGATCTTTCCGGTCCTGGCCGAACTCGGCATCGGCTTCGTCCCGTACAGCCCGCTCGGCCGGGGCTTCCTGACCGGCCAACTGCGCAGCCCCGAGGACTTTGCGACGGACGATTTCCGGCGTCATTCGCCCCGGTTCCAGGGCGAGAACTTCACCCGGAACCTCGAACTCGTGGACCGGGTCAAGGAGCTCGCGGACCAGAAAAGCTGCACGCCGGCGCAACTGGCGCTTGCCTGGCTGCTGGCGCAGGGCGAGCACATCGCCCCGATCCCAGGCACAAAGAAGCGCGAACGCCTGACAGAAAACCTAGGTGCCCTCGACGTCGAGCTGTCGGCTGAGGATCTCCGCCGCCTCGACGAGCTGGCTCCTGCCGGGGTTGCGGCGGGCGCCCGTTACCCGGACATGGGAACCATCGACGGCTGAAGCGTTCAGCCCCTAGCCCCGCCCTGCGCGTTGCCCTATCAGTCATGGTGCTTTTGCCCTCGTTTTAGCGACCAAAACTGATAGGGCAACGGGGGGCTCAGTGCCCTGATTCCGCCAGCTCTGCCAGCAGCTCGGCCTTCCGTTCCTCGCTGGCGAACGAGGAACGGATCGAGTTGGCCGCAAGGCGCACGCAGTCGAACTCGGACAGGCCGATCACGGTTTTCAGCTTTGCGAAGTTCTCGTCCACGTACCCGCCGAAGTAGGCCGGATCGTCCGAGTTCACGCTCACGTTCAGCCCGGCCGCGAGCATCACCGGCAACGGATGGTCCGCGAGCGTGTCCACGGCCCGGAGCCGCACATTGGACAGCGGACACACAGTCAGCGGCGTGAGGTCGTTCACCAGCCGCTCCACCAGCTCGGGATCCTCCATGCACCGGATGCCGTGGTCGATCCGTTCCACCTCCAGAAGCACCAGCGCATCGATGATGTACGACGGCGGCCCCTCCTCGCCGGCGTGCGCGGTGCGCCGCAGCCCGGCTTCCTTGGCGCGGGCAAAAAGCCGCTCGAACTTTTCCGGCGGATTGCCCACCTCGGCCGAATCCAGTCCGATTCCCGCGATGGGGGCGTTCAGGGCGAGCAGCTGTTCCAGCACGTCGAGGGCGGATTCCTCGGGCAGGTCGCGCAAAAACGCAGCAATGAGCAAGGTGGAGATGCCGAACTCTTCGAAGGAATTCTTTAGCACCGAGGCCACACCGTTGACGCAGGTTTCTAGTGACACTCCGCGGGACAGGTGGGCCTGCGGGTCCATCATGATTTCGGCATGCCGTACCCCGGCGAGCGCCGCCCGGGCAAGGTACGCCCGGGTCATGTCGGCGAAGTCCTGCTCGGTCTGCAGCACCGCCATGTTGGCGTAATAGAGGTCCAGGAAGGACTGAAGGTCCGTGAAGTCATACCGTGAGCGGAGCTCCTCCAGGTCCGCGTACGGCAGCTGGATTCCGTTGCGTTCCGCGAGGGCGAAGATCAGCTCCGGTTCCAGGGTTCCTTCGATGTGCAGGTGCAGTTCCGCCACCGGCAGCAAGGCATCAACGCCCTCGGGAAGCTCCTCCGGTTCCAGTGCCGTGGCGCTCGCCGGGCCGGTGTCTGCCGCATCAGTTCCCGTGGCTTCAGGGCCGCCGTCGTAAGTGTCCATCCGGTAAGGATATGCCCGCCGCTGGAGTGCACCGCTAGAGTCGAACCAATGCCTATTGACCAGCGTGCCTCCGATCTTGCGACTTTGACCCTCGATTCCACCGGCGATGGCTTCGTCCGCGTCCGCGGCGCACGGGAGAACAACCTGCGCAATGTGGACGTGGACGTGCCCCGGGACGCGATCGTCGCGTTCACCGGGGTGTCCGGCTCCGGCAAGTCGTCCCTGGCCTTCGGCACCATCTACGCCGAGGCGCAGCGCCGCTACTTCGAATCCGTAGCGCCCTACGCCCGCCGGCTCATCCAGCAGGGACACAATCCCAAGGTGGAGGCCATCACGGGGCTGCCTCCCGCCGTCGCTCTCCAACAGCGCCGGGGTACCCCGAGCTCGCGTTCCACCGTCGGCACGCTCACCACCCTGTCCAACTCGCTGCGCATGCTCTACTCGCGCGCCGGCAGCTATCCGGACGGCGCCGCCCCGCTGGACTCGGACGCATTCTCGCCCAACACCGCAGCGGGCGCCTGTCCGGAGTGCCACGGGCTCGGCATCGCGCACACGGTCTCCGAGGCGTCCCTGGTTCCGGACACCTCGCTCAGCATCCGCGACGGCGCCATCGCGGCGTGGCCCGGGGCCTGGCAGGGCAAGAACCTGCGCGACATCCTCACCCATCTGGGGTACGACGTCGACACACCCTGGCGGAAGCTGCCCAAGAAAGAGCGCGACTGGATCCTCTTCACCGAGGAACAGCCCGTGGTGGAAGTAACGCCGCAGCGCGACCGCGTCGCCAAGCCGTACAAGGGCCGGTTCTGGAGCGCCCGGAGCTACGTCCTCCACACCCTTGCCGACTCCAAAAGCAACACCATGCGCGAGCGTGTGCTGCGCTTCATGGAAACCGGTCCGTGCGCGCGGTGTGGCGGCAGCGGCCTTACCCCGGCAGCGCTCGCCGTGACGTTCGCCGGAAGGACGATCGCCGAGCTCAACGCCGTCCCCATGAGCGAACTGGCGGAGATCATCCGCCCCACCACCGAACTGACGGCCGCGGGGACCGCCTCGCGCAAGCAGTCCTCCGGCGAGGGCAACGAGGTGGCCGTCGCCATCACCCGCGACCTGCTCCAACGCGTCACCGTCCTGCTGGACCTCGGCCTCGGCTACCTGGCGTTGGGCCGGTCCACCCCCACCCTCTCCCCCGGCGAAATGCAGCGGCTCCGGATCGCGACCCAGCTCCGCTCCGGACTTTTCGGCGTCATCTATGTGCTGGACGAGCCCTCCGCTGGCCTGCACCCGGCCGACGCCGAGCCCCTCCTCGCGGTCCTGGACCAGCTCAAGTCCTCCGGCAACTCCGTGTTCGTCGTGGAGCACAACATGGACATCGTCCGGCGGGCCGACTGGCTCGTGGACGTGGGCCCCCGCGCCGGCGAGGGCGGCGGCGAAGTGCTCTACAGCGGACCTGTCGCCGGCCTGGCCGACGTGGACGCGTCCGTGACCCGGCCGTTCCTGTTCCCGGATGGTGCCGACCGGGATGGCGCCGTGTCTTCAGGGTTCCGCCCGTTGGGCAGCAGCCCCCGGAAAGCCGCCGGCTGGCTTGAGCTGCGCGGTATCACCCGCCATAACCTGCGCGAGCTCGACGCCGAATTCCCTCTCGGTGTGCTGACGGCGGTCACCGGCGTGTCCGGCTCGGGAAAGTCCACGCTGGTCAGCCAGGTCCTTGCCGAAGTCGTCGGGGCGCGCCTTCATCCGGAGTCCGGCGTTACGCCCGACGCGGCAGGGGCGGCGGCAACGACGGTCGACGACGACGACGTGCTGGCCGACGACGACGCGGCGGCGCTCGAAGCCGGCGCAGCCGAGCTCGCCGAGCCTCTGGCGGTCGGTCCGGTATCCGGCCTGGACCAGCTGGACCGGCTTGTCCGGGTTGATCAGAAGCCGATCGGCCGAACGCCGCGGTCCAACCTCGCCACCTACACCGGCCTCTTCGAGGCAGTACGCAAGGAATTCGCGGCCACGGACGAGGCGAGGGCCCGAGGCTTCGGTGCCGGCCGCTTCTCCTTCAACGTTGCTGGCGGGCGCTGCGAAACCTGCCAGGGTGAAGGCTTCGTCGCCGTCGAACTGCTGTTCCTGCCCGGCAGTTACGGCCCCTGCCCGGAATGCCATGGCTCGCGCTTCAACCCGGAAACCCTCGAGGTGACCTACCGCGGCAAAAACGTGGCCGACGTGCTGGGCATGACGGTCAATGCTGCCGCGGACTTCCTCGAGGGCGTGCCCGCAGCCGCACGAAGCCTGCAGACCTTGCGCGAGGTGGGACTCGGTTACCTCCGTCTCGGCCAGCCGGCAACCGAACTCTCCGGCGGCGAAGCCCAACGCATCAAGCTCGCCACCGAACTGCAGCGTGCCCAGCGCGGCCACTCGCTCTACCTGCTGGACGAGCCCACCACGGGGCTGCACCCGGCCGACGTCCAGCTGCTGATGGCCCAGCTTCACCGCCTGGTGGATGCGGGCAACACCGTCATCGTGGTCGAGCACGAGATGGATGTGGTGGCTGCGGCGGACTGGGTGATCGATCTGGGACCTGCCGGTGGCGATGCCGGGGGTGAGATTGTCGCCGTCGGGACCCCTGCCGCCGTCGCCCGTTCCAAAACAAGCCGGACGGCGCCTTATCTGGCCGCGCTGCTGAGCAACTGACAACGCGATGTTCATTGTCCGGCAGAACAGCCTTAATATCACGACTTGATAACGGCGGCGTCCTGCCTTAGCCTTAGGTCCATGCCCGATCTCGGGTATTAAGTGCCCGGTGCCGCCACCACCAGATACTGCCCGACCGGCGGACACCGTAATGACCTCTATTTGTCACGGGGCGGGCAGTAGCGCGACAACGTCCGGGGACGGACCGAGCGCCGGTGGCCCTCAGGAGCAGCTGTCACCATGAAAAAATCCACGTACAGCACTGCAGCGCGCCGCGGCATCACTTTCGCGGCGGTCTCGCTCGCCGGTGTTGCGCTCTCCGCCGCATCGGCCAACGCGGCAGTCCCCGGTTCCACCGCTACTGACGTCTGGGATTCCCTGGCCCAGTGCGAAAGCAGTGGCAACTGGGCCATCAACACCGGAAACGGCTACGCGGGCGGGCTGCAGTTCAGCCCCAGCACCTGGGCGGCTTATGGCGGTACGGGATCCGCAGCCAACGCCAGCCGCGAGCAGCAGATCGCCGTCGCCCAGAGGGTCCAGGCGAGCCAGGGCTGGGGGGCGTGGCCCTCCTGCTCTGCAAAGCTCGGCTTGTCCGGAAGCCCTGCCGCGCAGGCAGCTCCCGCAGCACGGACGCCGGCCCAGGTTCCGGCGGCCAAGGCCCCCGCAGCCAAGGCCCCTGCGGCTCAGGCAACTGCCCCTCAGGCGGCCCCCAAGGCCGCCGCCCCGGCAGCCCGCCACGCTGCGGCCGTCCCCCTGAGCGGCGAGACGTACACCGTCCAGAGCGGCGACACCCTGAGCAAGGTTGCCTCCAAGCTCAACATCGCCGGAGGGTGGCAGCAGCTGGCCGACGCCAACACCGCCACCATCAGCAACCCGGACCTGGTGTTCCCGGGCCAGGTTCTGAACCTTCCCGCGTAGCCCGTCCGGCTAGAGGCGCTCCTTAAACCACGACGCCGGAGCAGTCCCCCAAAGGGGAGAGCTCCGGCGTCGTGGTTGACGACTTCGGGCGTCTGAAAACTTCCGGCGTCGTGAGGACGAGATCAGGCGGCGCGCGGTATCTCGCGGATGATCCGGACCTTCCAGGCGGCGTCGTCGCTGGTGTCGAGGAGGGCAACAGTGCCCATGGCGAGGTGGAGGGCCACCCGCTTGGCGGCAAGAAGCTCAAGGTAGAGGTTCTCATTCATGCGCCCCGGCGCATCAATGACGTACTTCACGGCGTCACGGACCTTGCGGTAGTTCGCACTCTGCTCCCGGTGCAAGTGCAGTTCAAGCATCCGGCGCTGCTTGATGCGCGGCTCGTGGCGGTTCAGCCAGGACACAGCAGCATGCACCGCAACCACCAATGCCAACGAGATGACGTAGATTTCCCAGCCGCTGGAGAGCAGGAAGAGTGGCAGGTTGGCGATCGCCACCACCGCGATGAACAGACGGAGCGCAAGCAGCCGGCGCATCGTGAGGGCCACCGAAGCCATGGCTGCCCGGAGCCGGTGCTGCTCCTTGCGTGCGGCTTCCGGATCGATCGTGAATTCCTCCAGCACCAGGATGCCGTTCGCTTCGGGGCTGAGCATTTGTCCGTACTTGGGCGCGAACGGCGCCGAAACTGCAGTGTTCATGGCGTGTCTTCCGGGGCGGCGGGGCTTGTCCATGTTATTTTATCCGCTCTCGGACGCCCCTGTCTGCCCGGTTCCGAAATGTGAACAGAGTCACCAGCAAAGCCTGCAATTGGCGCAATCGCTCCGGGGCCCCAAACTGGAGAGATGCAGACTTTTCTCCCCTTCCCGGATTTCCAGCAGAGCGCGGCGGTTTTGGACCGCGCGCGTCTCGGCAAGCAGCGCGTTGAAGCCCTGCAAGTCCTGCGTGCGCTGGTGATTCCGCAGTATGGCTGGCAGTCGCACCCGGCTGTCCGGATGTGGATGGGACATGTGCCCGCGCTGACCCTCTACGGCCTGGCGATGGTGGACGAGTGGACGGCCCGGGGCGGCGAGGACACTACGCGGGACAAGATCATGGAGTTCGCGCCCCAGGCAGCCCATCCGGACTATGCCGCCAAAATTCCGATGCCACACTGGCTCGGTGACCCTGATTTCCACTTGAGCCACCGCTCCAAGCTGGTCACGAAGGACCCGCACTTCTACTCCGCTTTGTTCCCGGATACAGAAGCGGACCTGGACTACGTCTGGCCGGAGCCCCGGCTGGAGCTGCTGCCCGAAGAACCCGCCGGGGATCGTATGTGGGTTCTGCGGCTTCCACTCGGAGACACCGATCCTGAGCAGCTGAAAACCATCAGCCTGCCTCCGGTGGGGGGCACCAAGGCGGCGGCCGCGGACGATGAATACCAGTTCGTCTATGCCGATTCAGGCTCGCGGCGCCCGGCCAAGCAGCGGAAGCTGCCGCCGAAGCAACTCGTCAAGAAGCCCAGCCGGAAACGCCTGCACCAGGAAGAGGCGTTCACCACCCTTCCCGGCAACTCCCTGGTGGCCATCCCGGTCGACGGCGGACGCTCCTTTGCCGTGGGCAAGGTCCTGGGCCGCCCGATCACCGTGGACGGCCAGTTCGCCCGCACCTTCCACGTGGACGAGATTGTGGACCGCTCGGCCTTTGATTACCCGGCGCTGCTGCAGGACCCGCGGACCTTCTTCCCGGTTCCCGCACCGTAACGGGGAGGCCTGGGGCGGGGGCTCCCACGGGGGCGGGCGAGGTTCAGGGCCGAGCTAATGCCCGCGAGGTCGCCGACGCTCAACAGGTGACGGATTGCTCCAAGGGCGTGCCGGTCCAGGAGCCTACCCGTGCCACCAGGCTGAACGTGTATGTACCCGCACTGCCGGAGACAGACATCTGGATGGTGGCCCCGGCCGCGACCGGCATCGTCGCAACTCCGCCCGGACCCTTCAGTGTCGCCGTATACCCCGTCGCGCGGGCAACTTTCGCGAATTCCGTGAATTTGATTGTCGCGCCCATCGTCTGGCCGTTCGTCGTGCACTGCAATGTCCCGTTGATGGATGCCGGGGCGGGAATCTTGTAGGTTCCGGCGCTGACTGTCGCGGTGGTGCGGGATGTGAAGGCGGCGTTGGCCAGGCTAGGAACGCCCAGCATCAGGGCCACGGCGACGAGAACAGCCAACGGTCCCCGCAGCCGCATCACAAGAGCGGAGGGGGCCTTGGGGGCTGCCGGAGTGGCCTTGGCGAGGTTCACTGGCGCGCTTTCTTTCGCAGCGGTTGATCTTCGTGCTTTTACTCTGGCATCTCCGCTTCAGGACAAAGCTAGGGAAAGCCTCAACGTTCACTCAAGAAAGCGTGTTAGCCTGTAGCCACTGTGACGCGTGAGGTTGGTGGGACAGGGGCACGTGGGGTGCCTGTGGCGCTAGGTCTCGTTCGTCTTTGAAGCTGGGGTTATGGTTGGTTCGCTGGGGCGGCTCCGCGCCGTCGTCGTCGATGACGATGCAGACATTCGTCTGCTGGTTCGCAAGACGCTCGAGATGCAAGGGTTCGAAGTTTTCGAGGCTGACTCCGGCGCCGAAGCGCTTCTGAGCATCCAAAACAACCTCCCCGACGTGGTGACCTTGGACCTCAACCTTCCTGATTTGGACGGCGTGGAAGTATGCCGCCGCTTGCGCAAATTCTCCGACGCCTACGTCCTCATGATCACGGCCAGGTCAGATGAAATCGATGAATTGATGGGCCTGGAAACCGGCGCCGATGATTTCATCAGCAAGCCGTTCAGCCCCCGCGGCGTCCAGGCTCGCGTGACAGCAGTATTGCGCCGCCACCGTCCCACGCCGCAACGCCCTACGCCTCTTCGCCGCGCAACGGATTTCATGCCCCGTGCCGCCGCCAACGTGGCTGGCGACACGGCAACGCCGCTCCGCCGGTCCACCGATGTCCCGCGCCACACCGACTCCTCCTCTGAGGCCCCCGCGCTGCCTCGGCGCCGAGCGGACGATGTCGCCTCCACGACGCCGGGGAACTCCCCGGCCGAACCCGGCTTAGTTGCTGGATTCGGCCGCCGGCAAAGCGATGCCACCGGCGTAGTTCGGCACGGTCCCCTGGTGGTCGAAGCCGAGGGCCGTTCCGCCTCCTTGGACGGCGTCGAACTGGTCCTGACACGCACCGAGTTTGACCTTCTCGAGGCACTCGTCGGCGCGCCACGGCGGGTGTGGACCCGCAAGGCTCTCCTGACCAAGGTATGGGGCACGGAATGGCCGATGGACGAGCATCTCGTGGAGGTCCACATCGGCAACCTGCGCAGGAAACTCGGTGACAAGGGCCGCGAACCGCGGTTTATCCGCACAGTACGCGGCGTCGGATACCGGATGGCCCCCGCGGAAGTGGTGGTGTAACTGTCTGCGTCGCCGCATTCCGCGGCAAAGGCTGAGGACCGTAAGGAGCGACGGTCAGTACTGGCGGAGTACGGACTGCCGGGCCTGGAAGCGCCAGACCCGGGAACGGATGCACAGGTCCCGGATGCGGTAGGGCAGCTCCGCAAATTGCTGATCCTTGCCACCACCATGACCGGCGTTCCCTACGGGGCCATCAACATCATCACGCCCGACGAGCAGCACCACATCGCCACGGTAGGGATTGACCCGGGCGTTTGCTCCCGTGAGCTGTCCATGTGCGACCGGGTTTTTCTCAGCGGCGAAACCACAGTGGTGCCGGACGCATCGCAGGATCCCCTTTTCCATGACCATCCGTTGGTGACCGGGCAGCTGGCCTCCGTCCGGTTCTACGCATCAGTTCCTCTCAGCACTGCCGACGGCTTCGTGCTCGGGTCGCTGTGTGTCTCTTCGGCGTCACCCGGCCAGCTATCGCCGGAGAAGAAGACCGCGCTGGAAATCATTGCGTCGCAGGCCGTGGAGGTACTTGAGCTCCAACGTCACGCCCGCATGCTGGCCCGCAGCCTGGCGGAAGCACGGAAGAGCAACGAGCTGCTCGAATCCTTCGCCGGGCGCATCAGCCATGATTTGCGCAACCCGCTGACGAGCATCATCGGGTTCACTGAACTTGGCGAGCTGCACAGCGGTCCGAACGCCGCGGAGTACGGCGTGATCGGCAGGACCTCGCGCCGAATGCTGGCCATGCTGGACGACATCTTGTCCTTTTCACGCATCGGCGGGGCGCTCCGCCTCCAGCCAGTGTCACTCGCTGCTTTGGTCCGGGAGGTGGAGGAGGATCTGGCCGCGTCGCTGCAGGAGACAGGGGCGGAAGTTGAAGTGTCAGACTTTGTCCTGCAAGCCGATCCCGACCAACTGCGCGAGCTCCTGCAAAACCTCATCCATAACGCTGTGGCCTACCGTCGCCCGGACGTCCCACCGAGAATTCTGGTCACCGCCGAGGCCGTCGGCGAGGACGTTGAAGTGCAGGTGACGGACAACGGCAAGGGCATCCCGGTGGAGGAACAGTCCCGCGTCACAGAGCCCCTGGTGCGCTTACACCGCGACAGCGACCCTCCCGGTTCCGGGTTGGGGCTGGCGACATGCGTCCGGATCGCCGACGCCCACGGCGGCCACTTGAAGGTCAGAACCAGCCCCGACGGCGGAACCACCGTGTCCCTCAGGTTGCCTTCTCTGGCTGCCACCGACTGACGGTCGGCGGAAGGGGGCGCCAAGCCCCCTCAATCCGAATCGGTGCCTGTGTTTTTTGTGGTTGCAGAACTGCCGGCTTTTGCGGGCGCCGAACTGCCGGCGTCGGCGGGCTTCCCCCAGATGGATGTCAGAAGTACGACGACGAGCAGTGCTGATCCGCCGTACATAATGAGCGGTTGCACCAACGGCTGACGCAAGGCCCTGATGACGTCGCCAAGGTGGGGAACGACGCCGGCCTGGGTGTACACATAATCCTCGCCCAGCACTGCAGCCCACGGATCCGGCGTAGGGTTCGCGTCACCTTTCGTGGTCACCGTTGTCACGCCAGCATCGCTGCGTTGGATGCTCGTGATGCGGTGGGTTTCGACCCGGCGATCATCAATCGGAATGCTGTAGGTAATGACATCGCCAACTTCTAGCTCCGACACGGGCGTCTTCACGCTGACCACGACGTCGCCCGGGTTGATTCCCGGCGACATGCTTCCGGTGAGCATCGTGGAGGTCTGGTAGTTCAGGACACGTGGCCCAATGGCGAGGAAGAAGAACAGCAGGGCGGCCAAAACCAGGAAACCTGTGAAAGCCGTACGCCCGGCCGCGACTCCAAACTTCGACGCCGAGCGCCATCTGGAGTTCGAGGCGACCCTCGGGTCCACGCCGGCTGCTTGACGTGACCGTGGGCCCCGGTTGGGGGCGGGCCGGGGCTGAGCCGGCCGGGGCGGAGCTGCCACGAATGGCAGGTCCCGGGGCGCGTCGCTGACCGAGCCGAGCCCGAGGGAATCCCTGGGACTCGGATTGATGACGGTAGTCACAGAAAGTTCCCCCTGCCGATGTTAAAAGTACGGATACAGCCGGTACGGATAAGCGGTGCGAACAAACCAGGGTCCAATCCAACCGGCTCCGGGCTGGACCGAAGTTCTGAAAAAGACTACTTGCTGGTCGCGAGGCGTTGGACCGCGTCAAACTTTAGGGCGATGGTGGCCCGCAGACCTTGGTACCTATCGTCTGCCTGCCCTGGAAGAGTAAGGGTCACCCGGAGGTTGTCTCCAGCCTTGGCTTTGAGGGATGCGAGGGGTGTCAGGGAGACGCCACTGAAGGTGGCAGCTTGCGACTTGAGTACGGCGACGGGAGCAGCACACGTGAAGACATTGCTGCCCGCAGGACTTGCAGTCCACTCGACAGGGCAGCTGTCGATCGCCATTGTCAGCCCGTTCTCCCCGGTCGTCAGGAGCGACGCCGCCGCCGAGGACGTCAGGATGATGCTGGCCAGATCCGTGTTGCCGTCGTTGGACAGCTTGAAGGTGCGTTGCATGGAGTCCCCGGGGATCATTCCGTCGGCAGAGAATGTCACCTGGCCGTCGCCGGCCTGAAGTTTTACAGTGCCCGCGTTGACGGTGGCAGACGCCACTGTCGTGGACGTGAAGTCGCCGTAGGTGCCCAGCCCTGCGACAGCGGCGGCCGCGGTCAGGAGGATGGCGGAGGCAAGGACCTTGCTGGACGTGGACTTGAGGTTGAGACCCATCGAACATCCTTTTCATGGTGCCGGCCATCGTCGGCCGGTCGAGGTAGTTCTGCAGTCAGCCCCGTTGGCTGACCCTCCCAACGATGCCCGGAGTCCTTCAAGGCAATGCTTCTGCCCTAAACAAGATCAATGCAAGATTCCCTCAAGCCGCGTCCAGGTGGCTCGTGGAAAGCTGGCAGACTGGGTCCTATGACTGTTCTCCTGGCCGGCTGCGGCGATCTCGGCACCGAGGCCGGGCTGCGTTTTGCCGCCGTGGGCCACCGTGTGGTGGGCTGGCGGCGTTCGCCCGCTAACCTTCCGCCCGCCATCGAAGGGGCAGCGGCTGACTTGAGCGCTGGCAACCTGCCGCCCATCCCGGCCGGCACTTCCGCCGTCGTCGTGGCCGTCGCGGCGCAGTCCCCCACGGAGAACGCCTACCGGGCCGCGTATGTCGACGGGCTGTCCCATGTGCTGGATGCCGTACTGGCGTCCGAGGCCGGCGTCGGCCGGGTCCTGTTCGTCTCCTCCACGGCCGTCTACGGTGACGCCGCCGGTGGCTGGATCGATGAAAGCACGACGCCGGAACCCGGCGGGTTCTCTGGCCGCATCATGCGTGAGGCGGAGGAATTGCTGTTCGAGCGGTTGCACGGCGCAGGTATGACTCCTATCGCCCTGCGACTCGGCGGCATTTACGGCCCTGGCCGAACCCGGCTGATCGACCAAGTGCGCAGCGGGACAGCCGTGATCCCGGCGGAACCGCGCTACACCAACCGCATCCACCGCGACGACGCGGCTGCCGCAATCGTCCAGCTGTGCTCCATGGACGCGGTTCCCGCGCCCATGTACCTGGGAGTGGATGACGACCCGGCGGAGCTGGGCGAGGTGCTGACCTTCCTGTCGGTCGAGCTGGGGCTCCCCCGTCCGGCGTCGTCCGCTGGCGTGGATGCCCAGGCGGGCGGGGACGCCGTCGGGTCCAAGGCAGGCGGGGAGCCGGCACGGGGCGGCAACAAGCGCTGCTGCAATGCGCTGCTTAGAAGCACCGGTTTTGAGTTCCAGTACCCGAGCTTCCGTGAGGGTTACCGCGACATCCTTGCCGGCGTCGGCGTGCGTCATCCCTAGCCTGCTTGCGCTACCCCCGCTTGCACTCTCACTGGCCAAATCTCAAAGGAACCCATGGATTTTCAGCACCTCATCGAGAACGTCGGCCGCTATATGGACCTCGCCGGAGTAACGGTTATGGTGGTCGGCGCCGTCGTGTCACTCGTGTTGGCTCTGCGCGGATTCCAGCCGCGGCGCATGCCGGCCGGATCCGAACCGCTTTCCGTCTACCGTTCCTACCGCCAGCTGCTGGGTCGCTCGATTCTGTTGGGCCTCGAGCTCTTGGTGGCGGCCGACATCATCCGGACCGTTGCCGTCACCCCGACGTTTGAGAGTGTCGGTGTGCTGGCCATTATCGTGCTCATCAGGACGTTCCTGAGCTTCTCGCTTGAGCTGGAGATCACCGGACGCTGGCCCTGGCAGAAGGAGCCCGAGCGCCCGACGGCGGCAGCCGCGAGCTGAAGACCCCTTTCGGGCGTCGTGGGGTCACGTTAGGCTCAGGCAATGAGCAGGCTTCAGCCTAAAGGCCGTGATCCCTCTGTAGGCGGCGATCCCTGGCCGGCTGCCCCGGAGCTCCCGTCCCCGGCCATCATGGACCAACGATGGTTGGATGCCGTATTCCTGCATTGGCGCATCCCTCAAGCCGTCGCCGCGGCGTATATGCCTTCGGGCGTCATCGCAGACGAATTTGACGGGTCCTCGTGGGTGGGGCTGATCGGTTTCCGGATGCACGGAGCAGGGCTGGGTCGCGGGCCGGGCGTCCCATACCTCGGCAACTTCAATGAGATCAATGTCCGCCTCTACTCCAGGGAACCCGACGGCACGCGGGGTGTTGTGTTCCTGAGCCTGGACGCTTCCCGGTTGGCGGTGGTGCTGGCGGCGCGCGCGGCCGGAATCCCGTATGTTTGGTCGCGGACGGGGTGCACCCTCGATGCCTCGGACTCCGTCGGGTACACCGTGAGGCGGTTCCGGGCCGGCGCCCGGAGCTCTTTCACTGTGATTCCTGACCTCGACGCCGGCGCCACAGACCCGCTCTCCGTCCACGTCACAGCCCGGTTTGGCCTGCATAATCGCCTCTTGGACCGAACCCTGTACATCCCCAACACACACGGCGCGTGGCCGTTGTATCGCGCGCGACTGACCCGGCTTGAGGACCAGCTCGTTGCCGCCACCGGCATCAGCGTCACGGGGCCGCCGGAGTCCGTCCTGTTTTCCCCAGGGGTGCACACGCAGTTCGGGCGGCCGCGCGTTGTCGATCGGCGAGTGTGAAAGCAGCTTGATGGTGGCTGCGCAACCGGGACCTGAACGTATCGGTCGTCGCTAAAAATGTCGGAGCCAAGTATTAGCGTGTGGGTATGGAAGCCGTCAGGGATTTCCTCCCGCTTGCGGACGCTGACCAGGCCAGAAGCCGGTCCGTGGATTCGGCTGTGGACGAGGCCCTCGCGCTGCTCCGGAGCGCGAGCTCGACGGCGGTAGCTGACGCGGCGTCCTGGGGATTCGGGGCCGCGTCCGACTTCGCCGGCAAGGTGGAGGAACTGTCCCGGGCCACGGAGTATCTGCAGCTCCTCGCGGCCGGCGCCGTGGACCGGACACGGAAACAAGACATAGCCACGGCCGGCACAGGCTCCGGAACCACCGGCTGGACCACCGGCTGGCGCGACACCCCTGCCGCCGGAAGCCCGGCTGCACAGAGCCGGGGTGCTTCTGCAGTTGCCGACAGCACGATGGGAACGCCGGACGACAGCATCCGGGCCGCAGACATGACGGCCTTACCGGGCGGCACAGGTTCGGCGATCGACCGGGACGCCGCGAGTGACCGCGGCGCCGTGCGTGACGGGGCTGCCTCGGGTGACTCGGACGCCGCAGGTGACGGGAACGCCACGGTCGGCAGGGATACCGGGAACGCGGTGGACGACGGGGTACCAGAACACCACCGAGTTCCTGCGGGCCCGGTTGCGGATCAGCGCCCCGGAGGCCCGGCGCCGGCTCGCCCTCGCCGGGGACCTGCTGCCCCGCACCCGGTTCGGCGGCCAGGAGCTGCTGCCCCCTGTCCGTGAGGAACTCGGCGCCGCGGTCGCCTCAGCCGAGGTCTCGTCCCGGACCGCGGGCATCATCACCGCAGCACTGGACCGGGTCCGGCACGTCTGCGACCCGGAAACCGCAGCACGGATGGAGGACGTCCCAGGCGCAGAAGCTTCTCGACGGCCTCGTCGGCGGCTGCAAGGTTGCCCTCGCCGCGGGGTCCCTGCCCGCCACCGGCGGACTCCGCCCCCAGGTCATGGTCACCATCGGCTATTGCGACCTCCTGGCCCGGCGCGGCACCAGACGGCGCCGACGCCGGCGCAGGGAGGACGGAAGGCACCGGGACGCTGCTGTTCACCGGCCCCGTCACCGCCTCCACCGCCCGGAAAATCGCCTGCGACGCCGACATCCTCCCCGTCCTGCTCGGCAGCGAGGGCCGGATCCTGGACATCGGCCGGACCACACGGATCTTTCCCCCGCACATCCGCAAAGCCCTCACCGCCCGCGACCAGGGCTGCACCATCCCCGCCCCCGGTGCGAGGCCCACCACATCACCTACTGGTCCCGCGGCGGGACCACCGGCACGGACAACGGGACAACTTGTGATTGTGCCCCCTAATTTGGTCGTGTGGGGGCAACGGGAGAGTAAGCATTAGCGTCCTTGCGGCGCTTAAACACAGCCGGTCAGGCTCTACGTGATGACCGCTCCCAAGGGTAGGGCAGGAGGCAGATCGCCATCAACGTCAGTGGTTTGCCTGGGCTAAGGCTGCCAGAGAACTTTGGGTGGCTCCCCGGCAAATATTTTGGGAGCGGTTTGGCGGCCTCAGCCATACTTTTGCGCGCCCACACAATCGCAGCACCTCGATCATAGGGTCCACGGTCGATGTCGAAATGCATAGCGGCAGGACCACTACCGCCGCTACCGTCTCCGACTGAAATGGCCGTGTCGATTCCTGCGATGGAACTGCCCGAAACAAGGATGAGGTTATTCAGGATG
Source organism: Arthrobacter sp. B3I9 (assembly GCF_030816935.1). Taxonomy (NCBI): domain Bacteria; kingdom Bacillati; phylum Actinomycetota; class Actinomycetes; order Micrococcales; family Micrococcaceae; genus Arthrobacter; species Arthrobacter sp. B3I9. The sequence goes on from NZ_JAUSYO010000001.1 coordinate 3,627,907, forward strand.
CAAAGACCACGCGGATCGATTAGCAGGTCGACCCCATTGTGAGACACAAGGCCCTTTTCGATCACCACGCGCTGCTTGTCGGCCTCGAAGACAACCGTCAGGTAAATCTGCCCTTTTCTCTCCCGAATGGACAGCTGCTTTCCAGTGAACTCGTAGTCCCAGAGGTGCGTGGAGTGTACTAATTCATTTTGCCGCACAGTAAGTACGGGTGCGCCGTCTCGGTCCCGAAAGTCTAGGTTGAGCATGAGGTTGCCTTCAACCAACTCAAAGTCAACGAGACTATCACCGTCAATTTTGACCCCGGAAGCGCTCCGATTCGAGACGACAACGCGGTTTCCTCCGGCCACAATTTCCGCATGGTCGGCGAAGTAGAACAGGGAATGCGTTGCGGTGCTGTTTTGAACCACGTTGTGCGGATTAGCGTTCTTGGCCCGCACCACTTCGACCGGCAACTGGCCCCGCGACTTAAGATCGTGGTGGTAACCGCACAGTAGCGTCAGGTTAGCCTCGGCATGTTCTTGGACAATGTTGTACTCATCCATGTGGTCATAGTGATAGACGGGAATTCCGCAAATCACGCAGCCGAAGCCGCAACGTTGGCGAACTCGCCTCTTCATGCCTTCTCGTATTTCCGGTCGTCCAGAGCTCATTCGTCAAGCATACGAGCCGATCGTTCCCAGCTGTGCAGCGCCAGTAACCCGCAGAGCGTGTTCAACGAGGAACGGCGGCGGAGCCGCCGCTTCACTTGAAATAGCAACATAACTCGGCGCTAGATCAGGCACATATCGCCGTCTACATCGGTGATCGCCGCAATCCCCTTTTTCCGTGCTGACTTGGCGCAACGCTTGCATCCGGTCAGAGCGAACCACGTCCGTGAGGGCCAGGAAGTCTCCACTCCGCAAAAGGTGAGGTACGGGTCATCCAGCAGTGCCAGGTGAGGCGGCTTCCGAGTATCTGAACGCACCTCCAGTGACTCAGTGGTCATCGGAGGATGTTGAGGACTGGGCCGGGGCTCCTGCCATCTGGGCGCAGTGGGGTGCATGATGCTCAATAGGCAAAGACTCGCAGCATGGGTAGAGGCTAGCTGCGCTGCGCAGGGTGTCCCCGTTCGGGTGACTGATCCTAGCGTTACCGCCCGTATCGGTGTCCTTCTGGGGGCCGCGCCCGGAACGGACGGACGCGCCAGCGGCCGGAGTACCGCCGCGGCCTCAGAGCCGCCAGACGGGTTCAATGCGGGCCGGATCCAGCGAGCGTGACCCTGGGGTTCCGGGGAGGATTGTGGCGTAGTCAAGGACGGCTTTGATAATCGCCGACTGTCGGTCGAGATTCAAGGTCTCCCAGCTCGCCCGGAGTTCTTCGCCGTGTCCGATGAGTCCGTCCAGGCTGCTCGATCCGGACAAGTGGGCAAGTTGACGGCTTCGGGTCCGGATGCGGGCTTCAATGGGTTCACGGGCGGCTTTCCATTCGCCGACGGATATCTCCTTTGCCGCCCACGTCTGGGAGAGGACCTTCATCTGTTCCTCGTCGTCGTCCAAGTCGGCCACGAGAGCGCTGTGCTGTTCGTCCGCTGCCCTGCGGCCAGCAAGCGCGTCGGACATCGCAGGAGTGTCCAGACGCATTAGGACGGCATCGCACAGGAACTCTTCCAGCGGCGGCGCAACAACAGTGATGACGCCGCAACCTCCCCGGTCGGGCCCGGAAGCACAAACATACCGGCGCGTATCAACACGGACCGCTGAATAGAGCTTGTTGCCGCATTTGCCGCACCGCAGAAGCCCGGACAAAACATACCGGCGCGGGGCCCTCGTATTGTTGCGCTTCTTTGTGGCGAAGTGAGCCAGGATGCGCTCTCGTTGATCCTGCGTGGTAATCGGGTCCCACACGGCCTCCGCCACGACAGTTCCCTTGCGTTCCCTGAGCCCGGCGATCCTGGCAGATTTCAGCATCGCGTTCAGCGTCATAGTTTGCCACTGCCCACCGGCGCTGGTGGATACGTTTTGGTCGTTGAGCCAGACACAGATGGACCGCGACGACTCCCCGGACAGAAACCCGGGCCACGATCTGCCGCAGAATCTCCGACTAGGACTCAATGACAGTCCTGCGGTCCCTTTTGTAACCGAATGGGCGCAAATTGCCCCCGTTTGGCATCCCCTGCTCTGCCAGCTGCTGCGCCTTCCTCTTCAGCCTCTCGGATTTCCTCGCTGACTCCTTGGAAGCGATCGCCGCGAGGATGCGCGCCATGAACAACCCGTCATCATTGCCGAGATTTATGTCAGCCGTCACGGACTTCACCTGAGTCACCCCGGCGCGTGCACACAAACGAGTGAACTCCTCCAACTCCATCGGCTGCCGTGTCAGCCGGTCCAGGTTGTAGACGATCACAGCGTCGCGGTGGCCGTCGGCCAGGTCAGCCAGCAGCCGCTGATACTGCGGGCGTAGTTTCGCTGCGCTTGACTTGTAGGCTGCTCACGTCGTTGTCGACATATTCATCACCCACGGTCCAGCCTTGGTCCGCAGCCAGCTTGCGGCAGTCCTCGAGCTGTCTGGTGACGCCTAAAACCTCGCCCGTATGATCCGACGAAATACGGGCGTAGATTGCGGCGGAGCGCGGCGTATTCATCGGGGTCAGACTAACAAACAGTCAGCAACGGAACCCTGCTCTGCTCCCACCACCACGTCATCCACAAAGAACACTGGACCATCCAACTCCAGGCCGGGATCCCCTGGTTCATCCCACCCCCACACCTCGACCCCCGCCAAAGACCCCGCCGCAACCACTACTTCCAACCCGTCGCTCCGCCTGCCACCGCATAGTCACGGCCAGGCAGCTCCGGTCGGCCGTCTGCGTAGTCACGGCCTGAGCAGCTCCGGTCGGCCGTCCGCGTAGCTTGCGGGACGCGCCACACGAACGGCCGCGCGGTTGGCGCGGCCCTACAAAGATCCACCATCAGCCAACTGGCGCTCATCGGCGGTGATCTGGATTCATCCTTCTATCAGCTCGGACGCAAGGCCGTCGACAGTTATCCTGTATATCCGCAAGACTTCCAAACTCATATCAGATTTGCGCGTTCCAGAGTTTCTTGATCGATCTTGACGACCAATTCCAAAGTGGGAAAGCATATGACAAAGACATTGCCGATACATCTAAGAGCAACGAGGATAACCAGGAACCGCCGGTCACTGATATTTGGCAAAACGTACTTTACTTACGACGTTCGATTCCGGGATGGCGAAGTTCAAGTCAACGTAAATCCCAATGATGTGCTGGAGGGCGCCCGTTACCCAGCTGATTATCGGACGGTCATGCGCGGCGCGGAGGCAGTGGCCGGTGATGGCGTTCCGGGCGAGTGGGTGGACTATCCGTATGGGCGACTGCTCGCTGATTGACGGATGAACGAGAAGCGAGGTTCCTCGGGTATTCCAGCGGCCCTCCATGAGACCGAAAACTTTCGCACGTGTAGGGTTAGCCCCGTTATAGTCGGGATCTGCAACCTCGAATTCGGGTGATACGCATGCCATATCAGGAGAAGTTTTTCAGGGTGGTCGAGCATAAGCGGTCGGGCCTATTCGGGCTGACGCACCGTTGGACGTATGTGCTTGTCGATGCTCTCGGCGACGAGCGCAGGCTGGATAGGCGTGAATTACTGGCAGCACTCCTGTCGCACGGAAAGACCACGAATCAGGATGCATACATGTGTATGCATCGCGCCTCCGAACTCTTTCGCAACGGTCAATCCGAATGGGTGGGGTATCCTTCCGGAGCTGTCGTCGCTGATTTGAACCGTATATAAAGGCAACTGCCCGTGGTCATCTAAAGCCAGCCGCCAGTGGTCCTCACAAGATTCGCGTGCCGGCGACCACCCGAGGTCCTCCAAATGCAACGTTCACCCGAACAGCGCAGTCACCCGAACAGCGCAGTCACCCGGGTAAGGGTCTCGTACACGCCGTAGGCAAGGGGCACCCCGACGAGGGCCCAGGCAACGGTGAGTCTTCCGGTGGACTGTTTAGCAGCTGAAGTATTTGCTGTACTCATCTCAAGCCTCCAAAGCGGGTTCGTCGGTACGGGCACGGCCGGGGCGGGGTTCATGGAACTTGGTGTCCACAGGCTTCACCAGCAGGTTGGCCACGAAGCCAATCACCAGCAGCGCCACCATGGTGAGCAGCGCCGGCTGGTAGGACGCGGCGTTCAGCTGGCCGGGCTTGCCCTGGGCGTCCAGGATGGCGTTGACGATCAGCGGTCCGGCGACGCCGGCGGCAGACCAGGCGGTCAGCAGCCGGCCGTGGATCGCGCCGACCTGGAAGGTGCCAAAAAGGTCCCGCAGATACGCCGGCACTGTCGCGAAGCCGCCGCCATAGAAGGAAATGATCAGGAATGCGAGGGCCACGTAGAGAACAGTGGTGGTCGACCCGGCCAGTGCCAGCACAACGTACAGCACGGCTCCGACTCCGAGGTAAAGCATGTAGATGCGCTTGCGGCCCGTGATATCGGAGGTGGCGGACCAGGCAAAGCGGCCGGCCATGTTGCCAATGGAGAGCAGCCCGACGAAGCCCGCGGCAACCGTCGCGCTCACGAGTGATACGCCGTCGGACTTGCGGAAGAAGTCCTGAATCATGGGAGCGGCCTGCTCCAGAATCCCGATCCCTGCAGTGACGTTGCAGAACAGCGCGATCCAAACGAGCCAGAACTGCTTGGTCTTCACGGCGTTCTTGGCGGAGACGTTTTCCGTGGTCACCAGCTTGGCCGCCTTGACCTTGGCGGGGTCGAAGCCGGCGGGCCTCCAGCCTTCGGCCGGTACCCTGATGGTGAGGGCGCCAAACAGCATGTAGGCCAGGTAGACGACGGCGAGGGTCAGGAACAGCTTGCCGACCGAGTCGCCGCTGGCCACCCAGCCCTGGGCGCCGGAGTTGGGGTCGTACATCTTGAGCAGGGCCGTAGAGACCGGGCTGGCGATCAAGGCTCCACCGCCGAACCCCATGATTGCCATGCCCGTGGCGAGGCCGGGACGGTCCGGAAACCACTTGATCAGTGTGGAGACCGGGGAGATGTAGCCGATGCCCAGGCCGATCCCGCCCACGACGCCGTAGCCGAGGTAGACGAGCCACAGCTGGTGCGTGAAGATGCCGAGCGAGCCGATCAGGAAGCCGCTGGCCCAGAACATTGCCGAGGTGAACATCGCCTTGCGCGGGCCATTCGTGTCCACCCAGGTCCCCATGATGGCCGCCGAGAGCCCCAGCATCACGATCGCGATGGAAAAGATCACACCGATCTCCGTGAGGCTGGCGCCGAAGTGTTTCACCAAGGCCGTCTTGTAAACACTCGTCGCGTACGCCTGGCCGATGCACAGATGCACGGCGAGCGCTGCAGGCGGGACCAGCCAGCGGTTGAATCCGGGCGGCGCAATGGTTCGTTCTCTGTCCAACCAGCCCATGATTGTTCCCCTTGCTCGTCAGCGAAAGCGGTGCCAGGACACAGCAAAGGCGCCTAACCGGGCCGTTGCCTACGGCAATCATGGTCCAGATACTCAGCAGACGTACTAAGCGTGCGCCGAACGGTGGCGCTGCCGCGGTAAGCGGCAGGAGGCCGGCGCCAAGACCGGCGGGGCGCTACTTGGCCAGTCCTGCCTGACGGAGTGCTTCGGCCATCGCCGTGTTAGCGGGCGACGGCGTGGTTCCCGGCTTTGTGGACCGCCGCTGGGGCTGGGGCTGCCTTTCCGGTGATTTTTGGGTGTTCGGTTGCCGCGGCTGAGACTTCGCCGCTTGCGGCTGCCCGGACTGCGGCTGCTGGGACTGCACTTGCCGCGCACCGGCGCGGCCCCCACCTCCGTTGCCCCCGGCGGCGCGGCCCCCGGAATTAGGTGCGGCACCCGCGGAACCTGCCGGTTCGTCGTCGAGCCTCAGCGTCAGCGAGATGCGCTTCCGTTCCGGATCCGCCTCCAGCACCTTGACCCGGACGACCTGCCCGGACTTCACCACCTCGCGGGGGTCTGAGACGAAGCGGTTCGCCAGCGCGGACACGTGGATGAGTCCGTCCTGGTGCACGCCGACGTCGACAAACGCCCCGAACGCCGCCACGTTGGTCACCGTCCCTTCCAGCACCATGCCGGGCACCAGATCCGAGATCTTCTCGATGCCTTCGGAGAACGTCGCGGCCGCGAAGGCCGGACGGGGGTCCCGGCCTGGCTTCTCGAGCTCGGCGATGATGTCCCGCACCGTCGGCAGCCCGACGGAGCCGTCCACGAAGTCCTGCGGGTTCAGCGCCGAGTACGTCCCGGCCCCGCTGCCCGCGGCGGCCTTGATTTTGCGGGCCACCGGGTATGACTCCGGATGGACACTGGACCCGTCGAGGGGCTCCGCTCCCCCGGTGATCCGCAGGAAGCCGGCGCACTGCTCGAACGCCTTGGCACCCAGCCGCGGCACTTTTTTGAGTTCACTTCGCCTGGTGAAGGGACCGTGCTCGTTCCGGTACGCCACGATGTTCTCGCTCAGGAGCGGCCCGACGCCGGCCACGCGGCTCAGCAGTGCGGGCGAGGCGGTGTTGACGTCCACGCCCACCGCGTTCACGCAGTCCTCGACCACCGCGTCCAGGCTGCGGTCCAGCTTGGCCGCCGTGACGTCGTGCTGGTACTGCCCGACGCCGATCGACTTCGGCTCGATCTTCACGAGCTCGGCGAGCGGGTCCTGGAGCCGCCGCGCGATCGAGACCGCACCGCGCAGGGAAACATCCATGCCCGGCAGTTCCGCGGCGGCGAGCGCTGACGCCGAATAGACCGAGGCCCCGGCCTCGGACACGACAATCTTCTGCGGCTTGGTGCCCGATTCCGTGCCCAGCTGCTTGAGGAGTTCGGCCGCGAGCTTGTCCGTCTCCCGCGACGCCGTCCCGTTGCCGATGGCCACGAGTTCGACGCCGTGCTTCCGGGCGAGGATTACGAGTGTTCGCAGCGCCTCGTCCCATTTCCTGGCCGGGGCGTGGGGGTAGACGGTGTCCGTCGCGACCACCTTGCCAGTGCCGTCCACCACGGCCACCTTCACGCCGGTCCGCAGCCCCGGGTCCAGGCCCAGGGTGGCGCGGTTTCCGGCGGGCGCCGCGAGCAGCACGTCCCGCAGGTTGGCCGCGAACACCCGCACGGCCTCGTCCTCGGCCGCGGCGAACATCCGGCTGCGCAGATCCCCGGTCAGCCGTGCCAGCACACGCGAACGCCAGGCCAGTTGCGCGGTCTGCAGCAACCAGGCGTCGGCGGGCCGGCCACGGTCGGCGACCCCGAGGAACCTGGCCACGGCGGCTTCGTACCGGGCGCGGGCAGCGGCCAGGGCGGCGTCGTCGGCCGGCTCCGCTTCGGCAAGATCGAGCTCCAGCACCCCGTCCTTCTCCCCGCGCAGCAGCGCCAGGACGCGGTGTGAGGGCATCCCCGACGGTTGCTGGGAGAACTCGAAGTAGTCCTTGAACTTCTGGCCCTCGGCCTCCTTGCCCTTCTTGACGCGCGACACCATCCGGCCCTGCATCCACAGCCGCTCCCGCAACGTCGCTGCAAGGTCGGCATCCTGCGCGACGCGCTCCACCAGAATGGAGCGGGCACCGGCGAGCGCGGCGGCCGCGTCCGCGATGGCGTGCTCCGCGTTCAGGTACTTGGCCGCCTCGCGCTCCGGATCCAGTTCCGGGCGCTTGAGCAGCGCATCCGCAAGGGGCTCCAGGCCGGCCTCACGGGCGATCTGGGCCTTGGTGCGGCGTTTGGTCTTGAACGGCAGGTAGATGTCTTCCAGCCGGGACTTCGTGTCGGCACTGACGACGGCGGCCTGCAGTTCCGGAGTCAGCGCACCCTGCGCTGCGATCGCTTCCAGGACGGCACGCCGGCGGTCCTCGAGCTCGCGGAGGTAGCGCAGCCGCTCTTCCAGCTCGCGGAGCTGGGTATCGTCCAGCGTGCCGGTGGCTTCCTTGCGGTACCGGGCGATGAACGGCACCGTCGAGCCGGCGTCGAGCAGGTCCACGGCAGCCTTGACCTGCCACGACTGCACTCCGAGTTCGGCGGCAAGTTGGGTCTCGATCGGTGCGCCGATGCCGGATTGCTTGGTGGGGGTCCGGGCCTGGGGGGAACTTGCCTTCGACGACGGCGTGGAAGCGGGTGTGGCGGGGCGCTGCGGGTGTTGGGTCACCCTGCTATTTTGCCCCATGCCGTTCATCCGGCGGCTGTCACGCGGCGCCGGAAAGGAATGCCCGGCGTCACAAGAGGATGCCCGGGCGAATTGTCAGAGGGCTTTGATAGCTTGGCAGGAAGACATCGACGGCGACAGTCACCACCGGTTACAGGTCCACAACAGGCGGGCCACAACAGCGGGCCCAAACAAGACCGCGCCACACCATACGGGGCCACTACGGCCAAGCAATGACAACGGGGGCACAGTGTTTTTTCTCGAACCGGAAGTACCGGGCGCAGCACCGGATCTGGTCTTCTCCGCGAGCGACCTGGTGATCGCGGCCAGCTGCGAATACCAGCTTCTGCGGAAACTCGACGAGAAGCTCGGCCGCTCACCGAAGGCCACCTTCGAGGACGACGAGATGCTCAAGCACGCCGCCACGCTCGGCGACGTCCATGAGCGCAGGGTCCTGGACGCGTTCGTCAAGGAGTTCGGGATGTGGGATGCCGCGGCCGGACGGGGCGTCTACGATGTCGCCACGGCCGAAACCATGGACCGCGCAACCTTGCTCGCGAAGCACTCCGAGTCCGTTGAAGCGCTGCGCTCGGGAGCGGACGTGGTGTTCCAGGCGGCCTTCTTTGACGGCAAGTTCCACGGACGCTCCGACTTCCTGGTCCGGCAGGATGACGGCAGCTACGCCGTGTTCGACACCAAGCTGGCCCGCCACGCGAAGGTGACCGCCCTGCTGCAGCTCGCGGCCTACGGGGACCAGCTCCTGAAGGCCGGGATTACGCCGGACCCGGCCGTGACGCTCGTCCTCGGTGCCACTGCGCCGTTGCCCGGCGGTGGATTCGACTACGTCCGCAGCCACCACAAACTAGCGGACATCCTGCCGGTGTTCCGCGAACGCCGGGAACGCTTCCTCTCCCTTACCGCCGGGCACGTGGCGCAGCCCGGCACCGTCAGCTGGGGCGCGGCGGGCATCACCGCCTGCGGCCGCTGCGACTATTGCCGGGAAATGGTCAAGGCAACCGACGACCTGCTCCTGGTGGCCCGGATGAACTCCGCGCAGCGCAAGGCGCTCCACAAAGCCGGCATCTTCACTGTGACGGAACTGGCGCAAGCCACCCTTCCGGACGCGAGTCCTGCCCTCCGGCGGCTGCAGGAGCAGGCCCGGATGCAGAGCGGGACCGGCGGCGCCGACGGCGGCGTGCGGTACGTCAAGGACGGCGAGGAGCGTTCGCTCCGGTATGCCGTCCTGCCAGACAACACCCTGGACAAATTCCGGCACCAAGCAAGGGCGACATCTTCTTCGACTTCGAGGGCGACCCGCTTTGGCAGGAAAGCGCCACCGGTGTCTGGGGGCTGGAGTACCTTTTCGGCGTCATCGAAGCACCCGCCGAAGCCGGCGCCCCGGGCGTGTTCAAGCCGTTCTGGGCGCACAGCCGGGAAGCGGAAAAACAAGCCTTCCTGGACTTCCTCGCCTACGTGGAGAAGCGCCGTCAGGAGTACCCGGACATGCACGTCTACCACTACGCCGCGTACGAGAAGACTGCCTTGCGCAAGCTGTCCGTGATGCACGTCGCAGGCGAGGACACCGTGGACCAGTGGCTTCGTGACGGGCTTCTCGTGGACCTGTACCAGACAGTGCGGAACAGCATCCGCATCTCGGAAAACTCCTACAGCATCAAGAAACTCGAGCCGCTCTACATGGGGCAAAACCTCCGCTCGGGAGATGTAAAGGATGCGGGCGCTTCCGTGGTGGCTTACGCCCACTACTGCGAAGCCCGGGATAACGGCCGGCCCGAGGAAGCGGACAAGATCCTCGACGGGATCGCGGACTACAACGAGTACGACTGCCTGTCCACGCTCGAGCTCCGGAACTGGCTCCTGGGCCTGGCGCAGGACCGCGGGATCACACCGCGAGGCCAGGCCAGCGACGCCGGTGCTGAGTCCGGCGCCGCCGGCGGCGCCGGCGTTGATGCCTCCCTGGACGCCGGTGCTGCGGCCGGCGCCGGCGCTGATGCTGGCGTCGGCACTGCGGAGGAACCCGGGCAGGAAGACCAAGGCACCGTCGCCCTGAGCCCAGCCGAACTCGCACTGACAGAGTTCGCCGCGCCGGGGAGCGATCTGCCGGAGGACGACCGGAAGGCCGTATCGATCTTGGCGGCGGCCGTGAGCTATCACCGCCGGGAGCGCAAGGCGTTCTGGTGGGCGCACTTCGACCGGTGCGAACACGGCCCCGACACCCATGTCCGGGACCGGAACGTCTTTCTCGTGGAAGCGGCCGAAATACTGGACGAGTGGCAACAGGAGGGCACCAAGCTCCCCGAACGCCGGGTCAAACTCACCGGCACCGTCAGCCCGGGCTCGGATCTGCGCGTGGGCAGCAAGTGGTTCCGGATGTATGACCGCCCGCTTCCTGCCGGGCTGGAGGGCACAGGGAAAGACGGAATCGGACGCAATGGTTGGTTCGGGACGGAAGTACTGGAGCTGGGACACGAGGACGGCAGCGACACGGTCATCATCCGGGACCGGCTGCACCGTAAGGTGCCACCCCACAATGCCCTCCCCATTGCCCTGACGGAGGACCAGCCGCTCGCGACCAAGAGCCTCGAGGAGTCACTGGCGTCCCTCGCTGAGAAGGTGGCAGCTGGACTTAGATTGCGGTCGATTCCCCGTCATCCCGCGCTGGACCTCGTCCGGCGGCTGCCGCCGCGGCTGACCGCCGGGCGTTCGTTGCCGCAGCCCGGCGAGGGGCTGGACCGCTTTATCGACTCCATCGCGGAGGCTGTCCTGGGCCTCGATCACTCCTACGTGGCCGTGCAGGGACCTCCGGGCACGGGCAAGACCTATGTGGGTTCCCGCGTCATCGCCCGGCTCGTGGCCCGCGGCTGGAAGGTCGGCGTCGTGGGCCAGTCCCACGCCGTCGTGGAGAACCTGCTCAAGACTGCCGTGACCAGCGCCGGAATCGATCCGTCCATGGTGGCCAAGGAGGTGAAGCATTCGGATCCGCTGCCCTGGGAGCAGCGTGCTGCGAAGGATGTTGCGCGGCTCCTCGGCTCCCCCGGCGGGGCGCTCGTTGGCGGCACCGCATGGACCATGACGGGAGCCAATGTTCCCGCCGGATCGCTGGACCTGCTGGTGATCGACGAGGCCGGCCAGTTCTCCCTGGCCAACACCCTGGCGGTGGCACAGGCCAGCAGCCGGCTGCTGCTGCTGGGCGATCCCCAGCAGTTGCCTCAGGTCAGCCAAGGCTCGCATCCCGAGCCGGTGGATGAGTCCGCCCTGGGCTGGATATCGGCCGGCCACGCCACGCTGCCCCCGGAATTCGGGTACTTCCTGGCCGACTCGTGGCGGATGACGTCCGAGCTGTGCCGGGCCGTGTCCGAACTGTCCTACGAAGGGCAGCTCCGGTCCGCGCCCGCCGCGGATCTCAGGCGGCTTGACGGGGTTCCAGCGGGCATCGAAACCGTGCTGGTCGAGCACAGCGGAAACATCACCTCCTCGGTGGAGGAGGCCCAGGAAGTTGTCCGCCAAGTACGCCGGCACCTGGGGCTGCAATGGCACACCGAGCAGGGCTCCCGGCCACTCGGAACCGACGACGTCCTGGTGGTGGCAGCCTACAACGCACAGGTCAACACAATCCGCGACGCCCTTGAGGCGGCCGGCCTGTCAGGGATTCGGGTGGGGACGGTGGATAAGTTCCAGGGCCAGGAGGCAGCGGTGGTGATCGTGTCGATGGCCTGTTCGGCCGTGGCCGAAGCTCCACGCGGGATGGAGTTCCTGCTGTCGCGCAACCGGATCAACGTGGCTGTCTCCCGCGGGCAATGGCGTGCGGTGATCGTCCGCGCCCCGGAACTGACCAACTACCTGCCTGTGCACCCGGAGGGGATGGAACAGCTCGGCGGTTTCATTGGCCTGTGTCAGCGGACTGCCGCTTCCTGAGCGGCGCCGCCTAGGGGGTGCTGGGAGCGTCCGCCGGGCGGATGCCTCCGGCCAGGGTCAGTGCTTCATCCAGCACCGCACCGAAGTTCGCGGGATCGTGCGCGAAGCGCCCCAGGAACAGGCCCGAGACGCCGTCGAGTGTGGGCAGGAGGCCAGGCTTGGCCGAACCCCCGTAGATAATCGGGAGCCCTGACACGCCGGCCGCGGCAAGCTGCGCCCGGACCCGGTTGACGACGTCGGACACGTACTCGGCGCCGGCAGGCTCAGCCGCGCCAATGGCCCAGACCGGTTCATAGGCGATGGTGAGCCGGCCGGCGAGGGTCCAGTCGCCGTCGACGGCCGATTCGATCTGACGGTACACAAACTCGGCCGCCGCGGCCGGCTCGCCGGAGTCGGACTCCCCCACGCACAGTAGCGGCGTGAGCCCGGCGTCGGCCGCGGCCCGGACCTTGAGGGCAACCGTGGCATCGTCTTCGTTGAAGTGCTTCCGCCTTTCGGCGTGGCCAATCTCGACGAGCCGGACACCAAGTTCCGCGAGCATGGACGGGGCCACCTCACCGGTCCAGGGTCCGTCTGCCCAGCCGCAGTTCTGCGCCCCGAGCAGCACCTGGGAACCAGCGAGAAGCTGCGCCGCCGCAGGCAGAACCGGGAAGGACGGGATGACAAACGGGACAACCCGCCCGGCCGCAAGGGCCGGACGGGTGTCCACTTCGTGCCTCAGCCGTTCCAGCCAGTCCAGGCTGTCCCGGTAACCCAGGTACATCTTGGTGCTGACGCCCACCAGGATGGGCGGCCGGGAGGTCTGGCTGGCTGGGCTCTGCTGCATTTTGTTGCTGCTTTCGCTGGGTCGAGTTGCCGTGCGGGGCCAGAAGGCCTTAGTGCTCCAGCAGCTCGTCGGCCTTGTTGTGGAACCTCTTCGTCGCATACATCATGACGGCCGCCAGGAACGGGAGCACGCCCAGGGCGAAGATGCCTGCAGAGCCGGTGGGGTCAGCCGCCATCTGGTTGACGGTGGTCCGGAGGATCGGCGCCACGAACCCGCCGAGGTTTCCGAGCGAGTTGATCAGGCCGATTCCCGCAGCTGCCGCCGTTCCGGTGAGGAACGCCGTCGGGTAGGACCATGCGATCGGGCCGATGGAGAGGAAGCTGCACACGGCAAGGGTGATGAAGATGATGCCGAGTGCCGGGAGGTGGTTGGTGCCGGCCCACGCGGAGCCGAAGATGCAGAGGCCGGTGGAGATGAACAGCCCGGTGCCCCAGACCCGGCGGCGGACCAGGGTGTTGGCGGCCTTGCCGATGAAGTAGCAGGCAAAGATGCCGAAGAACCACGGGATGGCTGCCATCAGGCCGACGGCGAGGCCCACCTTCTGGCCGGTCAGCTGGGACACCTGCTGCGGCAGGTAGAAGGTGACACCGTAAACGGCGATCTGCAGGCAGAAGTAGATGATGGTGAAGTACCAGACCTTGCCGTTCCGCATGGCGGGAAGGACACCGCGCGGGCCGGTCTCTTCCTTGACGTTGTCTTCCAGCGCCATGACCTCGAGGAGCGCGTTCTTCTCGTCCTTGTTCAGGAACTTGGCGTCCTGCGGGCTGTTGATGAGGAAGAAGTACGCCGCGATGCCGGCGAGTACGGCCAGCATGCCTTCGACGAAGAACATGACCTGCCAGCCCTGGACTCCGGGCACCTGGTCGCCGATGTTGATCAGCCAGCCGGACAGCGGCGCGCCCATCATCTGGGAGAACGGCTGGGCCAGGTAGAAGATGGCGAACATCTTGACGCGGACCTTGTTGGGGAACCACGCCGCCAGGAACATGATGACGCCCGGGAACAGGCCGGCCTCGGTGACACCCAGCAGGAACCGCAGGATGATGAAGGAGGTCTCGCCCTGGACGAACGCGAAGCAGGCGGACACGATGCCCCAGGTGATAGCAATGCGGGCCAGCCACACCTTCGCGCCGAACTTGGTCAGGAGCAGGTTGCTGGGGATTTCGAACAGGGCGTAGCCGATGAAGAAGATACCGGCGCCCAGCGCGAAGGCTCCGGCACTGATGCCCTTGTCCACGCCGAGGGCTGCTTCGGAGAAGCCGACGTTGGTGCGGTCCAAGAAGGCGACCACGTAGAGGATCACCAGCATGGGCATCAGCCGGCGGGAGGCCTTGGAAATCGCCGATTTAAGGACCGGCGAGTCCAGGAGCTCCTTGGTGGATGTTGTTACGGACATAAAAACTCCTCGTCGAGCAATCATTGGTGTAACTCAGTGGGGTGAATCAGTTGCGTGGAGAAAGGCCGGATCCGGTCAGGCCGGATCCGGCCGGGAAAAACTGCCTAGCGTGAAAAGACCATCATCAGTACCCCGGCCACGCAGGCCAGGATCCCGACGGCGAGATAAATCTTCCGGCCCTTGCTCCAGGATGCGAAGCCGGAGCCGGCCGGAGGCTGATTGCGTGGGGCCACAATGCTTCTCTTTCTTAGTGCATGTAGAGTCCGCCATCCACATTCAGCGTCTGGCCGGAGATGTACCCGGCGTCCTCGCTGATGAGGAAGGCGATGGCTGCTGCGATGTCCCGGGTGGAACCAACGCGGTTGACCAGGAGGTCCTTGGTGAGTTCGTCCTTGCGTTCCTCGCTGAGGGTGCCGCCCATGATGTCGGTGTCGATGGGACCCGGTGAGATGGCGTTGACGGTGATGTCGTACTCGCCCAGCTCGCGGGCCGTCGCCCGGGTCAGGCCGATGACGCCCGCCTTGGCAACCGAATACGGGGTCTTGGAGAACGTGCCGCCGCCCCGCTGCGCGGAGACAGAAGAAATGTTCACGATGCGCCCGATCCGGTTCTTGACCATGGACTCTGCAACGCGGCGGGTGGCGTAGTGGACACCGTTGAGGTTGATGTTCAATACGCGGTCCCATTCGGCTGCGTCGAGCTCCAAGTAGGGAACCGGTGAGCTCACGCCTGCCACGTTGGCCAGCGCAACGATCTGCGGCAGTTCCGCCTCGATGGCGTCGATGGCCGCACGCACCGAGCTCTCGTCAGCTACGTTGGCGCCGGCGCCGAAGGCCTTGACGCCGTGCTCGGCGGCCAGCTCCTTGGCGGCGATCTTGCACATCGCGTCATCGAGATCGATGATGCCGATGTTCCAGCCCTGTGCCGCGAGGTAGCTGGCGGTGGCGCGGCCGATGCCTCGCTTGGAAACGGCGCCGGTGATGATGGCTGTGCGTTCAGTGGGGAAAGTGCTCATGGATGCTCCTGGAGTGGGAAGGAAAAGTTGGGGGCTCAGCTGATGGGGGCCGGACCGAGGTCCTCGATGAGCTTCTGCATGGCCACGTAGGCCTTGTTGCGGTAGGCGATCAGTTCCGGGGTGCGCTCAGCAGGGACGTTGAGGAAGCCGCTGCCGGTCTTGGTGCCCAGCTTGCCGGCTTCCACCAGGTCACTGAGGATCTTCGGGGTTGCGAAGCGCTCAGGGAAGTCCGTCTGGAGGGACTTGTAGCAGAAGTTGTAGACGTCCAGACCGGCCATGTCGGCGATGGCGAAGGGCCCGAAGAACGGCAGCCGGAAGCCGAAGGTCGTGCGGACCAGGGTGTCGATGTCTTCCGCCGTCGCAATGTCCTGCTCCACCAGCTGCGCGGCTTCGTGGAACAGCGCGTACTGCAGCCGGTTGAGCACGAAGCCGGTGACGTCCTTGACCACGGCGGTCTGCTTGTTGGCCGCGTGGACCAGGTCGCGGACCGCACCGACGGTCTCTGCCGAGGTGCCGGCGTGAGGGATGATCTCCACGCCAGGAATGAACGGGGACGGGTTGGAGAAGTGCACGCCCAGGAAGCGTTCCGGGTTGCTGACCGGCTCGGACAGGTCCGCGATGGAGATCGTGGAGGTGTTGGAGCCGATGATGGCGTCGGGACGGGCGGCAGCGCTGATGCGGGCCAGCGTCTCGTGCTTGATGGCGATGACCTCGGGCACTGCTTCCTCGATGAAGTCCGCATCCGCCACGGCCTCCTCAATGTCCTTGGCGGCCCAGAGGTTTTGCCGCAGGATGTCGGTGGCGCCTTCGGGGAACAAGCCGTCGGCCACGAACTGGTCGGACTCGGTGAGGAGGCGCTCGTAGTTCTTCTGGGCAACTTCGGCGGAGACATCCGCCAGGGCGACCCGGGCGCCGCCGAGGGCCAGGACCTGGGCGATGCCGCCGCCCATGTAACCGGAGCCGACGACGGCGATCTTGCGGGCGGCGTTGACTGCGGCTGCGGTTTCTGGTGATTCGGTCATGTTCAGACTGCCTTTGAGTATTCGGGTTCGTACGAGCAGATGGCATCCACCTTGGCGGCGGAGGAGGAGTTCTCATCGAAGCGGTGGTTCAACCATTCGCCGACGAGCTTTTTGGCGAGTTCCAAGCCGATGACGCGCTGGCCCATGGTGAGGACCTGGGCGTTGTTGCTCAGGACGGAGCGTTCCACGGAGTAGCTGTCGTGCGCGGTAACGGCCCGGATCCCGGGGACCTTGTTGGCTGCGATGGCAACGCCGAGGCCCGTTCCGCAGATCAGGAGCGCGCGGTCGGCTTCGCCCTCGGCGACTTTCCGGGCGGCGGTGACAGCGAGGTGCGGGTAGGCAGTGGAGTCGTCGGCGGCAACGCCGATGTCCACCACCGAGGCGACGCGCGGGTCCGCTTCGAGGAATGCCTTGAGGGCGTTCTTGTATTCGACTCCGGCCTCATCGTTGCCGACGACGATGCGCCAGCCTGATTGTGTGCTCATGCTTTAGCTCCTTGTTCCGCCGACCCGTCATCAGCGGGCCCGGCGTCGGTGTATGCAGTATCGGTGGGTGCAGCGTCTGAATGTGTGCTCTCGACGTATTTTGAAATCCGTGTCGCGATCAGTCCGAAGGAGACCGCGCCGGGGTCCGGGTGTCCCAGGCTCTTTTCGGCCAGCGGACGGGCGCGGCCCTTGAGCGGGCGGAGTTCGGCCGTCGCGTCGGCGGCTTGCGTTGCTGCTGCGGCCGCCTCGGTCAGGGCGCCGGCCACGGAGTTCCCTTCCTCGAGCGCGTTTAGGAAGGCGTCCCGGAAGGGCAGAAGGGCATCGACCATGGTTTTGTCGCCGGGTTCGGCCTTGCCGAGTTCGGTGATGGCATTGCTGAAGGCGCTGACTGCCGCGGCGGCGTCCTCGCGGGAGTAGTGGTTCCGGTTCCCCAGGGCATGCCCGGCCGCGATGACCGCCGAACCCCACAATGCCCCGGAGGTCCCGCCAGCCCGTTCGCTCCACGCCTCACCGGCCGCGGCCAGCACCCGCTCCGGCGAAGCACCGCCGGACGTGGCCGCTGCCTGCTCTGCTGCGGCAACCGCCGCGTCCACACCGCGGCGCATCCCGATCCCGTGGTCACCGTCCCCGGCGATCGCATCCAGGTCGCCCAGTTCCGCTTCATGCTCGACGACGACGTCACGCACCTGCCCGAGCACGGCCGCGGCCTGCCCGCCCAGGACCGCCGCCGCCGTCGTGGCCTGTTCGGATTCCTCAGCGGCCGCGTCATCGGCTGCGGCGACTTCCCGGCGCGCCCGCGGGGCGAGGTTGCCCTTCCGGAACGCCGGAGTGTCCGCCGGCGCTGCCCAGTACTGCTCGAGCTCATCATCAAGCCACAGCAGGGTCAGGGAGAGCCCGGACATGTCCAGGCTGGTGACCAGCTCCCCGCACTCGGGCTCCACGACCGTCAGGCCCGCGGCGTCAAGCAGCTTTTCGATCTTCCCGAAGAGCAGGAACAGCTCGTCGTACTTGACCGTGCCGAGGCCGTTGACGATCGCCACGACGCGCGTGCCGGCGTCCTCGGGCTTGTCCGCCAACAGCCGGGAAACCAGCAGCTCAGCCAGTTCGGAGGCGGTGGGCATGGGATGTTCGGAAATCCCCGGCTCGCCGTGGATGCCAAGACCCAGCGACATCTGCCCGGCCGGCACGGTGAACAGCGGTTCGCTGGCGCCGGGCAGGGTGCAGCCGTCGAAGGCAACGCCGAGGGAACGGGTCCGGTAGTTGGTCTTGACCGCCAGCCGCTCCACCTCATCCAGGTCCAGGCCCGCCTCGGCGGCGGCGCCCGCGACCTTGAAGACCGTCAGGTCCCCGGCGATCCCGCGCCGTTTCTCGATCTGTTCCAGCGGTGCGCTGGCGATGTCGTCTGTGACCAGAACGGTGCGGGTCTCGATGCCCTCGGCGTTCAGGCGCAGCTGGGCCTGGCCGAAGTGCAGGACATCGCCCGCGTAATTGCCGTAGCTCAGCAGCACGCCGCCGCCGGCATTGGCGGCCTTCGCCACCCGGTAAACCTGTCCTGCGGCCGGCGAGGCGAACATGTTCCCGCATGCCGATCCGGCGGCCAGGCCCGGACCCACCAGTCCAGCGAAGGCCGGGTAATGCCCGGAGCCGCCGCCGATCACGAGGGCCACCTGGCCGGCAGTCATCTCGGTGGACCGGACCACGCCGCCGTCCACCCGGGCCACATAGCCGCGGTTCGCGGCAACGAAGCCGTCCAGCGCCTCATCCGCAAAATCAGCGGGATTATCGAAAATCTGGGTCATGGTTTCCTCATTGAATCCGTTGTGGAATAGTCATGCCGGTCTGCGTCAGACGCCGGTGCGTCCGACGCCGGTGCGTCAGACGCGGGCGGGTTCCGTCGTTGCCGGCTGCTGGTGGCCCTGGGCGACCTTGCTCTGGCCGAGGGCGTAGCCGTCCTTCTTTGGCAGGACGTGGCGGCGCAGGTAGTCCTGGTTGCTGGCCGTGATGGAAAGCCCGTCGCCGCCGTAGTGCTCCGTGCAGAGAATCCCCTGGAAGCCCACGGACAGGGCAACCTTGAAGGCCTCGCGGTAGTTGATCAAGCCGGACTCCATCGGGGTTGGCATGGCGACGTAGCTGTCCCGGGCCACGTCCTCATCGCGGAGGTAGTTCTTCATGTGCCAGTAGTTCGAGTAGGGCAAGGTCTTGGCGAGCACTTCCCGCCAGTCCTCGATCGGGCGGTGCAGGCGGATCAGGTTCCCGGTATCAGGATTGAGGCCCACGTTGTGGAGTCCGATGTCCTGGACCAGCTGGACGGACATATCCGCCGTGCCGACGAAGGTGTCCTCGTACATTTCCAGGGAGAGCAGGAGACCAACTTCTGCTGCGTGGCGGCCCAGTTCACGGAAACGCGCTACGGCGTTGTCCCAGGCTTCCTTGTCCCCCACCGGGTCCTTGTAGCCGTCAACCGTCCAGAACCAGAGCTGCTTCTGCTGCTCCGGCGTGATCGCCTGGTGCAGGCCGACCGAAACCACCTCGCAGCCGAGCTCGGCGGCAGCATCGATGGTGCGGTGGCTATAGGCCAGGTTCGCCTCCCAGTTGCGCTCGTCGATGACGCTGCGACGGATGGCCGATATAGCGGGAAGGCCAATTCCCACGTTCTCCGCGGTCTGCTTGAACTCAGCGAGTCGGGCAGGGCTCAGATCGCCGGGGCGGACCCAGCTGTCCGTGAGGTCGGCAAGCGCGAAGCCGGCTTCCTTGACCTCCGTGAGGACCTCGGCCCAGGCGGAGGCATCGGCGTCGTTGATGTGTTTGCCTTGGCTGTCGGTTCCCGGGAACGGCAGAAGCGCTCCTGTGATGGGCCAGTTTTCCGCTGTATAGGCCATGGGTCACTCCTTCGTGCGATCCTGTTTCCTATAGGATTCAGCATCTTGGCCGATGTTGTCAAGCTCACATTTGGAGCTGCCGCCTCTTTGCCGCGAAAGCCGCCGTCTCGAAGACCTCCGGGTTCAGGACGTTGGCCGGTCGCTCCCCTGCCGCAACCGCCAGGATCGACGAAAGGGCGCTGGCCGACACATCGCGGGTGAAGTCCTCGGTCCAGCAGAGTGAATGCGGGGAAAGCACCACGTTGTCGAAGGTGAGCAGCTCGTCATCGGGCAGGAGGGGCTCCGGCTCGAACACGTCCAGTCCGGCGCCGGCGATACCGCCGCGCCGCAGGGCGTCCCGAAGGGCGTCCGTATCCACAAGTTTTCCGCGGCCGATGTTGATCAGGTAAGCGCTGGACTTCATCCGGGCCAGGGCAGCGGTGTCGATCAAGTTTTCCGTCTCCGGCGTCAGTGCGGCACAAAGCACAACGTAGTCCGAGCGCTCCAGGAGTTCGTTCAGGCCCAGCAACTCGACGCCGAGCTCGGCGGCCTCCGCGTGGCGGCCGCTACGGTTATTGCCCACCACGTTCAGCCCAAGCGGGGCCAGCAGGCGCGCGAGCTCGGCGCCGACGCTGCCGAAACCCACGATCCCGACCGTTTGGCCCACCAGCGGCGCCCCGCGGTAGTGCTCGCGGCGGGCCCAGTCCGAAGTCCGCGTCAGCCGGTCCTTGGCCAGCAGCTTATGCGAAAGCGCCAGAAGGAGAGTCAGTCCCGCCACCGCCAAGGGCCGGCGGATGGCATCCGGCGTATTCGTGACAACGACGCCGGCGCGGGTGCACGCGTCCAGGTCGATGGTTTCGTAACCTGCCCCGAACCGGGCAATCAGCTTCAGGTCCGGGGCGTGGTCCACGGTGCGCGAGTCGAAGGTGATGTGACCCAGCGACAGAACGGCATTTACACCGGAGAGGTCGGGCAGGGGAACCGGGTCCGTGTAACTGGGCAGAACCCTCCAGCTGATGCCTTGCTCGTTAAGCCGGCCCAACCCCAAGTCACCGTGGATCGAGCTTCCATCCGGCCGGGCAGCATCGGCCGTGACCGCAACGGTAAAAGGTGAGCGGGTGGTTCCCGCCGGCTGGGTGGTTCCCGCCGGCACGGCGGCCGCCTGGGTGGCGGCCGCCGTCGTCAATTCGTTGGTGCTAGTGCTCACGCGTCGATTCCACTTTCCGTCTTGCTTGCGTTTGTCTTGTCCTTGATGGGCTCGCGGACGAGGACACCGTAGGCCACGGCAGCGAGGGCGGCGATGACGCCGCCGATCACGAACGACGGCGCATAGGAGCCCGTGGCGTCGGCGATCACACCGGTGAGCAGCGGGGCAAAGGCACCACCGAAGTAGCCGCCGAAGTTCTGGATGGCGCCAACCGACGCCACTTGGGAGTTGTCCACGACGTCACCGGGCATGGCCCAGGCCGCTGCCTGCATGGTGGCGACGAAGCCCAGCGCCACGGTCATCACGGCGATAGCGAGCGGGAGGGAATCGACAAACGGGATGAGGCAGATCAGGATGCCTGCGACTACAGCAGCAACGGACATCACATGGCGCTTAGCCAGCAGAGGGTCACGGCCCGCCTTCTTGGAGTAGCGCGTCATAACCCAGCCGCCGGTAATGCCCAGGATGGCCGCACCGAGGTATGGCACTGAGGCCAGCCAGCCGGAGCTTGCGATGCTCGCGCCACGCTCTTCCTGCAGGTAGAGCGGAAGGAAGACGATGAAGATGTTCCAGATCCAGATGACACAGAAGAAGCCAGCCATCATGCCCCAGATCTGGCGGTGCTTGAAGAGTCCCAGCCAGGAGACCTTCTTGGCGGTCAGGACCTGCGTGGCGCGCTGGCTTTCGATGTACTCCAATTCCTCAGCGCTGATGCGCTTGTGCTCTTCGGGAGCCCTGTAGTACATGAAGAACGCAAGGGCCAGGACGAGGCCGGCGACGCCGAGGAAGAGGAAGATGGCCTGCCAACCGAAGGCGAGCATGATTGCCGTCAGGACGGGAGGGGCGATCGCGGGACCCCACTTGGAGCCGCTGTCCCAGATGGCGGTGGCCTGTCCGCGCTCAGCACGGGGGAACCAGTCAGCGGTGAGCCTGGCCGAGGCCGGTGCGTTGGGGGCTTCGGTGACGCCGAGCAGGAAGCGGAAGGTGACGAACTGCCACATCTTGCCGCCGATAGCCATCAGCGCGGTGGCGATGCTCCAGCCCGCGATCGCGAGGAAGTACATCCGGCGGGCACCCAGTTTGTCGACAAGCCAGCCGACGGGCAGCTGGGCAAAGGCGTAGGTCCAGGAAAAGACTGTGCCTAAGAGTCCGATGTCCGTCCGGCTCATGCCGAAATCCTTGATCAGCTGCGGCGCGGCAATGGAGATCGCACTGCGGTCCATGTAGTTGATGATGCCGGCGGCGAGCGCCCAGCCGAGGATCCACCACCTCAGATTCTTAATGGTGCGGCGCGTTGCTGATTCCCTGGGCCCTGCGGCCAAAGCTTCTGTTTGCACTCTTCACTCCCTCGTGACTTGCGGTGCTGGCACCATAGCCCGCACAGTCGAAGATCCTATAGGGTCTTTGATCCGCTGTGAAGAGAGTCACATAAATAGCGGATTATGACCTTCGGGACCCGCTGTAGGGAGGCTCAGTTACTCTGCCGGAGCGTCAGCGATGGCGCGGCCACGCACGTTCCGCACGTGCTCCGCCATGGCCGCTGCAGCCTTTTCAGGGTCCCCTGAGGAAAACGCGTCGAGGACCGACTGGTGCTCGGCGATTGCCTGTTCCGCGTCCGTGATCCCGACGCCGCCGAACAACCGGAAGCGCTGGACCTGGCCGCCGAGGGCGGAATAGGCGGCCACCATGAACTGGTTGCCCGTCTGCTCCGCGATCAACCGGTGGAACCGCTCGTCGGCCTCCAGATAGTCACGGAACTCCGCGAACGAGGGGCCGCGCCGGGCCTTCTTCAGGTCGGCGACAGCCTCGGCCAGCGCGGCATGGTCCGTTGGCGTCAACCGGGCGCATGCCAGCCGGGCGTTGACTGGCTCTATGGCGAGCCGCGCTTCCATGAGTTCCGCAAAGTCCTCCTGCGTGAACATCGGCGCAACCCGGTAGCCCTTGAGGGCGACGCGGCGGACCATTCCGGTATGTTCGAGCCGTGCGAGCGCCTCGCGCACCGGCGTGGGAGAAACATTGAGCTCCCGGGCGGTTCCATCGATGCTCACCGCTGCCCCGGGTTCGAGCCGCCCGTCGATGAGCGACGCCAGCAGTTCTTCATAGACATGGTCGGCGAGGACCTGGCGGCTGACAGGACGGCCCGTTTGGTAGCCCTCAGGGCGACTCCCGGAGGAAGCTAATTGCATGTTTAAATCCTATAGGACAGGGACAGGCCCATCCTCAGCGTGACATACCCGTCCCTTTCCAGGGACTTGCCAGTCCTTAAGGTGGACATGTCCAGCCCTTATAGGGGGACATGCTCATCCTTAAACGCGAACAGTGGACAGAATCCCATTCTGCCCACTGTTCCTGGTTGCAACGGGACATGTCCCGTGCCTGTGGAGCTCCTTTAAGCCCTAGTTCTGGTACGCCGGGTAATCGGTATAACCCTTGGCACCCTCACCGTAGAACGTGGTCGCGTCCGGCTCGTTGACCGGCAGCCCTTCACGCCAGCGGCGCACGAGGTCCGGGTTGGCGATGGCAGGACGTCCGACGACGACGGCGTCGGCGTGGCCGTCCGCAACCAGGGCCTTGGCTTCCTCGCGTGTAGTGATGACGCCGAAGCCGGTGTTCACCAGGAAAGTGCCACCAAAGCGCGCGCGCAGGCCCTGAACCAGCTCGCCTGTTGGCTCCTTGTGCAGGATGCTCAGGTAAGCGAGTTTCAGCGGGGCCAAGGCGTCAACCAGGATGCCGTAGGTCTCAGTCACATCGGCTGCATCGAGTTCCAGGTTGCCCTGAACGTTGTGCTCGGGCGAGATGCGGATGCCGACACGGTCTGCGCCGATGGCGTCCACGACAGCACGGGTGACCTCGAGAACGAAGCGGGCGCGGTTCTCCGCGCTCCCGCCGTAGATGTCGTCGCGCTGGTTGGCGGACGGAGCAAGGAATTCGTGCAGCAGGTAGCCGTTGGCAGCGTGCAGCTCAACGCCGTCGAATCCTGCCCCTATGGCCTTGCGGGATGCCGTCACGAATTCCTCAACGATTCCGGGCAGCTCGTCGGTGGTCAGGGCGTGCGGAACCGGGAACGGCTTCTTGCCCTCGTAGGTTCGGGTCTCACCGTCGATGGCAATGGCACTCGGTGCGACTACCTCGTAGCCACCCGTGGTGGCCTCGTGGGTGACCCGGCCAGCGTGCATGACCTGGGCGAAGATGCGGCCGCCCTCGGCGTGGACGGCGGAGGTGACGTTGGCCCAGCCCTTGAGCTGTTCCTCTGTCACGAGGCCGGGCTGGCCCGGAAATCCCTGGCCGGCGTGGCTGGGGTAGGTGCCCTCGCTGACGATCAGGCCAAGTGACGCGCGTTGGCGGTAGTGCTCAACCACCAAGGGGCCGGGAATGCCGTCTTTGCCGGAGCGGACGCGGGTAAGCGGCGCCATCACCAGTCGGTTGGGCAGTTCAAGATCACCAAGGGTCATCGGGGAAAACAGCAATGCACAGTTCCTTTCAAAGGGATTGGGTTCGCTTGTTGTAACTGTGCGGCGCCTGCAAACTATTCCGGTTGAGACTCGGATCACTAAGGGTGTCAGGGAACGGAGGGAGCGGCGGCGGGGCATCCTTGCCCCTGAGGGTTTTGGAGGCAGTCGTCAGCGTAGTTCCGGGTGATGGTACGCCACACACTTATCGGCTGGGGCGGGGAGTTGAAGGAGCCTTGTCCCGGAATGGGCAGCGGCGGGCCGTCATTGACGGAGTAGGTGCCTTTGAAATGGGTGGTCAGCACCACTGCGAAGTCACCCGTCTGCGTGTAGACGTGGCTGGTGAGGGTCTTTTCGCCCCAGCGTTCTTGCGGCAAGGGAGCCCCGGCGGCCCGCTGCGGACCCATCACTGCTCCGTCGCCATAACTCCAGGTGTATTCGACTGGCCTTGCCACCACATGCACTCGCTGCGCAAGAATGGTGATGTCGAATTGCTGTTCGGCTGCATTCCCGAAAAAGTTGGTTTCGGCGCCGCGCAGGGTGTGCGGGCTCGGCTGGGCGGTCACGGTGCCTGCCGACACCGGAAGCCGCTGGAACTCGGTTTGGATGACGGCCGCTATTCGGGGCAGCAGGTCTTCGGGCTGGGGATCAAAAAGGCACGTTGGGCCGGAGTGGTAGCTCCACGAGGGGTTAGGCACTCCGGCTGGCGCCTTGAGCCACACGACCGGAATCCCCTCTTTACCTTCCGGTCCGTTCTTGCAGTCGACAAGACCTGCCAGGCACACCGTGTCGAAGTCTCCGCCGCCTAAGTGGCACTGAAGTTCGTACTTGTACTGGTAGGGGTCCGTGGGCGGCGTCCCAGGCTGGAGGGCGACGAATTTACCTGTGGCAGGGTCAAGGCCCCAAGCGCTCACATTGACCCCTTGGTTTCCAAAACCCGCGTCTACACCGTCGTCCTCCGCCCATACAACACTGGGATGAAGGACGATCAGGGCCCCCACCAGGATTGCCGTGGCAAGTCTCAGGAACTGATCGAGAACCCGGCTGCTTGACCGGCTCATCGGATGGGATGTAGTCCCGTGAGCCGCCAAGCGCCGCCGGCGAATTCGGCGACCACGACGTTGCCGGTATCCGAGGGAGGCGTCGGCTTCCTGAACTCACTCCCAGCAGGACCGATGTACGAAATCATGTCTTGCTGAACTTGAACTATGACTTGGTACTGGCCATCGGGTTGGGCATCGAATGACGCAGTAACGGAAGGAGTTTTGACACGACCCCCTGCCAGCCACTTCTCTGCTTGGTAACTGGAAGTAATGGCGCGGGTGACATTCTGGCAAAATTCGCATCCCGGCCCGGTGATGGAGTTCAAAGCAGAAGTGTCGCCCGTCTCGTATCCGTAGCTCAGCAACTGGAACCAGTACCGGGCGAATGCTTCAAGCCCTTCCTTCGTCTCCGTCTTCGCGACCTCGGGCAGCACTGGGATCGGGACGTTCTGGGCCCTGCCTGAAGCGTCGGCGGGTTTGTAGCTCGGGGTTGCGGTTGGCGTGGCACTGGGGATGGACGTGGCCGAGGGGGTCGGGGTCCCTGGAGAAGGCGATGCGGGTGGTTGAGCGCCGGCCCCGCTGCAGGCACTAGCAGACACCAGAATCGCGGCAACAAGGGCAGCCGACCAAAAGCGCTTGATAGTGGATCTCGAAGTGCGAGATGTCATGGTCAGCTACTCCCCCGATAGGAAATCAAGACGCCCAGAGCCAAACAGTGGCTTAAGGGTAACCGACGTCACATCTCGGCTGTCAGACTTATCCACAGCCGGACCGTCGCGCTCCATGCGAGCGAGGCCGGGCGCGGGAGGGGTCGTTAGCACTCCGGCCTAGACTGAATCCATGGCGGACAAGCTGACACCGGAGCGGCGCAGCTGGAACATGTCCCGGATCAGGGGCAAGAACACCAAGCCGGAACTGCTGGTACGAAGACTCTTGCATTCAAAGGGCTACCGCTACCGGTTGCACGGCACGGCCCGCGGCGGCAAGCTCCCGGGCAGTCCCGATCTGGTTTTCGCCAGCCGCCACAAAGTCATCTTCGTCAACGGGTGTTTCTGGCACTTCCACGACTGCCGGGTCGGGCAACACGCCCCCAAAGCCAATGCGAAGTTCTGGGAAACGAAGCGGACGCGAACCAGGAACCGCGATGCGGAACAGCTACGCCAACTTGAAACCTCCGGGTGGAAGGTCCTCACAGTCTGGGAGTGCGAGCTCAAGGACCCGCGGACGCTGGAGGAGCACCTGGACGCCTTCCTTAAGAACGCCGAACAGCCCTCGGCGTAACCCTCATCCACCGGCTAACTCCCAACAGCCGTCGTCGTAACTCCCCACCGCCGGCCTGATCCCCCTGCCAGGCCACAAACCAACAGCTCAACTCCGGCTGTGGGCGATCAGCCAACCAGCCATTTCACGCGCCCGCCCCGCGGCGACGAGATCCCCCTCTGCAGCGGAGACGATCGATCCCTTCATGAGGATGTGCCAAGAGCGCGAAAAGCTTTCCGGATCGCGCAGCCCGGCCTCCTCTGCCAGAAGCTGGACGTGGCCGCGGATCCTTGCAAGATAGTCGATGCTCGCCTGGCCGAGGGGGTGCTCTGCCCCCATTTCGAGGAGGATGTTCACGAAGGAGCATGCCTCAAAGTCTTCGCGCGCAAACCAGTCCGCAAAGACGTCAAAAATGGCGAGCAACTGCTCCTCCGGGGACTCACCCCGGCGCCGGGCCTCCGTGATGATCTTCTCGACGGTCCACTGCTGGTCCCTGCGTTCGAGGAAGGCCAGCACCAGCTCATCCTTGGACGCGAAATGCCGGTAGAAACTGGCTTTGGCTACGCCAGAACGGCTGATCAATTCGTTCACGCCGACATCCCGCACTCCCCGACGCGAAAACAGCTCGTATGCGATGTCGAGGATCCGCTCCCGCACAGCCGGCGGCGCAACAGACGCCGGAAGAGAGCCACTAATCGGCACCCCAAGCGGCGATGACGATCTCGGATCTGGACTGGTGGAAAGCGACATTAAAGACATTTTAGCGTGTTGCGAGACAGAGTGGTCTGTCCGGAGTACAGTTCGTATTCGGGGCTCGGACAACTTTAGTCCGCACCGCCTGAATCACTACACGGGAGAGCCGGATGTCGCACCAGCTGATGTCAGATGGGTCCCTTCCTCCCGGCTCACCGGACACTGGGCCGTCCGCTGTAGCCCAGCTGCACGACTACCGCCGGACCAAAGACGTCCGCTCCGATCTCGAGCCTTTGCGCAAGCAAGTTTCGGAGATCATCGCTGCGATTCTTGCCGGCAAGTCGCCGGACGAGGCCGAACTGCGTGAACAACTTCGCCGGCATGTGGCACGGCACCCCGGGCGGCCGGAAAAGGCGTTGCTCGGTCATCTGATCTCAGTTTCAGACCGCCAAAACGAAGCAGGATAACTACCACCGAGGCGCGGTCCCCTACGATCCGAGCGCCCGTTCCTGCCGGCAGAACCGCCGGCACTCAACGGCCGTTCGCGGCCTGCCGCACGACTTCGCCCCAAGACTGCTGTGCAAGATCGGCCACGGAGGCCAGGATCTCCGACGACGACTGCGACAGATCCAGCGGAAACTCCACGATGTCGATGTCCGTGTCCGGCGCTAGTGGACCTCAGGGTGGCGCCGGACGCCGAAGGTGAAATAGCTGCCCGGGCCGATGAAGTTAATCAGCGTGACCGCGCGCCACAGCGCCTTGCTGCCGCGGATTTCCTCGGCGGGGCGCCGCGAGATGTCCCGTTGGGCCGCGATGAGCATGGAGAGCTGCACCCCGGCGGCCACGATCGTCCCGAACTTCGCCCGCGGCGGGAGTTCGGCCCAGGTCTTCTTCCGGGCATTCTTCATCTTGCGATGTTTTGTCACCGTCACGACTCCTTTGCTTCCAAGGGGAGTGGCTGCTCCGGGCCGGAGTGGCTGCTTCCGGGGTGTCCATTCTAGGGGCGATCCCTGACGGGAGGTAGAGGCCAGAAGCAGGGGCTGCGGGCACGGCAACGTACGTTCGCTGCCGCGGAGTTCACGGTGCTGCCGCGGAGTTCAGGTGTCCGGCGGCGGAGTTAAGGTGCCGGACGGACTGCACCCGCGTGCGCCGGGGCGAACTGGGCGAGGGTCTCTTTCTGCTCCACAGTCAGCCGCAGCACCCGTCCGGTGGCTTCCTCCACGAAGGCAAGATGGCTTGTGGCGCGGACGCAGTCCTCCCGGGTCACAGGGTCCTGCACGAGGTAGTGGATGTCGAAGCTTGCTCCCTTGACGGCACCGATCCAGAGCTGGACCACTGCCGGAACGTTGCGGTATTCAAGCGTGCGCACGTAGCGGATCTTGTGCTCCACCACGAGGGCCAGGGTGCCCTCGGGGACCTCGCTGAACAGCGGTGCCGGCGGCCCGACCCCCGGCAGTCCGGCGCCGCGGGGAGGCCCGAACGCCGCGATGCGGGCCTCCTCCAGGATCCGGACGATCTGCACGTTGTTGATGTGGCCGTACGCATCCATGTCGCCCCAGCGCATCGGCACCTCAACCTCGATGCGGCCTGGGTGCTCGGCGGCGCTCAGCTTCGCACCGCCGTCGCATCGTCTACCGCGTTATCCGACAAGACCGCCTCGGCGTTCTCCCCGGCGAACTGGGACATGTACAGGCGATAGTAAGCGCCCTGCAGCTGCAGCAGCTGCGCATGGCGGCCCTGCTCCACGATCCGGCCCGCTTCCATCACCAGGATGGTGTCGGCATCGCGGATGGTGGAGAGCCGGTGCGCGATGACGAAGCTGGTCCGGTCCGTGCGCAGCGCCGCCATGGCCTTCTGAACCAGCACTTCGGTGCGGGTATCCACCGAACTGGTCGCCTCGTCCAGGATCAGCAGCGAGGGGCTCGCCACGAACGCGCGCGCGATGGTGATCAGCTGCTTCTCGCCGGCGCTGACGTTGTTGCCTTCCTCGTCAATGATGGTGTTGTAGCCGTCCGGAAGGGCGCGCACGAAGCGGTCCACGAACGTGGCCTTGGCCGCCTCCATGATCTGGTCCTCGGTGGCGTCCAGTTTGCCGTAGCGGATGTTCTCGTAGATGGTGCCGCCGAACAGCCAGGCGTCCTGCAGCACCATGCCCACCTTGGACCGCAGCTCGGCACGGCTCAGATGCGTGATGTCGACGCCGTCGAGGGTGATGCTGCCGTCATTGAGCTCGTAGAAGCGCATCACGAGGTTCACCAGCGTGGTTTTGCCGGCACCCGTGGGACCGACAATCGCCACGGTGTGCCCGGGCTCGGCGGTGAAGGACAAATCCTCGATCAGCGGCTTGTCCGGGGTGTAGCTGAAGGTGACGTGCCGGAACTCGACGTGGCCGTCGGTCTTGGCCGGAAGCTGCTCGCTGGCGGTCTCGGCGTCCTGCTCATCGGCGTCGAGGAATTCAAAGACCCGCTCCGCGGATGCCACGCCGGACTGCAGCATGTTGGCCATGCCGGCCATCTGCCCCAGCGGCTGGGTGAACTCGCGGGAGTACTGGATGAACGCGGTGGCGTCGCCCAGGCTCATGCCGCCGGAGGCGACTCGGAGGCCGCCGACCACAGCGATGCCCACGTAGCTGAGGTAGGACACGAACTGCATGACGGGCATGATCATGCCGGAGACGAACTGCGCGCCGAAGCTGGCCTTGTAGAGGGCTTCGTTTCGCTCGTCGAACCGGGCCAGCATGTCCGCATCGCGGCCGAACACGCGGACCAGGTCGTGGCCGGAGAACGACTCCTCGATCTGCCCGTTGAGCTCGCCGGTGTTCTTCCACTGCGCGGCAAAAAGCTTCTGGCTCCGGGCGCCGATGATGCCGGCGGCGACCCCGGAAAGCGGCAGCGCGATCAGGGCGATCAGGGCCAGCTGCCAGGACACCACGAACATCATGATCACGATGCCGAGCACCGTGAGGGCGGAGTTCACCAGCTGCGCGAAGGCCTGCTGGAGCGCCTGCTGGATGTTGTCCACATCGTTGGTGACGCGGGAGAGGGTATCGCCGCGCTGCCGGGTGTCGAAGTAGTTCAGCGGCAGCTTGTTCAGCTTCGTCTCGGTGTCATCGCGCAGCCTGCGGACCACCCGCATGACAAGTACGTTCAGGACATAGCCCTGCAGCCACAGGAAGATGTTGGCCACGAAGTACATCACTAGCACCACGCTGATCAGGAAGGCGAGCTTCTGGAAATCGATGCCGACGCCGGGGACCAGGTCCATCTTGGAGAGCATGTCGGCGAAATTGTTCTCGCCCTGGGCGCGCAGGCCCTCGACGAACTGATCCTTGCTGGCACCGGTGGGCAGTTGCTTGCCCACCACTCCCCCGAAGATCACGTCCATGGCCTGCCCGAGGATCCGGGGAGCAATCACATTGAGCACGACGGCGACCGTCACCATGGCCAGGACCGCGATGATGCCGGCCCGCTCCGGCTTGAGCAGCCCCATCAGCCGCTTGGCGGAAGGCCAGAAATGCTCGGCCTTTTTGGCGGGGACGCCGCCGAACATGCTGCCGTCGGCCTCGCCCGGCGTGAACTCTTCCTCGTAGAAGTCATCGTCCGGGGCAGCGGCCGCGGTACTGGTGGTGGCGTTCTCGTTGGTGCTCATGCCACGGCCTCCGCGCTCAGCTGGGATCCGACGATTTCCTGGTAGGTGCTGGAGCTCTCCAGCAGTTCTTCATGCGTGCCACGGTCCACGATCCGTCCCTTGTCCAACACGAGGATCTGGTCGGCGTCGGCGATCGTGGAGACGCGCTGGCCGACAATGATCACTGTGGCGTCCGCGGTCTTTGCCTTCAGCGCGCGGCGGAGCCTGGCGTCCGTCGCGACGTCAAGGGCCGAAAACGAATCATCAAACAAGTACACCTTGGGTTCGGTGACCAGCGCCCGGGCGATACAGAGCCGCTGCCGCTGGCCGCCGGAGACGTTGGTGCCGCCCTGGGCGACGCGGGAACCCAGCCCGTTCTGCTTTTCCCGCACGAAGCCCGCCGCCTGCGCCACGGTGAGCGCGTCCCACAGGTCCTCGTCGGTGGCCTCGGGCCTGCCGAAGCGGAGGTTGTGCTCGATGGTTCCGGAAAAGAGGTAGGGCCGCTGCGGCACCATGGCGACGCGCTGGGTGATCTCGGCGCGGTCAAGGTTGGTGACCGGAACGCCGTCGAGCAGCACTTCACCGGAGGCGGCATCGTAGAGCCGGGGCAGCAGTGCCAGCAGGCTCGTCTTGCCGGCGCCGGTGGAGCCGATGATGGCCACCGTCTGGCCGGGCTCCGCGGTGAAGCTGATGTCGCTCAGCACGGGTGCTTCGGCGCCCGGGTAGGCGAAGGACACGTTCCGGAACTCGACGCGGCCGGCCTTGGCCAGCGGCGGCACGGGGCTGAGCGGCTCGTGGATGGAGGGCTCGACGTCGAGCACCTCCCCGATGCGGTCGGCGCAGACCGAAGCGCGCGGGATCATCATGGCCATGAAGGTGCCCATCATGACCGCCATCAGGATCTGGAGCAGGTACTGCAGAAACGCGGTCAGGGATCCGACCTGCATCTCGCCGGCGTCGACCCGCTGTCCGCCGAACCACAGCACCGCGGCGGTGGAAACGTGCAGGATCATGCCGATGGCAGGGAACATGAGCACGAACAGGGCACCGATCTTCAGCGAAACGTCGGTGAGTTCCTTGTTGGCCGCGCCGAAGCGTCCGGCCTCGTGGGGCTCGCGGACAAAGGC
The DNA here is from genome assembly GCF_030816935.1 of Arthrobacter sp. B3I9. Classification (NCBI taxonomy): domain Bacteria; kingdom Bacillati; phylum Actinomycetota; class Actinomycetes; order Micrococcales; family Micrococcaceae; genus Arthrobacter; species Arthrobacter sp. B3I9. Next base: position 3,659,993 of record NZ_JAUSYO010000001.1, read on the forward strand.
ACGGACCACCCGGATGCCGATGATCTGCTCGCGGAGGATTCCGTTGAGCCGGTCGATCTTCGTCTGCATGGAGCGGAAGAGCGGCATCAGGCGGACCACGAGGTAGCCCACAACGACCACCAGCACCGGTACCGAAACCCAGACCAGCCAGGACAGGTTCAGGTCCTCGCGGAGGGCCATGAAGATGCCGCCGATGCACATGATCGGCGTGGCCACCATGAAGTTCAGGCCCATCAGCACCAGCATTTGCACCTGCTGGACATCGTTGGTGCCGCGGGTGATCAGGGTAGGCGCGCCGAAGACGTTGACGTCTTTGGCGGAAAAGCTGGTGACCTTGCGGAACACGCCCCGGCGTAGGTCCCGGCCGAACGCCATGGCGGCCTTCGACCCGTAGTAGACACCGGCGATCGCGGTGACGACCTGGACCAGGGCGACGCCGAGCATGACTCCGCCGGTCCGCCAGATGTAGTCCGTATCGCCACGGGACACGCCTTCGTCGATGATCTGCGCGTTGAGGCTGGGGAGGTACAGGGCCGCGATGGTCGAGGCGAGCTGGAAGATGACGACGGCCGCAATATACGGCAGATACGGCTTGCAATAGCGCCGTATGAGAGTGACAAGCATGCCCACGAGTCCTTAGGAATACCGAATGGTTGAGGCTGAAGCAGAGACCGGAGGAATGACTGCAGATGGAACACCGAAACGATGATTCCAGTAGTAGCAGGTGGGGCCGACAGCCTTAGCGCTCCAACTCTACGTAATCCCTTGCGGGCCGGAAACTCCGACGCCAAAAATCATCCCTGCGGCGTACTTTCGGCGTCCCGGAGCTTTGGAGTGCGAAGGCGCTTTGGAATGCGAAGGGCGTCTGGAGTGCGAAGGCAGTTGGGAGTGCAAAGGCCCCGCGGCCGCCTTATTGGCGGCCGCGGGGCCTCTTTGCCGCAGGGCCTCTTGGTGCCCGGACGTTCGGAATCCCCCCGGCTTGCAGCTATTCGCCGCGGTGCCGGCCGTGCGTGGCGATGTAGTGGGCCGCCGAGCGCTGCATCTTGCGTTGCTTGGCCAGCTGCCGGCGCAGCACCGTGAGCTCCTCGGCAACCCGGGCCTGCTCGGCGGCAACGGCACGCTGCTCGGCAGCCTGTTCGGACACGGCCCGCAGCGCCTCTGACAGCTGCAGCTGTTGCTTCGCCAGCAGTTGCTGGGTCTGTACCAGCACGGGCAGGACGTCCGCGGCCTCGGTCCGGCCCTCGGTCACGAGGGTCCGTGCCCGCTGGCGGTTCGCTTCCCCCTCAGCCGCACGGTCCGCGCGGGAGTCCCCCGGACGGGAATCCGGATCGAGAGCGCGGTCGGCCTCCCGGCGGGCGGCATCGGGAAAGCGGGCTTCGGCTCGGTCCCGGCTGAGCACCTCCATGAATTCCCGGTCCAGGTCCACGGTGCCGGTTGCGGTGCCGGTGCCGGTTGCTGACGAGGTGACGTTGGCGGCGTCGTTACCGGCATTTCCCCGGCCCGTCCCGGCGGCACCGCCAGCGGCAGCAGCACCGCCAGCGGCAGCAGCGGCGGCAGCGGCACCAGCGGAAACCGGGGTGGCGTTGCCGGCGTTCCCGGCCGTCTCCGGCCGGATGTCGACGGTGCGGCGCAGCGGGCGTTCCTTGATGAACAGGATGGCCGCCAGCGCCACCAGGCCGATGATTGCCGAGATCATGAAGACCTCCGCGATGGCGTCACCGTAGGCGGCCCGCATGATGTCGCGGATCGGTGCCGGCATGTCCTTGAGGTCCATGCTGGCCCCCGACGATCCGGCCGGAACCTGGATTCCGGCGGCAGCGAGCCCTTCCACGGCGAGTTCCTTGACCCGGTTGCCCAGCACGGCACCGAGGACCGAGACGCCGATGGCGCCTCCGACGGAGCGGAAGAAGGCAACGGAGGCACTGGCGGTTCCGATGTCCTTGGCCTGGACCGTGTTCTGGACGGCGAGGACGAGGTTCTGCATCAGCAGGCCGAGACCGATGCCGAGGATGGCCGTATAGAAGCCGGCCAGCCACAGGTCGGTGGTGTGGTCCATGGTGCCGGCCATGCCGAGGCCGCCGATCAGCAGGACAGCGCCGGCGATCAAGTAGCGCTTCCACTTGCCGGTACGGCTGATGAGCATGCCCGAGGCGACCGAACCGATCAGGTTGCCGGCGATCATGGGCAGGGTGAGCAGGCCGGCTTCCGTGGGGGTGGCACCGCGTGCCACCTGGTAGTACTGGCCAAGGAACGTCGAGGAGCCGAACATGCCGACGCCGACGGCCACCGAGGCGAGGATCGCAAGGGCCGTGGTCCGCTCGGAGATGATCTTGAGCGGGATGATGGGCTGGGCTACCCGGGATTCCACCAGTACCAGCAGGCCCAGGAGGACGACGCCGCCGCCCACCATGGTGACCGACTGCCACGACCACCAGTCGTAGTAGTCCGGGTTGCCCGCGAACGAAACCCAGATGAGCAGCAGGCTGACACCGGAGGTCAACAGGACGGAGCCGAGCCAGTCAATCTTGGCGGGGCGCTTGACGTGCTGGATCTTCAGCGTGACCTGCAGCAGGATGAGGGCGACGACGGCGAGCGGGACGCAGACGAAGAAGGTCCAGCGCCAGCCCAGCGGGCTGTCGACGATGAAGCCGCCCAGCAGCGGGCCGCCCGCCGTGCCGACGGCCATGACGCCGCCCATGTAGCCGGAGTACTTTCCGCGGTCCCGCGGCGGGATCATCGAGCCGATGATGGCCTGCGCCAGCGCGGTCAGGCCACCCATGGCGATGCCCTGGATGACTCGGGCGGTCAGCAGCAGCGGAATGGTCTCGGAGAGGCCGGCCATGACGGAGCCGGCCACGAAGATCACGATGCTCAGCTGGACGAGGACCTTCTTATCGAACAGGTCAGCCAGCTTGCCCCAGATCGGGGTGGTCGCCGCGTTGGCCAGAAGCGCTGCGGTGATTACCCAGGCAAAGTCGGTCTGGGTGCCCTTGAGTTCGGACATGATGGTGGGCAGCGCGTTGGCAACGATGGTGCTGCTCAGGATTGCGGTGAAGAACGCCGCCAGCAGCCCGGTGAGCGCCTCCATGATCTGGCGGTGGGTCATCACCCCAGGTTCCGCTGCGGACTGGGATGCGCGGGATGATCCCGGCGGTGTCTGCGACGGGTCCGTGGACGGCCCCGTCGCGGCAGCGTGGCTAGCCATATGTCTACTCCTCAACAATTTCGGTCGTATTCGTGGGTCCGGCCGTCGTTGCCCGGGCTGAGTTCCTGAGGGACTCAGCAAGTTTCTTGAGGGTGCGTGCCGTCAGTTCGACGTCGTCCTCGCTCCAGTCCTGCAGCAGGCCCTGGAGGGTTGCCGTGCGCTGGTCCTCGATCCGGCGGAGTTTCTCCGCTCCGGAGGCGGACAGGGCGATCAGTTGCGCGCGGCCGTCCTCGGGGTCCGGCCTCCGCAACACATAACCCTGCTCTTCGAGTTCGGCGATATGCCGGCTGAGGACCGGAGCGCTGACGCCGAGCCGCTCCGCAAGATGCGTGGCCCGTGACTCGCCCTCCCCGACGAAGCGGAGAACACCCTGAAGTGCCACGCCCGTGTCCTGCCCGCGCATGCTTGCGGCGGCAACGCAGCGTACGGCGCGCTGGAGGTCGAAAATCTGGTAGACGAGTTCGGCTGCAGCGATGGATTCAACTGACAATGTAGGACACCCCTTTTTTGTTTGCCCAAGGCAACTATATCCGAGATTGGTTACTTTGGGAAACTAAACCTTTCTCGGGAAGCCGTGCACGAACAACGCCCCTTAAACATCGAGCGCGGACCGGCCGGTCCGCCCTCCAGAGGAAGGGCAGACGCGGCGGTCCGCGCTAAGGCATGCAGTGTTGTTTTGTTGGGCTGCCCGTTCAGGTGGCCAGGTGGGTGGGGGCGAACATTTTCAGCAGGGTCTCGACGACGACGACGTTGGGGCCGTCCGCGGCGAAACCGGCTTTGAGCGCATCCCCCACGTCCTCCGGAGCGACCCGGACGGCGGGGACACCAAAGGCTTCGGCCAGCTTGACGAAGTCGGGCCGGGCGAGTTCCGTGGCGGTGGCCTTGCCGAAGGCACCCACCATGTATTCGCGCAGGATTCCGTAGCCGCCGTCATCTACGATCAGCCAGGTGACCGGAACGTTGTGCTGTTTGGCGGTGGCCAGCTCCGAGATGGAGTACATAGCGGAGCCGTCGCCGGATACCGCCAGCACCCGCGAAGAACCGCCGGAATTACCTGTGGTTTCGAGGCCGACAGCACCGCCGATGGCGGCCGGGAAACCGAAGCCCAGGCCGCCGGCGCCCTGCGCGGAGTGGAACTGGCCCTCGCGGGCGTCCCAGCAGCTCCAGGCCCAATAGGCGGAGATTGTCATGTCCCAGAACGACTGCATCCCCGCGGGCACCGCCTCTCGGATGTCCGCCATGAATTTCAGTTCCTTGTCCAGGTCCTGGGATTTCAGCCTCTCAGCAACCTTGGCCAGGGTTTCTTTGACCAACGACTCGGGCGGGGTGCCGTGCCAGTCGGCCCGGTCGCCATGCGGTTCCACCAAGGCCTCATCGAGGGCGGCGAGGGCCTGGCCGGCGTCGGCCCGGATGCCCAGTCCGGGGCGGTTGGATTCGAGCACCCGGGGCTCGGCGTCAATCTGGATGATCCGGCCGCGGGGCTCGAAGGTGAAGTAGTTGGACGTGACTTCGCCCAGGGAGGAGCCGATGACCACGAGCACATCAGCGTCTTCCAGCAGCTCCGTCATGTGCTGGTCCTCGATCCAGGACTGCAGGGACAACTCGTGGTTCCAGGGGAATGCACCGTTGCCGCCCGGAGTGCAGATCACCGGCGCGCGCAGCTTCTCCGCGAGGGACACCAGGGACTTTTCGGCGCGGCCGCGGCGCGTGCCCCCGCCGGCGATGATGGCGGGACGTTCCGCAGCCGAGAGCCACTTGACGGCTTCGCGGACCAGTTCCACGCGGGGCGGATTGTCCGCCGCCTCGGCGAGGGCGTCCTCCACCGGGGGCACCATGATGGGGTCCAGCAGCACGTTCTGCGGAATTTCGAGCCAGACAGGGCCTTGCGGTGAGGATATCGCCTCGGTCCAGGCATCCTGGATGGCCGAGGGGATTCCGGAGGCATGCTGGATCAGCCGCTGGCTCTTGGTGACGTTGGCCGCGGAGGCCTTCTGGTCATCGAGCTGGTGGAGCATGCCCTTGCGCCGGGCACCGAGGCCTTCGAGCGGGATCTGGCTCGCCACGACCACCATGGGGACTCCGGTGGCGTAGGCCTCCTGCAATCCGGCCAGGGAGGTCAGCGCGCCAGGGCCGGTGGACAGGAACAGGACGCCGACCTCGCCGGTGGCGCGGGAGTACCCGTCCGCGGCGAACGCCGAATTGTTTTCCACCCGGGAGGAGACGAAGTGCAGGTTTCCGCGTCCCATGGCATCGAACAGGCCCAGGGCGTGCTGGCCGGGGATGCCGAAGACGGTCTTCGCGCCGAGCGCCTCGAGGGTTTCGACGACGAGGTCCCCGCCGTTGCGCACGCCGCTCACTGGGTCACGGCCTGTGATGCAAAGCCTGCCGGACGGCGGGATTCCTGGCCGAGGGCCTGGGCGGCGTATCCGTTGGCAGCACCGAACCTGTCCCCCGGCACGGCGCGGTCCGCCATCTGGGTAACGAGCTCATAGGCGACGTGGCTGGCGGCAACACCGGTGATGTCGGCGTGATCGTAGGCGGGTGCCACTTCGACGACGTCGGCGCCCACCAGGTTCATGCCGCGGAGGCCGCGGATGATTTCCAGCAGTTCGCGGCTGGTGATGCCGCCGGCTTCCGGCGTTCCGGTGCCCGGGGCATGCGCGGGGTCCAGGACGTCGATGTCCACCGAGATGTAGAGCGGTCGGTCGCCGATCCGGTCCCGCACCTTGGCCACGGTCTCCAACACGCCCTGGTAGTAGACATCGGCGGAGGTGACGATTCCGAAGCCGAAGCGGTGGTCGTCGTCGAGGTCCTTCTTGCCGTAGAGCGGACCACGGGTGCCGATGTGGCTGATGGCCTCGGTGTCCAGGATGCCTTCCTCGACAGCCCGGCGGAACGGCGTTCCATGCGTGTACTCGGCACCGAAATAGGTGTCCCAGGTGTCCAGGTGCGCGTCGAAATGAAGCATCGCCACCGGCCCGCCGGCGCGTTCCGCCGCTGCGCGCAGCAGCGGCAAGGCGATCGTGTGGTCGCCGCCAAGGGTCAGCAGTTTGCTGCCGGATGCCGTCAGATCCAGCGCGTTCTGCTGGATGGTCTCGATGGCATCGTTGATGTTGAAGGGGTTGACCGCCATGTCGCCGGCATCGGCAACCTGGATGTTCTCGAACGGGCTGACGTCCCACGCCGGGTTGTAGGGGCGCAGCAGGCGGCTGGCTTCACGGACATGGTTTGCCCCGAAGCGGGCCCCCGGGCGGTAGGAGACGCCGGAGTCGAAGGGGACCCCAACCACCGTCACGTCGGCCTTGGCCACCTGGTCCAGCCGGGGAAGGCGGGCGTAGGTGGCGGCTCCGGCGTAACGCGGAATGCGGGATGAATCGATGGGGCCAACGTTGCCATTGGCCTCAATACGCAGCTCTTCCAAAAGAAGCTTCTCCTTCGAGGGTGGACCGACGGGTGTGACAGCCATCATATACTCGAAGTTTCGTATTGCGCACCCTTTGTTTACTCCCCGACGAACGAGTCAAAGGCGAAGCCAAAGTCGAGCTGCTCGCCGGAGGTGTCCTTCAGCCCGGGCACCGGCTCGTTATCGAGCACTGTCCGGAGCACCGGCCCGGACGCACCGCCGCCGTAGGCGTTGCTCGTGACGGCGAGCAGTTCATTGCCCGCCTGGTCGGCCAGCACCGCCTGGACGGGGACCCCCGGAGGCTGGTTGGCCGATGGGGCCGTTTTCTCCAGCCGGACGGCCCAGTTCGCGGGATAGGAGAAGGACAGGTGCCCGTCGGGGAAGGTAAACGACTTCAGTGCAGCGGAGGCCTCCGCGCCCGGCGTCCCCGTCGGTGCCGCCACAGACGGAACGGCCGACGCCGAGGGCGAGCCCGTCGAGGTGGCCGACGGTTCCGCGGCGGACGGCGTTGCCGCCGCCGGGGACACTAGCGGCTCGCCGCGGGCACCAGCACCCAGAGGACTTCTACAGGGTCATCCGTGGGATTCACCCAGGTGTGCGGCTCCCTGCCGGGAAATGTCACGGTGTCTCCGGCGGTCAGCTCAAACTCCTCATTGGTGAGGATCAGCCGGATGCTGCCCTTGATCACGTGCAGCACGTCAACGTCGCAGTCCACGGCATAGAGTTCCGACTCGCCGCGGCCTCGGGGCTCGATCACGGCCTGGATGATCTGGACCCGCCGCTCGGAGCGCGCGGTCAGCAGCCGCTCCACAATCCCGTCGCCGCCGAGGCTGATCCGGGGACCCTCGCTGTGCTTGGTGAGGTGCGTTTCCGGGGCCGCGAACAGGTCTCCGATCGAGATGGAGAGCACCTGGCACAGCGTCACCAGCGAGGCCACGGACGGCGAGGTCAGGTCCCGTTCCACCCTGCTCAGGAATCCCTTGGTCAAGCCCGTCGCGTCGGCAACCTGCTCAATGGTCAGCCGCTGCGACTGCCGGGCGGCACGGATCCGGGAACCTATAGCAACGGGAACATTGCTCGGTTCGACTGGTAGAGCCTTCATTATGGAACCTTTCACGGCCGTCCGCTCGGCCCCATCATTTCAGCAATCCTAACGGGGCGGGTGCGCCCGCCAACGCCGCAAGCGACAGCGGCGTGTAATGAGTCTTGACTGTTGCCCGGATCACAGCCTAACCTTTTGGCAACAACCGTTGCCTAGTAGGCAAATAATCGTTTACCGGTGCATCGGAATCCGTTGGAGCCGCGCCCGGAGTCTCCCCTTTCAAACCTCTAGACGCAGCCGGACCGCCGTGCGCGATGGTGCGCAGCGAATGTCCCGCACTGCTCGGACCTGCTCCAAGGAGCCCTTATGGACGCAACCTTCCTCAACATTGCCATCGTGGTGGTGTACCTGGCCGCCATGCTGGCGTTCGGCTGGTGGGGTAAATCCCGCACCAAGAACAACAGCGACTTCCTCGTCGCGGGCCGCCGGCTCGGCCCGTTCCTCTACACCGGCACCATGGCCGCCGTCGTGCTCGGCGGGGCGTCAACCGTCGGCGGCGTGGGCCTCGGCTACAAATACGGCATCTCCGGCATGTGGCTTGTGGTCGCGATCGGCGCCGGCGTGCTGCTGCTGAGCCTGCTCTTCGCCGGCACCATCCAGAAACTGAAGATTTATACGGTCTCCCAGATGCTCAGCCTGCGGTACGGCAGCCACGCCACCCAGACCTCCGGCATCGTGATGCTGGCGTACACCCTGATGCTGTGCGCCACGTCCACCGGCGCCTACGCCACGATCTTCGTGGTGCTCTTCGGCTGGGACCGTGCCCTGGCCATCGCCATCGGCGGCGCAATCGTGCTGGTCTACTCGACCATCGGCGGCATGTGGTCCATCACCCTCGCGGACCAAGTGCAGTTCGTGATCAAGACGGTCGGCATCTTCCTCCTAATGCTGCCCTTCACGCTCAACGCGGCCGGCGGAATCGATGGGATCCGCGCCCGCGTGGACGCCAGCTTCTTCCAGATTGACGGGATCGGCGTCCAGACGATTGTCACCTACTTCGTGGTGTACACGCTGGGCCTGCTGATCGGCCAGGACATCTGGCAGCGCGTCTTCACCGCCAAGTCCCCCACCGTCGCCCGCTGGGGCGGCGCGACCGCCGGCATCTACTGCATCCTCTATGGTGCCGCCGGCGCCCTGATCGGCCTTGGCGCCCGCGTCGCGCTGCCGAACATCGACGTCAAGGCCCTCGGCAAGGACGTCGTCTACGCCGAGGTGGCCACCAACCTCCTGCCGGTCGGCATCGGCGGCCTCGTGCTGGCCGCCGCCGTCGCCGCCATGATGTCCACGGCATCCGGCGCCCTGATCGCCGCCGCCACGGTGGCACGCGCCGACGTCCTCCCCTTCGTCGCAAGCTGGTTCGGCAAGAACATCAATACGGACGACACCGACAACCCGGAACATGACGTGAAGGCCAACCGGAGGTGGGTCCTGGGGCTAGGGATTGTCGCCATTGTCATCGCGATCATCACCAAAGACGTCGTTGCGGCCCTGACCATCGCTTACGACATCCTCGTCGGCGGGCTGCTGGTTGCCATCCTCGGCGGGCTCATCTGGAAGCGCGGGACCGGAACCGCGGCCGCAGTCTCCATGGCGGTCGGTTCCGTGGTTACCCTCGGCACCATGATCGTCCTGGAGATCAACGCAGAGGTTCCACTGGACGGCATCTACGCCAACGAACCGATCTACTATGGCCTGGCTGCTTCGGCGGTGGTGTATTGCGTGGCGTCCCTGCTGACCAAGCCCACCGACCCTGCCGTCATGGCGAAGTGGCGACGTCGGGTGGCCGGCGGCGCCGCCAAGGAGGAAGCGCTCCCGGTACTGTCCCGTTAGGGACGTGCACCGCTAGGCGGTGGAAAGCCCGACGGCGGCGCCTCCCCATCCCGGGGAGGCGCCGCCGTCGTCGTTCACGGGCGGTGGTGGTCACTCCTCTTCGTTCGGTTCGAGGAATTCCTCCCCCTCCAGGGGCACTACCGTCTGCTCATCGCCGAGGAAATCCTCCTCGTCGAGCGGAACGTGGCGTTCGGCCTCGTCAAAGAGTTCCTCCTCCTCGGTCTCCACAGGTACCACGGGTGCGTCGTCGGCATAGTCGTAGGCGGGATCCGACTCGAGGGAATCCCTGGCCGGCTGGATTGGAACGGATCCGGTGCTGTCCATGGTGAAACCTCCATGCTTCGGCTGGCGGCAATGGTTCAAGGTGAACCCGCCCTGGGTTTCATTCGAACACCGGGAACCGGGACGGTCAAGGGTCCCCGGAGGGCGGACGGACTCCGCGGCAGGGCCTTCCGGAAGGCCCGGATTTGCGGTCCACCTAAACATTCCAGTGAGGATTGCCAGCCGAAAATCCGCGGAAATACGGGGTAGGCTGGAAAGGCAATGGGGCCGGACCATGCCCTATCAAGCCCAGGAGTTTTCGTGTCTCAGCACGCCCAATCTGACCCTCTCAACCCTTGCACCGGTGAATCCCGTCCTGCCTCCGGAGCGGAAGACGGCGCCGCACGGCCGGGCCCTTTGCCCAGCCCCGCGGACATCAAGCGGTGGCGTCAGTACCTGGCGGACGAACGTGCAGAGGCCGCCGTCTACCGTGACCTGGCGCAAAGCCGCAGCGGCGAGGAACGCGACATCCTGCTCGCCCTGGCCGAGGCCGAGGGCCGCCACGAGGCGCACTGGCTCAAGCTGCTGGGCGAGAATGCCGGCAGGCCCCGTGCCGCGTCCCTCCGCAGCCAGCTGCTGGGATTCCTGGCACGGCACTTTGGTTCGGTTTTCGTCCTGGCCCTCGCCCAGCGCGCGGAAAGCCGCTCGCCCTACGCCAGCGACCCGTCCGCCACCCCGGCCATGGTCGCCGACGAGCAGATCCATGAAGAAGTGGTCCGCGGCCTGGCCACGCGCGGCCGCAACCGCCTCGCCGGCACCTTTCGGGCGGCCGTCTTCGGCGCCAACGACGGCCTGGTCAGCAACCTTTCCCTGGTGATGGGCATGGCTGCCTCGGGAGTCGCCAGCTCCGTGGTCCTCCTCAGCGGCGTGGCCGGACTCCTCGCGGGAGCACTGTCGATGGGCGCCGGCGAATTCATCTCCGTCCGGTCCCAGCGTGAACTTCTCGCCGCGACCCTTCCCACCCAGATCACCTTGGCCGCCGCGCCGTCCCTGGACATCGAGCACAATGAGCTCCTGCTCGTCTACCTCGCCCGGGGAATGTCCCGGGAGGCCGCCGAGCACCGGGTTGCGGAGCGCATGGGCCTGCTCGACTGCGACTGCGATCCCAGCCTCTCGCTGCGCCCCGAACTGCCCGAAGCCCAGGACGAGCACGAGGCCGTCGGCACCGCCTGGGGCGCGGCGGCGTCGAGCTTCTGCTTCTTCGCCTCCGGCGCAATCGTGCCGATCATCCCGTTCCTCCTTGGCATGACCGGCATCGCCGCCCTGGTGGTCTCCGCCGCGCTAGTGGGCGTGGCCCTCCTCCTCACCGGCGCCGTCGTCGGACTGCTGTCCGGCACCTCCCCCGCCTCCCGCGGGGTCCGGCAGCTCGCCATCGGCATCGGCGCTGCGGGCGTGACGTATCTGCTGGGAATGGCCTTCGGCGCGGTGGTCGCTTAGTGGACGGTCCTGACTTCCGGGACCGGACTCCGCGGCACGGCCGCCCACGAACCGCCTGGCGGATTTTCCGCGACCTGGCAGCTGCCGCTGTCATTGCCGGCGCCGCTTTCCTGGCCGCCGGGCTCATCTACGGTGACCCCCGCTTCGTGGGGCTATTCGAGGTCAGCCGCGGAGCCGGCCCGGACGGTAAGGCGGCAGCCACGGCGCGGCCGGCGGAGGGCCAGGCCGGACAACAATCCGTTGTTCCCGCCGACGCACCGCGAACCGACGCTCCTCCACCCGGATTCGAGGAACAGCCGGAGCCGCTTGGCCGGCCGGAAACACCCACCCATTCCAGCGGCTCGTATAAGTTCCTTGCCACGAATGACGACGGAACGCCGGTGGGTTACTCGCCATGCCGCCCGCTGCATTACGTCGTCAATGCCGCCCTCGAGCCGGAGGGCGCAGAGAGCCTCGTCGACGACGCGATCGGCACCATATCCCGCGCCACAGGCATCCAGTTCGTCAATGACGGTGCCACCGCCGAGGAACCCAACCCGTCCCGCGCGCCGTACCAGAAGGATGCCTATGGCGAGCGGTGGGCCCCGCTGCTGATCGCCTGGACTACCCCGGAACAGGCACCGCAGCTCAAGGGCCCCGTCATCGGCACCGGCGGCAGCACCCACTTCAGCTTCGGTGGCGGACCCAAGAGCTTCGTCACCGGCAGCCTGGAGCTGGATGCCCCGCAGATCACCGAGGACCTTCGGCGGGCGTCCGGCGGCGCGTACGCCACCGCGGTAATCCTCCACGAACTCGGTCATGTCATGGGGCTGGAACACGTGGACGATCCGCTGCAGCTCATGTACCCGGAGATCGGCACCCCGGACGGGCTGGCCGACGGCGACCTGAACGGCCTGCACGAGCTGGGCCGCGCCCAGTGCCGGAAGGACCTGTAGCCGCATCCGCCCGCCTTCGAGGGCGCGCCGGCGCTACCCGTCCAGGACGGCGAGCGCCTCCTCCACTGTATTCACCAGGAAGATCTTGTTCTCCATCGGCCGGCCCGCGGCCAGGCTTTCCAGCAGCGGCCATGCCGGGAAGCGGCGCAGCCAGTGCTCCCGGCCCACCAGCACCATGGGGTTGACGGCCTCCGGAGCGCCGTAGTAGTTCTCGCACGCGTCCTGGAAGATCTCCTGCACCGTCCCGCCTGAGCCTGGCAGGAAGATAGTGCCCCCGGTGCACAGCTCAAGCAGGATGGCTTCACGGACGGCGTTTGCGAAGTACTTTGCGATGTGGGTGGCGAAATAGTTCGGTGGCTCGTGCCCGTAGAACCAGGTGGGAATCCCGAGCGACGGCGTCCCGTCCGGGTGGCGTTCGACGACGGCGGAGGCGGCGCGCGCCCATGCGGACACGGAAGGGCGGAAGCCAGGGACAACCGCCAGCTCGGCCAGCGCCTGCCGGAAGTGCTTTTCCGGCGCCTCGCTGAGGTAGGCGCCGAGGTTCGCGGCCTCCATCGCGCCGGGGCCCCCGCCCGTGGCGACCACCCTGCCGCTCCGGGCCAGCAGCCGGCCCAGCAGCGCAGATTCCGCAAAGACGGCAGAGCCGCGGAGGGCCGCGTGGCCGCCCATCACGCCGACCATGGCACGTCCGGCCCACAGCCCCGAACGTGTCAGCTCGTCGACGGCGATCCCGATCGAGTGGTCATGGAGGGCCGCGGCCAAGGTGGCGTCCAGGCGTTGCCGCTGGCCCGGCCGGATGCTCCACTGGTACACCCGCGCATCCAGCGTCTGCTCATAGCTCGAACCGGAAATACCGGCATACAGCTCCTGCGGGGAGTACAACTGTCCGCGGTAAGGGTCGAACGGCATGGCCTCGAGCCGGGGGAAGATCAGCGCGCCACGGCTGCGCAGCAAATCCTCCACTCCGTCGTCGAAAGTGCAGCCGAGGAAAATCGCTCCCTGGACGTCCAACGCCGCGAGCGGCGCCGTGCGCCCGCGCAGGTCCAGCGACTGCGCATGCCAGGCCCGCATGGTGCGCGCTCCGGCAGCAACAAGGCGGTCAAAACTGGCAAGGCTTTCGACCTCCAGTGTGCGCGGGCTGGGGTGCAGGCTGCGGGCGGCACTCAAGGCGTGCTCTCTAGGGGCGCGGGCCGGAGGCGTTGCCGGCACCGGCCAGATGGTTCTCGAGCTTGGCCAGTGTCTTTTCCAGGTTTGCCGGGTGGCGGCGCAGGTATCCCGCAAGCCGCAGGAGGGATTTCCCGCGGACCTGCCGGGCGTCCCACTGTTCGGTGACCAGGGTGCCGCGCCGGCCGGCGTCGTCCGTGGCGCCCTCGAGGAGGTAGCGCCAGACGTGGCCGTAGAAGTGCCGCCACGCGATCCGGCGCCCTTCCTCGAACTCGCAAACCGTGTTCAGAATCTTGTAGTCCACGCCGACCTTCATTTCCATCCCGAACCGGGCACCGAGGGCCAGCCGTTCGGGGCCGCGGGGCTGGGCGCCCTTGACCGTGTCCGAGCCATCGATCACGCTGTGCAGCGCCGGGGTGGCCAGCACCTCGAAGACCGCTTCGGGAGCGGCCGCGATGAAGCGGCTGCGGGACACGAGATATCTGTTGTTCATCCGGCAATCCTAGTCCGGCCAATCCGGTGCAGAATGAACCATGCAGTTTCCTTCCTTCCCCTTCCCCGGCCTCCCCGGCAACGGCCGGCCCCCGCCCCACCAGCGGCCGGCCCCGCATCGGCATCCCTGTCCGCCTGAGCGCCTCGACGGACCCGGACCCCCGTGTGGGTGAGGCCAACGCGCTGTTCGACTACATCGTGGAGCTGGTCCGCGAGGGCGGCGGCGAACCCGTGCTGTTGACTGCAGTGCCGGCGTCCGGAAACCTGGCGGACCCGGAAGGCCAGGCGCTCGACGGGGTCCTGCTCCCCGGCGGCGGCGACTTGGACCCGCGGCTCTACGGCGAGGAGCCCGGGGACGCCTGCTACGACGTGAACCACACCCAGGACGAGCTCGACCTTGCCGTGGCACGGCAAGCGGTCGACGCCGGCCTTCCGTGCTGGGGATCTGCCGGGGACACCAACTCCTCAATGTCCTCTACGGCGGAACCCTTATCCAGGACATGGAGTCCGGCACTGTGGTGCACCACGAACCGGCGCCCGTGCAGGGTGCCGGCCCGTGGGCGTGGCACGAGGTTGAGGTGCAGCCCGGCTCCAAGGTGGCCGCACTCTACGGGAGCGCGTCCGGCACTGTGACCGTGAAGATCGCCTCAGGACACCACCAGGCGGTGGCCCGCGTCGCAGACGGGCTCCGGGTCACGGCGCTGGCCGAGGACGGCACCGTGGAGGCGCTGGAGGATCCGGACCGGTGGGTGGCCTCCGTCCAGTGGCACCCCGAGGCCTTGGAACTTTCCGCCGCCGAGCGGCTGGCGCCGTTCCGCGGCTTCGTGGAGGTGTGCGGTGCCGCCTCCCCGCCCGCCCCCGGTGAGCCGCTGGGCTAGCAGTACAGCTAGCTCCGCTGCAGCTCCGGGTCGAGGCTGCCGGCCGGAGCCGGGGCGCCCGAATCGGGCGGGACCTCCGTGGTGACAGGAGTGGCGCCGTTCCGCTTCGCTTTAGCCGCGGCGAACAGCATCACGCCCAGCCCCAGCACGGTGATTCCTGCGCCCGCCCAGATCGGCGACGTGTAGCCGAGGCCGGCGGTGATGGTCACGCCGCCCAGCCAGGCCCCGAGGGCGTTGCCCACATTGAAGGCGCCGATGTTGGCGCCTGAGGCCAGGGTGGGCGCGTTGCTGGCGTACTTCATGACGCGCATCTGCAGGCCGGGGACCGTGGCGAAGCCGAAACCGCCCAGAAGCACCATGGCGCCGATGGTCAGCGGTTGGTTGGCCGAGACCAGGGCGAAGGCCACGAGCACCACCACCAGCGCGGAGAGAACCACCACCAGAGTACGGTCCACGTTCTTGTCCGCCGCTTTGCCGCCGGCGGTGTTGCCGATGAAGAGGCCCACACCGAACAGGATCAGCAGCCACGGGACGGTGCCGGCGGCGAAGCCCGTGACCTCAGTCAGCGTGAACGCGATGTAGGTGAAGGCGCCGAACATGCCGCCGTAGCCCAGGATCGTGACCAGGATGGACAGCCACACTTGGCCGGAGCGGAACGCCCGGAGTTCACCGCGCAGTCCCCCCGGCAACCCGCCCGATGACTGGACCGGGTCCACGACCGGGGACCCGTCCGGGGCAGAAGAGGCGGCCTGGCCCGGTCCTGTTTTGGGCACCAGGGCCAGAATGCCGGCCAGGGCAAGCACGCCGATGCCCGTGATGGCCCAGAAGGTGGACCGCCAGCCCGCGGCCTGACCCAGCATCGTGCCGAACGGGACCCCGAGCACGTTGGCCGCGGTCAACCCGGTGAACATGATGGCGATGGCCCCGGCCTTCTTCGTGGGCGCCACCATGCTGGCGGCAACCACCGCGCCGATGCCGAAGAACGCGCCGTGGGACAGGGCGGCGATGATGCGGCCGACCATCATGGTCCAGTAGTCGGGTGCGGTGGCCGAGACGAGGTTTCCGGCCGCGAAGACCACCATCAGCACGGCGAGGACGGGTTTCCGTTCGAACCGGGTCACGGCGGCAGTCAGGAGCAGCGCTCCGACGACGACGGCGAGCGCGTAGCCGGAGATGAGCCAGCCGGCGCTGGCCTCGCTGACCTGGAAGTCGGCGGCCACGTCGGGCAGCAGGCCCATGATGACGAACTCGGTGAGTCCGATGCCGAACCCGCCGAGGGCGAGGGCGATCAGGCCAATTGGCATGGCGAAGCTCCTTTGGAACTGTACGGGAGGATGTGTCGGGCGTAAGCTATTAGTTGCAAACGCGTTATTTATCATTGCACAAGCAGATACCGCGCGCAAGCAACTACTGCGCGTAAGCAACTAGTTTGCGGTTGCGGAATCCCTGGAACAGGCCGACATGAAGGAAACACACTGATGGGCATCAAGGACGACGCTGTCGAGGTACGGACGCAAGGCTGGCGGACCCTGGCGGCCCTGCACGGGCTGATCGAGGCAGAGCTGGAGCGCTCGCTGCAGGCCGAAGCCCAGCTTTCCGTGGTGGAGTACACAGTGCTGGACGCCCTGAGCCGTCAGGACGGGTGGCACATGCGGATGCAGCAGCTGGCCCGCGCCACCGCCCTGAGTGCCAGCGCGACGACGCGCCTGGTCAACCGGCTCGAGGACCGCGGCCTGCTGACCCGGATCCTCTGCGCCGACGACCGCCGCGGCATCTACACAGAGCTCACCGCGAGTGGCATCAAACTCCTGGAACAGGCCCGGCCCACCCACAACGCCACGCTTGAGCGGGCCCTGGCGGAGGCGCAGGAGATTCCCGAGCTCGCCACCCTCGTCGACGCACTCCCCCGCCTGCATGCGGAGGTCTGAGCCGGGGCTTGACCCGGGCCCGAGCCTCGGGGTCCGGGCTTGTAAGAGCTACGCCGCGGCGAGCTGCTTGAAGTGATGCTCGAGGTCTTCGAGGCTTTTGTCCTTTGTCTCGGGCACATACCTGACGGCGAACAGAATCGCCCCGACGCCCAGCACGGCGAAGACGAAGAAGGTGCTGGAGAGCCCAATCGCGGCGAGCAGCAGCGGAAACCCGAAGCCAACCAGGAAATTCACCATCCACAGCACGAATGCCGAGGCGCCCATACCCAGCCCCCGGATCTTGAGTGGAAAAATCTCGGAAAGCATCAGCCAGGTCACCGGTGATATCGCACCCTGCTGGAAGGCGAGGAAGGTGACGGTCAGGGCCAGGATCACGAAGCCGCGGCCGGTGCCCTCGGGGAGGATGAGCGAGAACAGCCCGATCAGCAGGAGCGCCGCCGTCGTTCCGCATTGCCCGGTGACCAGCATCCTCCGCCGTCCGGCCTTGCCCAGCAGCCAGATCCCCACGAACGTGGCCAGCACGGAGATCACGCCGTTGGCGATGTTGGCCGTCAGCGCGGCCTCACGGCCGAAGCCCGATTCCGCGAGGATCTGCGTGCCGTAATACATGATCGAGTTCACGCCGGTGATCTGCTGGATGACAGCCAGGCCGATTCCGACCACGAACAGATGCCGCAGCCAGGGTGCCCGAAGATCGGCCCAGGACCCCATCTGCGCCTTGGCGTCCTCCACCGCCATGGCCTTGACGTCCTCGAACTCGGCCCGGGCCTCCGACCGGGAGCGGATTTGTTGCAGCACCTTCAGCGCTTCACCGAAACTGCCGACGGAGGCCAGCCAGCGGGGTGTTTCGGGCATGAAATACATCCCGATCCAGAGGGCGATGGCCGGCAGGGTGGCGACCACCAGCATCCAGCGCCAGATTCCGCCGGATTCGCCGAAGCTGTTGCCGAGGTAGGCGTTGAAGATGAAAGCCAGCAACTGGCCGGTAACGATCATCAGCTCGTTCCGCGTGACGATCCGGCCCCGGCGGGCGCTTGGCGAGACCTCGGCAAGATAAACCGGCACGGTGACTGAGGCTCCGCCGACGGCCAGCCCCAGAACGAAGCGCGCGAGGATCATGACCACGGTGTTCGGCGCGAAGGTGCAGGCAAGGGTGCCCACGAGGAATACAGCGGCAAGGGCGAGGATCATCCTGCGGCGTCCGTTCCGGTCCGCAAGCCTGCCGCCAAAGAGGGCGCCGAAGGCCGCGCCGACCAGCAGCGAGGACGTGACCAGCCCCTCGGTCAGGGGCGTGAGGCCCAGGTCCTCCTGCATGTAGGGCAGCGCGCCGTTGATCACGCCCGTGTCGTAGCCGAAGAGCAATCCGCCCAGGGTGGAGACGATGGTGGCCGTCCGCAACGTCCTGCGGTGGCTGCCGTCCGGCCTCGGCTGCGTCTGGGTAGGGGCGCTCATTTTTCAAGGATGGCACGGCATAAGCCATTGCGGACAAATGCAGGCGGCGGTAGCCTTAAACAACCAAAGAGTTGATCAACCCAAGGATTGAATAAGAGCCACTTGAACAACTCGGCCTGAACAACGCAGCACTTGAACAGGCCTAGGTTGGTCAGCAAAGCGGCGAGTAGAGATCGGGAAGGGAGGCGGTCCTGGTGCAGCTCAACGATGATGAACACCTCGATGCCGCCTTCCTCGCCCTGGCCGACCCCGTCCGCCGCCGCATCATCGCCCGGCTCAGCCGGGGCCCGGCTACCGTAAACGAACTGGCGGAACCCTTCGCAATCACCAAACAGGCGGTCTCGAAGCACATCCAGGTCCTCGAGCAGGCACAACTGGTCACCCGCACCCGCGATGCCCAGCGCCGGCCCGTCCACCTGAACCCTGCACGGCTGGAGGCGCTCACCGCATGGATCGACCAGTACCGGCTGGTCCGTGAGGGGCAGTTCCGCCGCCTGGACGCCGTGCTTAGCTCAAACGCCGCGGACAGCGGCACGCAAGCAAAGGACTTTTGATCATGACCAACCCACTGAAAGTCACCGTTCCGGAGGGTCTTCCCTTCATCGATTACGAGCGTGAGTTCGATTTCCCCGTCGCCGACGTCTTCCGGGCCCACAAGGATCCCGAGCTGATCGCCCAATGGCTCGGCCCGCGTGGCCTCAAGATGGAGATTGACCACTACGACTTCCGCAGCGGCGGCGGCTACCGCTACACGCACGTGGCACCGGACGGCAGCACTTACGGCTTCAGCGGCGTCTTCCATACCGTCCGGGAAAACGAGTTCGCCGTCCAGACCTTCGAGTTCGACGGCTATCCGGACGTGGTCAGCATCGAGTTCATGACCCTCGAAGACCTCGGCGGCGGCCGCACCCGCCTGACCGGACACTCGGCCTACCCCACCGTTGAGGCCCGCGACGGCATGGCCCAGTCCGGAATGGAAAGCGGCATGTCCGAAGGCTACGAGCGGCTCGATGAGCTTCTCAGCGGAGCGAAGGTCTAAGAACACAGACTGTACGACGGCGGCAGCGCACCTTTACCGTGAAGGCAACCGGCCGCCGTCGTGCTTAAACATCCCCCGCCTCCTACCGCGGTTAAACGCCGCAGCGCGGGGCCGCTTCCGCCGGTCCACCAAGGTGGAACGGCAACAAGCGACCCCGCGCTGGGGTGTGCTCGGGAGCTGTGGGCCCCGGAGCTGTGGGCCTAGAGCGCCGCGTAGACTTCGCGCAGCAGCTTGGCGGTCTCGGACGGCGTCTTGCCGACCTTGACGCCGGCAGCCTCGAGGGCTTCCTTCTTGGCCTGGGCGGTGCCCGCGGAGCCGGAGACGATGGCGCCGGCGTGGCCCATGGTCTTGCCTTCCGGGGCGGTGAAGCCGGCCACGTAGCCGACGACCGGCTTGCTGACGTGGGCCTTGATGTAGTCCGCGGCACGCTCTTCGGCGTCGCCGCCGATTTCGCCGATCATGACGATCGCCTTGGTTTCCGGGTCGGCTTCGAACGCCTCGAGTGCGTCGATGTGCGTAGTGCCGATGACCGGGTCGCCGCCGATGCCGATGGCGGTGGAGAAGCCCAGGTCGCGCAGTTCGTACATCATCTGGTAGGTCAGGGTACCGGACTTGGAGACCAGGCCGATGGGGCCCTTGCCCGTGATGTTGTTCGGCGTAATGCCGACCAGCGCCTCGCCGGGGGTGATGATGCCGGGGCAGTTCGGTCCGATGATGCGGGTGACCTGCTTGCCGTTGGCGTCGACCTTGGACTGGGCCAGCGCCCAGAACTCGGCCGAGTCCTGGACCGGCACGCCTTCGGTGATGACGACGACCAGGCCGATGCCGGCCTCGATGGCTTCGACAACAGCGTCCTTGGTGAAGGCCGGCGGAACGAACACGATGGAGACGTCGGCGCCGGTCTCGGCCATGGCTTCCTTGACGGTGCCGAAGACGGTGATTTCGTTATCGCCGTGCAGGACCGTGGTGCCGGCCTTGCGGGCGTTGACGCCGCCCACAATGTTGGTGCCGGCCTTGAGCATGAGGGCGGTGTGCTTGGTGCCCTCGCCGCCGGTGATGCCCTGGACGATGACCTTGGAGTCCTTGTTCAGATAGATAGACATAGTCGTGTCCCTTTACTTCGCTGCGTTGGCGAGCTCGGCAGCCTTGTCGGCGCCCTCGTCCATGGTGGCGGCCAGGGTAACCAGCGGGTGGTTGGCCTCGGCCAGGATGCGGCGGCCTTCCTCGACGTTGTTGCCATCGAGGCGCACGACCAGCGGCTTGTTCGCGGAGGAGCCCAGCTCGGCGAGTGCGCCGACGATGCCCTTGGCGACAGCGTCACAGGCGGTGATGCCGCCGAAGACGTTGACGAAGACGGACTTGACCTGCTCGTCGCCGAGGATGACGTCGAGGCCTGCTGCCATGACCTCGGCGGAAGCTCCACCGCCGATGTCCAGGAAGTTGGCCGGCTTGACGTTGCCGTGGTTTTCGCCGGCGTAAGCGACGACGTCGAGCGTGGACATGACCAGGCCGGCGCCGTTACCGATGATGCCGACTTCGCCGTCGAGCTTGACGTAGTTGAGGTCCTGGGCCTTGGCCTTGGCCTCGAGCGGGTCGGCTGCGTCCTTGTCTTCAAGGGCGGAGTGCTTGGGGTGGCGGAACTCCGCGTTCTCGTCGAGCGAGACCTTGCCGTCGAGGGCAACGATGTCGCCGGCGCCGGTCTTGACCAGCGGGTTGACCTCTACGAGGGTGGCGTCTTCCTTCTTGAACACGTCCCAGAGCTTCAGGATGACGGCGGCGACCTTGCCGCGCAGTTCCTCGGCGAAGCCAGCGGCGGCGACGATTTCGTCGGCCTTGGCCTGGTCGATGCCTACGGCGGGGTCGATCGCGATCTTGGCCAGGGCTTCGGGCCGCTCGACGGCGAGCTGCTCGATCTCCATGCCGCCCTCAACCGAGCACATGGCCAGGTAGTTGCGGTTGGCCCGGTCCAGGAGGACGGAGAAGTAGTATTCCTCGGCGATGTCCGCACCCTGGGCGATCATGACCCGGTGAACGGTGTGGCCCTTGATGTCCATACCGAGGATGTTGGTGGAGTGTTCCAGCGCCTCGTCGGCGGTCTTGGCGACCTTGACGCCGCCGGCTTTGCCGCGGCCTCCGGCCTTGACCTGCGCTTTGACGACAGTTACGCCGCCGATCTTCTCGGCAGCTGCCTTTGCTTCTTCAGGGGTGTGCGCCACGATGCCAGCAAGCACGGGTACACCGTGCGCCTCGAACATATCGCGCGCCTGATATTCAAACAGGTCCACGGTTTAGTGTCCTTCTACGTCGAAGTAGTTTCTGTACAGCCGGACCCCACGTTCTCGCGGTTACCGGGCTGCGGAATAAACGCACCCTGCGACAGGCTTGGAAACGAGCCCCACGGCGCAATGCTCCTCTCTCGAACTCTAGTCCTTTCTTTCGAGGAGCCGTTCCAGAGTACCCGTTCTGTGAGTAAGGACACTATTCTATGGAGCGTAGAAAATCCGCTAGATTCCGGGGTTTTTCGGCCCTTCGACGGGCTCAGCAGGGCCCGGTTGAGGTGTCCGAGATTGGTCCGTAACGGTTCCGTCGGTGACCGAAACAGGCTGCCTCCGATGGCGTTGGCACACGCGGCGCAGCTTTGGCCCGCAGTGGCTGCGCCGCTACGTCCCGGCGCTGGCTACGCTTCGACTTTGGCTACGCGTCGACTTTGGTCACGCCTCGACTTTGGTCAGCGGGGCGTAGCGCAGCAGGAGCCGCTTCTCGCCGATATCGAACTTAACCTTGGCCACGGTCTTGTCCCCCGCGCCTTCGACCGCCAGGACGGTGCCGTTCCCGAAGCTCGTGTGGTTGACCTTATCCCCCACGCTGACGGCAACGATCTCCTTCTGCGGCTGTACCCGGTTCTTGGCGATGGCGGCCGGGACGTCGGCGTTGAAGCCAGCGGACGCGCTAGCCTCCGTGCCACGCGCGGTGCCGGCGCCCCAGAACGACCCGCTGTAGCGGCTGGAACCGATGGAGCCACCGCTCCCCCAGCCCCCGGCCTGCCGGCTGGAGCCTTCGCGCTTCCACTCAACCAGCTCGGACGGGATCTCCTCGATGAACTGGCTGGCCGGGTTGTACTGGCTTTGACCCCACATATTGCGCACCTCGGAACGGGTCAGGTACAGCCGCTTCCGGGCCCGGGTCAGGCCCACGTAGGCCAACCGGCGTTCCTCCGCCAGCTCCTTCGGGTCCGTGGCGGAGCGTTGGTGCGGGAACAGCCCGTGCTCCATGCCGGTCAGGAACACCACCGGGAATTCGAGTCCCTTGGCGGTGTGAAGGGTCATCAGGGTGACGACGCCGAGCCGCTTGGCTTCGGCGACGGCGGCGTCGATGTCGGCCCCGGGGGCGTCCGGGATCTGGTCGGCGTCGGCCACCAGCGAGACCTGCTCCAGGAAGGCGCCCAGCGATCCTTCCGGGTTTTCCTGTTCGTATTCGCGTACGACGGCGACCAGCTCGGCGAGGTTCTCCACCCGCGACTCGTCCTGCGGGTCGGTGCTGGAGCGCAGCCCGGCAAGGTAGCCGGTCTGTTCCAGCACGGCTTCGAGCGCCGCGGCGGCACCTGAGCCGGAGGCCACTTCGGCGAGGTCGTCCAGCAGTTTCACGAAGCCGAGCACGGCGTTGACGGACCGGGTGGCCATGCCCGGCGCTTCCTCGGCGCGGCGGGCGGCGGCCATGAAGGAGATCCGGTCGCGCTGGGCGAGGGAGGCCACGGCCCCTTCGGCACGGTCGCCGATGCCGCGCTTGGGTTCGTTCAGGATCCGGCGCAGGTTGACGTCGTCGTCGGGGTTGACCAGCACCCGCAGGTAGGCGAGGGCGTCCTTGATTTCCTTGCGCTCGTAGAAGCGGGTGCCTCCGACCACCTTGTAGGGCAGGCCCACGCGGACCAGGACATCCTCGATGGAGCGGGACTGGGCGTTGGTGCGGTAGAAGATCGCGACGTCGCCGGGGCGGAGGTTGCCCTCATCCTGCAGCCGGTCGATCTCCTTGGCGATGAATTGGGCCTCGTCATGCTCGTTCTCACCCACATAGCCGACGATCTTCTCGCCGTCGCCCTCGGCCGTCCAGAGCCGCTTTTCCGGGCGGTTCGGGTTGCGGGAGATCACCGAGTTCGCGGCGCTGAGGATCGTCTGGGTGGAGCGGTAGTTCTGTTCCAGCTTGATGGTCCGGGCGTCGGGGTAGTCCTTTTCGAACTCCACGATGTTGCGGATGTCCGCGCCGCGGAAGGCGTAAATGGACTGGTCTGAATCTCCGACGACGGTCAGCTCGGCCGCGCCGGGGCCTTCACCGACGATCTCGCGGACGAGCGCGTACTGGGCATGGTTGGTGTCCTGGTATTCGTCAACCAAAACGTGGCGGAACCGGCGCCGGTAGGAGTCGGCGAGCGCCGGGAAGGCCCGGAACATGTAAACGGTCTCGGCGATCAGGTCATCGAAGTCCATGGCGTTGGCCTGGCGCAGGCGCTGGGTGTAGCCCTTGAAGACCTCGGCGACGGCCTGGTCGAAGGGGTCGTTGTAGTTGGCGCTGGAGGCGTAGCTGTCCGCGTCGATGAGCTCGTTCTTGAGCGCGGAAATCTTGTGCTGGATGGCCTTGGGCGCGAACCGCTTAGGATCGAGGTCCAGGTTCTTGGCCACGAGCGTGATCAGGCGCAGCGAGTCCGCGGAGTCGTAGATGGAGAAGTTGGAGTTCAGGCCGATGTTCTTGGCTTCGCGCCGCAGGATCCGGACGCAGGAGGAGTGGAACGTGGAGATCCACATCGTCTTGGCACGGCCGCCGACCAGGTGCTCGATCCGCTCCCGCATTTCGGCGGCAGCCTTGTTGGTGAACGTGATCGCGAGGATCTCGCCGTGGTGGGCGCGCCGGGTGGCAATAAGATAGGCGATGCGGTTACTCAGCACACGCGTCTTGCCCGAGCCGGCACCGGCCACGATGAGCAGGGCACTGCCGGCGTGTTTGACCGCCTCTTCCTGCTGCGGGTTCAGGCCCTCCAGGAGCTCGGCGGCACCGGGCAGCTTGGGCCGGTCGTGGTCCCCCGCGCGTCCGTCGTCTGCGCCGCGTGGCATCCATCCGGCCCCGGATCCCACCGCGGCCGTGCCTGTTCCGGCGGACGATTTAGTGGCCGTCGCCGTCCTGGTGGCAGCTTGGAAGGGTCCGTCGGCGAAAGGGTCAAACAACATATCCATGGTTTAACAAGTCTAGGCGGTGCCACCGACAGCAGCGTCCGCCCCACGGGACATGCCCTCCCCAGCTTAGGGCCATTGGACATGCAGCCACTATGTCCATCCTTCGCGGCCAAGGATGAGCATGCCCCCCAGACCGGAGCCGAACAATGAGCTTGCCCCACCGGGCTGGGTCCAAGAATGGCATGTCGCACCGGACCGGAGCCGAACAATGAGCATGTCCCGCGGATGGGCCCAAAACTGAGCATCTCCCCCGCACCGGAGCCGAACAATGAGCATGTCCCGCGGGGAAAGGCGCGAAACGGCCGCTGCTAGACGACGGAGCCGGACTCGAGGGCGGCACGGAGCTCCCGAACAGCCCTCGCGCCTCCGGCCAGGAACCACTCCAGTCCATTGACCCGGACGACGTCGACCGCGCCGCCAGCCGCGAAGACCAGCGCCTTGCCGGGAAGCCAGTCCCATTCGGGGCAGCTGTGCTGGAACCAGCAGCCTACCTGCCCGTCGGCCACGCGGCTGAGGTCGCACGAGCCTGACCCGTTCATCCGCAGCGACGCCGCCGACGTCGCGGCCGCATGCCACGGCATGGCGCACATCGGGTCTGCTAGCCAGGTGGGATGGATATACGTGGCGGCTCCGAGTTCGGAGAGCGGAGTATCCGCCCTGCTGGAACCGTCGGCGCTCCCGGGCTCGAAGCTGGTCAGCCGTTCCCCGTTCAGCGTCGTGGCCCGGGCGGTTCCGCCCAGCCAGAGCTTGTCCTCCTCCGGCTGGAAGACCGCGCCGAGCAGCACACCAGAGGAGTCCTTCAACGCGATCGCGGAACACCAATAGGTCGACCCATGCAGGAAGTTGTAGGTTCCGTCCACCGGGTCGATGACCCACGTGCGTCCACTCGTTCCGGCCACCGAGGCGCCCTCTTCACCGAGAATGCCGTCATCCGGCCGGCAGCGCCGAAGCTGCTCCAGAACATATGCCTCGGCAGCATGGTCCGCGGCAGTGACAACATCCGAGACCGAGGTCTTCTGCTGGCCTTCCAGCCCGGCCTCCCGCATCAGCAATGCCAGCTGTCCGGATTCCCGCACGAGGGCCTCGGCCAATTGATAGTCGTCCAGGCCGGGGTCGAGATC
The DNA here is from genome assembly GCF_030816935.1 of Arthrobacter sp. B3I9. NCBI lineage: Bacteria > Bacillati > Actinomycetota > Actinomycetes > Micrococcales > Micrococcaceae > Arthrobacter > Arthrobacter sp. B3I9. The sequence continues at coordinate 3,685,522 of NZ_JAUSYO010000001.1, forward strand.
CGCCATGCTGTGCCGGCCCAGCCGGTGTTTTCCTAGTTCGGTCACGCCTTCCACCCTATCGGCGGCCAGCGGTGGTGAACAGGCAAGGCCAGTCAGGACGCTGGGCCGCGCGATAATGTAGCCATGGCCAAAACCCCCGCACAGCGAATCAAGAAGCACGGCGCCAAGGCAGTCGTTCCGCAGCATGAGCTACCGCCGGTGATCAATCCCAGCACCAAACGGACGCCGCAGAAAGCGCAGAGCAACAGCAATCTGATCCTGATCGCGGGCGTCGTGGCCAGTCTGTTCCTGTTCTGGTACCTCCACCTGCTCACCCTGAACCAGCTCACCCAGCTTTCCGGCGGCCTGGCCATGCCGGATTCCCTGGTCGGCGGCTTCGACCAGCGCTTCGTGGAGCAGCTGCGGACCGCGATGGATCAGGATGCCCGCGGCCAGCTCAATTACGTCCACAAGACGGCGGGCACACTCTTCCCGCTGATTTTCGGCTTCAGCTGGCTGCTGTTGATCGGTACGAATGTGGCGCGCAAGTCCTGGCGCTGGGCGCTTTGGGCCATTCCGCTGGTTTTTGCCGCTGTGCGGCTGTGGGGCAATGCGACCATAGACGCCATGATGTCCGCCGAGACCGTCGACGCCGGCCAGGTGGCTCTCGCGTCCGGCCTCACCGTGGCCGGTTGGGTGCTACTGCTGCTCAGCCTCCTGGCCGGCGCCGCTGCGGTGTTCCTCGGCCGGAAGCCCGCGCCGTCCGCTGCCCAACCCGCGGGACATGCCCACCCGTAGCGCCACCACCACGGGACATGCCACCAGTAGCGCCACCACCACGGGACATGCCCACTCGTAGCAGTCAGCACCACGGGACATGCACAGTCCTTGTCCTCGCCACTGGACATTATCCCGCTATGTCCATTCTTGGTGGGTTCCGGGGGGCATGTCCCCGTGGCGTAGCACCGCCCGGAGGACATGTCCATCCGTAGCGTCTGAGAGTGGGCATGTCCCCGCCTCGAAAGGGGCAGGCCCCGCCAAGAGAACGGGCCTAGCGGAGATCAGCCCTCGGTAGAGAGGAGGTCCCTGGCCTGCGCAGCGCGTTGCTGGGCTCCGGCCGCTTCAAAGTGTTCGGCGGCATGTAGCAGATGGTCCCGCGCCGCGTCGCGGTTGCCTATCTTCAAGTGCGCACGGCCCAGCAGAAGACAGGCCTCGCCAAGGATTTGGGGTGACGGCTTATCCGGGTCCGCACGAATCTGGTCCAGAAGATCAATTGCTGCCTGCGCCTCTCCCGCCAGGAAGTTCCAGTGGGCCCGGTTCAGCTTCATCAGCAGGTAGTCGTTGGAACTTCCGCCGATGATGTCCGTGGCCAGCTCCGCACGTTCAATGCAGCGCAGGGTGTCCGCGTCGGCTACATCGGCCGCCAGCCGCATAGCCGCCGAGGCCTTGTTGAATTTTGCCCAGATATCGAGGTTTCTGGCGGGCGAAAGGGTTGCCGCGGCGAGCTCGTGGTAGTGCAGGCCTTCTTCCACCTTGTTGTAAAGGAAGGCGACGTTGCCGATGACCCAGTAGCCCTTGCCGGCCAGCTGATCGTCGACCTCTGTCTCGATAGCATCGGCCAAGCCGAGGCTTTCCGTCCAGGCCTCCTCCAGCCTCCCGCTGTCAGCCAACGCAGCGATTAGGGCCTGGCGCGCCTTCACATTCGTTTCGATCTCATTCTCGTCTGCGACCAGTGCCACCGCAGCGCGCGCCGCATCTGCGGCCTCTTCCAACGCACCCTCGCCTTGGCGGGCCATGGCCAGAAGGATGTATGCCTGGGCTTGGACGTGTGGTGCGTTGGTTGCAGCATGACCGCCGACCAGCGACGCTGCTATCGCTGCACAGGCAGCGAAATCCCCGGCGTCGAGGAGATTTTCTGCCTGCAGGAACGTCATCTTCCACCAGGAGTCCGCGTCTCCTTCGCTGAGGGCAATTTCCGCGGCACTGTGCGCGCTGACGGCTGCGTCGCTGAAGGCATGATTGGTCCGGTGCTCATAGGCCTGCAGTTCGGCGGTCGCGTAAAGCGGTGAAACGGTGTTCCTTGGCATGGGTCAATTATCCGTCGTGCTAGAAGCGGAAATGAACAAAGCCCGCAAGCAGGAACAGTGAAGGACTTGCGCAGGACTGGCGCAGCCAACACAGGATCCGGTACAAAGGTCCCAATTGTTATCAAACAGAAGCGCACCCGCCCCTATACTGGCGATGTACCCCTAGTCACAGCAGTCACTTACGTATCAGGAGCACTCATGAAGAAATCAGTTGCAACACTCATCGTCGCCGGTGCACTGGCCGTTGCCGGCCTCTCCGCAACCTCTGCGATCTCCGCTAGCAGCGACAACGCCGGGCAGGGCTCTGTTCAGGCTGTTAACTGGTGGCCGAACTCGACTCCGAAGAACTAACTGACGGAGCAAGCCGCGACGGCGGGTACCGGGCCATTGGGTCCGGTACCCGCCGTTTTTGCTTTACTCCCGAACGAACACCGGCCGCCGGATGAGCGGACCGGCGGCGCTACCGCGCTTCGCTGATCATTTCCGCCAGTCTCGACGCCGGAACGGGCCGGCCGAAATAATAGCCTTGCCCGCTGGCGCAACCCAGCCGCGCCAGCTCTGAGGCCTGCTCTGCAGTCTCGATACCTTCGGCGACGGCCTTGAGCCCGCAGGCGTGAATGAGGTGGAGCACTGCCTCGACGAAGTTCCCCTGTTCCTCGTCACCGCCCAGCCCGTCGATCAGGCTGCGGTCGATCTTCACGACGTTGACGGGCAGCTTGCGCAGGTAGCTGATCGAGGAATAGCCGGTGCCGAAGTCGTCGATCTCCAGCTGAACCCCTAGCCGCCGGAGTCCGCTCAGGGAGTATCTGTCGACGTCACCGCCGTTCACGGCCATGGACTCTGTCAGCTCCACGACGAGATTCGCAGCGTCAACCCCCGTTTCACGGAGGATGTCACGGACGTGTTCAATCAGGTCCAGATCTTGCAGCTCGGTTGTCGAGATGTTGACCCGTACGTTGAAGGTCGGATCCAGGTCCAGCTCCCGCTGCCAGTCCCGCAGCTGACGCACGGCGTTCTTCAGAACCCAGTGGCCGAGATCCAGGATCATGCCCGTCTCTTCGGCCAGCGGAATGAACTGGTCGGGCATGAGCAGGCCCCGGCTCGGGTGGTTCCACCTCACTAGAGCCTCAACGCCTTCCATGCGGCCGGTCGCAAGCTCCACCACGGGCTGATAGTGCAGGGTGAGCTGGTCCTCGCGGATCGCTTCGCGCATCTCACTGATCATCACGCTCTGAAGCCGGCGGGCATGCAACAGCGCGGGTTCGAACACCTTGACGCTGCTCTGCGGCTGGGCCTTGGCCGCATACATGGCGGTGTCGGCTTCCATCACCAGATCGTCAACCGACTGCCCGGGCTCGGCAACACGCACCCCGATGCTCGTGCCGCAGGTGATCCGGAGATCACCGACGTCGACGGTCTCGCTGAGCGCTTTGAGAATCCTGTTGGCTACCCGGCGCGCCCGGACGAGGGTGGATTTGGGAAGCATGACGGCGAACTCGTCGCCGCCGAGGCGGGCCACGGTATCCGTCTCCCGTACCGAGTCCTGCAACCGTTTGGCAATAACCCGGAGGACGTCATCTCCCGCGCTGTGTCCCAGCGAGTCGTTGATGCCCTTGAACGAATCCAGATCGAGGATCAGCAGCGCCGGCGGCATTTCGCCCCGCGAGGTTTCCGCCAGGGCGTGGCTCAGCGCCGAGTTGAGGGCCGTCCGGTTGGCTAACTGCGTCAGCGGGTCGGTCAGCGCCATCCGCTCCAGCTCGACCTGGGCTTGGCGGAGCATCGCGGTGCGGCTCTCGACGCGCTCTTCCAGTTCCTGGTAGATGGTCTGCAGGTCGTCGGCCATCAGGTTGATGCCGGCGATGACGGCAGCGATGTCGTCGCGCGCTCCGGAGTGCGGGATCCTGGTGCTCAGGTCACCGCCGGCAATCCGGACAATACCCTCGACCAGGGCGTGCAGCCTGGGGTCAGGAGGATCAGTGCTCACTCGCGTATTGCCCTAACCACTCGACAGCCGCTGCCTCCGACGTGAAGAACTGCGCAGGGACCTTCTCGGTTTTGGAGCGCAACAAGTAGTGGGCAATGACGCGGTCCACCGGGGTTTCACCCACCAGTGCGAAGGCGGAAGCGGCGATTGATGAAACGTAAACCTGCCGCGCCTCGACGCTGACGCCAAGCACTCCGGTGATGACGACCACTACCGGCACTCGCCTGCCATTCGCGAGGGCACGGACGGCGGCCCCGGCAGCCCGCGCCTCGGCTCCCGCGATTTCCTCGTTCGGAGGCAGGGTGATTTGGATCATTCCGTTTTCCAGCGGGCGCACTCCGATGGGAGCAGCCTCACCGGACGCGGCATCGGGGGTACGGGCAGGGGCGACGGCGGACGCCGTGCGGTTGGGGAGGCGTTCTTCGGGCGTGGCCAGCGCTTCAACGGTCATCGGACGGGACCCCGCCAGGCTCGCCTGCGGGAGGCAACCACTGCATCAAAACGCGGCGAGGCTAGCTGATCAAACATTCGTCCCCATAGACTACAAAATCGGCAACCCGGCATGCACGGACAGACAGCTCGCGCACGAGCCACCGGAACGTTCCGGTGAGTGCCCTCATGATAATGCAGACCCGCTCACTTCGAAGACACAAACACCAAGGGTTGCGCAGTCGTCACCCGGCGGCCCGCGTTACAACCGCACTCCGCACGCGCTGGGCGACCACCAAACCTCCCGCTGCCATGCCGATCGTGATCGGGTACCCCATCAGCCGCTCCAGGGTCCCCGGTTCCGGCACTGCCATTCCGGTCACTCCGGCCGTGATGAGTGCTCCGAGGGTCACCCCGCCGCAAACGAGGATGAACCAGCCCAGCGGGGTCTGCCGAACCCAAAGCCAGCCCAGGAGCAACAGGGACAGTGCCCCCGCCACGAAATACGTTACTGCCCCTGCCTCGTGCCAGCCGGACCCCACATCCTCCGGCACCAGGCCCACAACAACGGTGCCGGCCCCCGCGGTGAAACTGGACAGCCGTGCGCCTAGGGCAACGCGCGACGGCGAGCGCCGGCCGGCGCGCCGCTGGATCATGACGCCGCTCCGCGCAGCAACGCACAGCAGGGCCGAGCTCAGCAGCAGCGCCCCGACCATCATCCCGACGCCCTGCACCACGAACGAGGCGTTCATCAGCAGGTGGGCCGGGGAGCACACGTCACGGCCGTCGAACACGCCGCAGTTCAGGGCGCCAAGATCGCTGATGTAGCCCGTCCGGCGGCTGTAGGGTTGCCGGCCCGCCCACGCCCCGATCACGGCCGACTCGGCCACGAAATACTGGAGCACGCTGAGCAGGGCGAGGGCTCCGACATAAAACCTGGTGGTAGCCACATCGGGGATGTACAGAACGTCTTCCGGTGCGGCCGGAGCTGGGGCTGTCATGCCAAGAGCGTAGTACGGCGTCCACCCTGGTGTGCTTGAGCGTGGTTCTGGTGGCAGTTTGGGGTGTGCTGGCCTGTTGGTCCCGAACCGTTGCCTCCATCCGTCTCCGCACAAGTACCGCCAGGTTTTGAAGGACCAGGAGACCAGTGACGGGCCGGCCCGGAACCGCTAGGATGCGCATACGCGAGACGCCCCCGAGGAGCCAGAAGGTGGGACCAATGCAGCTTGACGAGGTTATCGACCAGTTTCATCAAGCGTTGAATGACTTTGCTAGAGGCGACCCGGAGCCCGTCAAGGCCATGTTTTCCCACAGCGGAGATGTCTCTCTTGCTAATCCCTGGGGCCCGCCGGTGGTGGGCCGGGAGCGAGTATCGGGAGCCCTCGAATCAGCGGCGGCACGATTCAAAGATGGACGCGTCACGGCTATTGATGCCCTCACCAAGCACGTCACTACAGATCTCGCCTGTTTTTTGGACATGGAACACTGGCAAGCCAAGGTCGGAGGGGGCGATGAAGCGTCGCCATTTGACCTGCGGGTTACAAGCATTTACCGGCTCGAAGGGAACCGTTGGGCACTTGTGCACCGCCACGCGGATCCGATCACCACGCCGAAGGCCCCGGACGCCGTTTTAGGACATTGACACCGGAATCAGGCGATGGATGCGGCGTGGCCCTCCCAAGCACGTTGACGAAAACCCTAGGGGCACCTTGTATGCTTATATCCGTGTCCGAACGGGGCCGGCCAACGGCCGACCAGCGCGGACGCCCGCCCTCGTAGCTCAGTGGATAGAGCACGGCTCTCCTAAAGCCGGTGTCGTTGGTTCGATTCCAATCGAGGGCACTTGAACTTGCCAGCATCGGGCACCGCTCCGGACTTCGACCTCCGCGCTTATCTGCAGGGCAGCTGGAGCGTGGAACGCACACTGCTGGACCGGTCCACCGGCACCCGCGGAACCTTCACCGGCGTCGTGCGCTTCACCCCCCTTAGCGGCCCTGACGACGACGGCGCCCTCCGCTTCCGCGAAGAAGGCACCGTCGCCTGGACCACCTCGAGCGGAACGCCGTTCACCTCATCGGCCAGCCGGGAGTACCTGCTGCGCCCCTCCGGAGCCCCGGACACGATGGACATGTTCTTTCCCGACGGCCGCCCGTTCCACCGCATGGGGTTCGGCACCGACACCAGCCACGCGGAGCACTGGTGCGATCCGGACGACTACCGGGTGGAGTACACCCTGGTGGGGCCGGACGAGTTCCGCTACCGCTGGGACGTCACCGGGCCAGCCAAGGACCAGCTGCTCGAATCCGTGCTTCGCCGTGTGCCGGGCGCGGCTGCGTGAACCCGCTCATTGTGGTCTCCGCCGTCTGCGTCTTCGACGACGCCGGACGCCTCCTGACCGTCCGCAAACGCGGCACGGACATGTTCATGCATCCTGGCGGGAAGCCCGAGGCGGGCGAGAGCCCAGCCCAGACGGCGTCCCGCGAGCTCGAAGAAGAGGTGGGGATCGTGCTGGCGCCGGAGGCACTGGCGCTGCTGGGTACCTGGCTCGCCGACGCCGCGAACGAGCCGGCCACCCAGATCGAGGCCACTGTCTTCACCGCGCCCGGGACCTGGAGCGCCCGGCCCTCCGCCGAGATTGCCGAGATCCGCTGGCTGGATCTGGCCGCAGACCTGCCGGATGACCTTGCCCCGCTGCTGACCGACCACGTGCTGCCGGCCCTGGGGGGCCTGCCGGGCTAGTGCTCCGGCACGGCCTCCTCGGCGACAGCCGTCGCCTCGGCGAACTGGGTCCGGTACAGCTCCGCGTAGCGGCCATCAGCGGCGAGCAGCTCAGCGTGGGTGCCGCGCTCCACGATCGAGCCGTCCTCCACCACCAAAATAGCGTCGGCGGCGCGGATCGTGGAGAGCCGGTGGGCAATCACGACGGCGGTGCGGCCTTCCAGGGCGGCGCCGAGGGCCTCCTGCACCGCGGCTTCGTTGGTCGAGTCCAGGGCGGCCGTGGCCTCGTCCAGGATCACCACGCGCGGCTGCGCGATCAGCAGCCGGGCGATGGTCAGGCGCTGCCGTTCGCCGCCGGAGAGCCGGTAGCCGCGCTCCCCCACCACGGTGTCCAGGCCGTCGGGCAGGGACCGGATCATGTACTCGAGCCGGGCGCGCCGCAGCACCTCCCACATCTGCTCCTCGGTGGCGTCCGGGCGGGCCAACCGCAGGTTCGAGGCGATGCTTTCGTGGAACAGGTGCCCGTCCTGCGTCACCATGCCGAGGGTCTGGCGCATTGAATCGAACGTGAGGTCGCGGACGTCCACGCCGGTGCCCGGCGCGGTGCCGCCCAAGCGGACAGCGCCGGAATCGACGTCGTACAGGCGGGAGAGCAGCTGCGCGATGGTCGACTTGCCGGCACCCGAGGAGCCCACGAGGGCGACCGTCTGGCCGGGTTCCACCCGGAAGCTGATGCCGTGCAGCACCTCCTCGCCGCCGCGTGTGTCGAGCGTGGACACGTCCTCGAGCGACGCGAGCGAGACCTTGTCCGCGGAGGGGTATGCGAAGCGGACGTCGTCGAACTCGACCGCGAGCGGGCCCGGCGGCGAGGCCACCGCATCCTGTTTCTGCTGGATGAGCGGCTGGAGGTCCAGGATCTCGAAGACCCGCTCGAAACTGACCAGGGCGCTCATGATCTCCACCCGGGCGTTGGACAGCGCGGTGAGCGGGGCGTAGAGGCGCGTCAGGAGCAGCGCCAGCACGACGACGTCGCCGGCTGCCAGCTGCCCGCCGAGCGCCAGCCAGCCGCCCAGCCCGTAGACGAGCGCCAGGGCAAGGGCCGAGACGAGCGTCAGGGCCGTAACGAACGTGAACTGCAGCATGGCCGTACGCACCCCGATGTCCCGGACGCGTCCCGCCCGGAGGGCAAACTCGCGGGACTCCTCATCGGGGCGGCCGAAGAGTTTCACCAGCGTGGCACCCGGGGCGGAGAACCGCTCGGTCATCTGCGTGCCCATGGCGGCGTTGTGCTCTGCGGCCTCCCGGCGCAGGTCCGCCAGCTTCGAACCCATCCGGCGGGCCGGGATCAGGAAGATCGGCAAGAGGATCATCGCCAGCACTGTCACGAGCCAGGACTTGCCCAGCATGACCACGAGCGTCAGGACGAGGGCGACGACGTTGCTCACCACGCCGGAAAGGGTGCCGGCGAAGGCGGACTGCGCGCCGATCACGTCGTTGTTCAGCCGGCTGACCAGCGCGCCGGTGCGGGTGCGGGTGAAGAAGGCAATCGGCATCTTCTGGACGTGGTCGAACACCTTGGTGCGCAGGTCCACGATCACGCCCTCGCCGATGGTGGAGGACAGCCAGCGCGTCACCAGGCCGATCCCCGCTTCGGCCACGGCGACGATGGCGATCAGCGATGCCAGCCAGAGCACCGTGCCGGACTCAGCGTGGGCGATGATCGCGTCCACCACCTGGCCTGCGAGGACCGGGGTGGCGACGGCCAGCACGGCCATCAGGATCGAGAGCAGCACGAAGGCGATCAGCTTGCCCCGGTGCGGCCGGGCGAAGCCGAGCACGCGCTTGAGCGTCTCCTTCGAGAACGGCTTGGAGCCGCTCGAGGCGCGCGTGATGTTGTAAAGGGAGCTCCAGGCAACCCGGTCCATGCTCATTTGTTGGTGCCTTTCGGGGCGGTACCTTGTCCGCCTGAGGATGCCGGGGAGGTGTCCCCCAGCAGTTCGGTGACGACGCCGTTGTCCACGTTCCAGCGTGCGTCAAGGCGCACGTTCTCCAGCAGCCGGCGGTCGTGGGTGACCAGGAGCAGCGCACCGTCGTAGCTTTCGAGGGCTTCCTCGAGCTGTTCGATGGCAGGCAGGTCAAGGTGGTTGGTGGGCTCGTCAAGGACCAGCAGGTTCACGCCGCGGGCCTGGAGCAGCGCCAGGGCGGCCCGGGTCCGCTCCCCGGGCGAGAGCGAGTCGACCGGGCGGGAGGTGTGGTCGGCCTTGAGCCCGAACTTGGCCAGCAGGGTGCGGACTTCGGCGGGCGTCATGTCCGTCAGGACGGCTTCCACCGCGTCGCCCAGCTTCAGTTCACCGGCCAGCAGCCCGCGCGCCTGGTCGATCTCGCCCACAGCCACCGAGGCGCCCATGGAGGCGGCGCCGGCATCGGGCGCCTGCACGCCGAGCAGGAGGCGCAGCAGGGTGGACTTGCCGGCGCCGTTGGGCCCGGTGATGCCGATCCGTTCGCCCGCGTTCAGCTGCAGGTTCACCGGCCCCAGGGTGAAGTCCCCCTGCCGCGCCACGGCGTCGCGCAGCGTCGACACGACGGCGCTGGAGCGCGGGGCCTGGCCGATGCTGAACTGCAGCTGCCATTCCTTGCGCGGTTCCTCCACCTCGTCCAGGCGCGCGATGCGGGACTCCATCTGCCGGACCTTCTGTCCCTGCTTTTCGGAGGACTCGGTGCTGGCAGCACGCCGGATCTTGTCGTTGTCCGGGTTTTTCTTCATGGCGTTCCGGACGCCCTGCGAGCTCCACTCCCGCTGCGTCCGGGCACGCGAGACGAGGTCCGCCTTGGTGGCGGCAAACTCCTCGTAGCGTTCCCGGGCGTGACGGCGCGCCACCGCCCGTTCTTCGAGGTAGGACTCATATCCGCCGTCGTAGACGGCCACGGCGTTCTGGGCCAGGTCCAGTTCCACGACGGTGGTCACGCAGCGGGCCAGGAATTCGCGGTCGTGGGAGACCAGGACCGCCCCGCCGCGCAGGCCCTGCACGAACGCTTCGAGCCGGGCGAGGCCGTTCAGGTCCAGGTCATTGGTGGGCTCATCCAGAAGGACGATGTCGAAGCGGCTCAGCAGCAGGGCAGCCAGCGCCACCCGGGCGGCCTGGCCGCCGGAGAGCCCGGTCATGCCGGCGTCGGGCCCCACCTCCAGGCCGAGGTCGGCGAGCACCGGCCGGATGCGGTCCTCAAGGTCGGCCGCGCCGGACGCCATCCAGCGGTCGAAGGCCAGGGAGTAGGCGTCATCTGCCCCCGCGGCGCCGGAACCCAGGGCCTCGGCAGTGGACTCCACCTCGAGGGTCGCCTGGGCGCATCCGGTCCGGCGGGCGATGTACCCGCCCACGGTTTCACCGGCAACGCGTTCATGTTCCTGCGGCAGCCAGCCCACGAAGGCGTCCGCGGGGGCAAGGCTGACCGTGCCCTCCTGTGGCGCGTCGACGCCGGCCAGCAGCCGGAGCAGCGTTGATTTGCCGGCGCCGTTGGCACCCACGACGCCGACCACGTCGCCTGGCGCGACAGTCAGGGAAAGTTTTGAGAAGAGGGTGCGGTGGTCGTGACCACCGGAAAGGTCTTTGGCAACAAGGGTTGCAGTCATTAGTCCATCCTCTCACCGCGGCCGGATCCGGGCGCCCGCAGGGGCATCCCCCACGCCAGCCAAACACCGGCGCCGGCGGCTGGATTCCGCCGGACGCAAAGGAACCCGCTGGTCCGGACTTGGGGGGTGTACGGACCAGCGGGTTCGACCAACTAGCATAGTTCAATCAGGCCCTCCCGTAAAATCCGCCCCGGAAGATCCTGCGCCAGCGCACGACCTATGCCGCCCGCCCACCGAGCCTGCAGGAAGCCGTAGATGCCCTTACCAGCCAAAGCGTTTCAACTCTGGCTTCATGGTGTTGCCCCGACGGCAACCACCGCGGACATCTGCAGGATTTCCGGCATCAAACGCACCACCCTTGCCCAGCAACTGGTGCGCGGCAAGGTGGCGGAAACCACGCTTGTCCGCATCTCCCGCGCCCTGGGGCTCAGTCCCCTGGCGGCCCTGGGTTCCTTTCCGAACTTCGCGGAACTCGCCGACGAACAGCAACCGCCCACTGCCGCCGAACTCGTCAGCCAGATTGCCACGGTGGACCTGCTGCGCGCGGTCATCGAGCGTTCCTCCCCTGCGCACGGCGGCGGGGACGGGCTGTCCGCCCTCATCCCCGCCCCGCATGGGACCTCGGTCCGCAACTGGGTGGACGCGATCGACGACGGCGAGCTGCGGCACCGGGTGTCGCAAGCCACCAGGGTGGCGCCCCAGAACTTCTCGGCGCAGCTGACGGCAAACCGGCTTTCACCGGAGCTGGCCGTCGCCACCGCCCGAGCGGCCGGAGTGGGATCCACCGGCGGGCTCGTCGCCACCGGCCTCATCACCGAGGAAGAGGCCGGCTGGGCGCCGGACGCGAAGCAGTCAGCCTTGGCTGCACTGTCGGATGGAGAGCTCACGGCACTCGCAGGGGAACGGTTGCAGGCATTGGGAAAGGCCCTCCGGCGCCAGGAGCACGAACAGGCACAAACAGACAAGATTTGGGAGAACCTCGGATGATTGCCGTGCTGCAATGGACAACGCTGGCACTTTGTGCCGTCGTGGCCATCGCCCGCATCCCGAGCGCCCTGCGGGGCCAGAACCGGTCCGTCTTCGGCCTCTTCGTACTGGCAACCATCGCCATTCTCCTGAGCATCGACCTCCCCTATAGGGTGGTGGATTCGTGGCTCGGCGCCGAGAACTACGCGAACCTGATCCTGCGCTTCGTTGTTTACAGCACGGTGCTCCTCGCCGGCTACCGGATAGCCAAGGCCTTCGACGCCCCGGAGAGCATCCGCCTCGTCGTCGGTCCGCTCGGTCTTGGTGTCCTGTGCGCCGTCGGTATCGCAACCGTGGCACTTTTCCTGTTGGCGGACACTACAGGCACTGCGACGGGGCTGAACTCTCTTCCGTCAAGGAGCCCCGAGAATGCGGCCCTCATTGAAGGGTATGCGGCAGCAGGTCGCCTGTATCCGTCCTTTGTGGCAGTCTGCGTCCTTCCCGCCACGTGCCGGGCCGTCAGCCAGAGACTGCCCAAAGCCATCCGCCTGGCAGCATTGCTGCTGACCGTGGCGTTCGCAACCCTGGCTTTGGGGTCGCTCTATCCGCTGATCCCCCGGGAAGCTGGCTTTGTAAAGTACGTCATCAACTACACCTCGGCGCTGTGCTTCACGGTTGGACTGACGTTGGTCTGGGTGTCCAGCCTCATGGCCAACCGGGTGCGCCGCTAAGGTGATCAGATGGGCGACGGGCCGGCGGGGCATATCGATGGCCGGGAACGACAGTGGCGGAACGAATTTAAAGCAGCAGACTGACTTCGAGGGAAAGGATTCTGAGTTGGGCGGGCGACCGATGTGGGCGAGCTGGGGACGATGATAGCCCTTGAATGGGCCACGCTCGTCGTGTGCTGCACGGTTCTCTTGCTCCGCGTCCCGGATGCCGTGAGGGGCCGAAACCGGACCGTTTTCGGTATCCTGCTGCTGGCCACGCTGTGCAGTCTGCTGGCCGTTTCGGGGCCCTACGAAGCTATCGACCGGGCCCTCGGCGGCTGGAACGTCACCAATCTGGTCCTGCGGTACCTGGTGTTCGCCACGGTCCTGCTGATCGGCCTCCGGGTCACCAAAGGCCTCGGAGCGGAGCGGGGATACCGTTTCATCGCAGGCAGGCCGGGGCGGTGGGCCCTCGGAATCAGCTGCCTCGCAATTGGCATAATCTTCTTCCTCATGGACACCCGGGGCTCGTCCGCCGGTCTGGAAGGGCTCTCGGGCGACGGGCGCAATGCTGTCCTCGGTCCGCTGTACGCCGCCGCCGGACGCAGCTATCCGGCGTTCGTCTCCGTCATCCTGGTGCCACCCCTGCTGGACGCCATCCGAAGCCGGCTGCCGCCGCTTGTACGTGCCGGCGCGCTCGCGACCCTTCTCGGCGCCGTCGCCGTGGTGCTCAGCGTTCCGGCGTGCTTCGCCCCGCCCCGGTTTGCCCTAGGGCAGCACCTGGCCAATTATTCAGCGGTCCTGGGGTATGTCGTAGGCCTCGCACTGTTCTGGTTCGCCGGCCTGATTGCCCAGCCGCGGGGTCACACGCGCGCAACATTCCGGTAGAAGTTCTGGCAACCATTCACAAAATCATTAGACCGTGAGAGAATCATGAATGTGTGAAAGCGACGAAAGCTTCGTGAACGGAAGTAAGCCGTGCGGGGCCGAAGAAGTCGTCCGAGCGCCATTGGGGGGATGAGTGGTAGCGGTCCAATCTGGACCGCTCCCACTCAGCCTGTTTAACACCCTTTTTGGCGCTCAGCGGACAAACCGCAAGGTCACCAGCTGGAAGGGCCTGAGCACCAGCTCCGCCGAATTCCGGCCCGCAGTCACACCAGGGGCGTCCACCGGACGCTCCAACAGATCGACGGTGTAGGCACCCGTCACCTCGAAGTTGGCCGTCACCAGACCGGCCGAACGCTCGCCGAGGGATTCGTACACGCGCACCACCACGTCCCCGGAACCATCCTCTGCGAGCTTGACCGCCTCGATCACTAGAGCCGGGTTGGACATGGTAAACAGCGGTTCGATTCCGTGGGCTCCCTTGGCAATCCGCGGTGCAAGGTTGGTGCGGTAGCCCTCTTCGACGGCGTCGGCGATGCTGGCACCGGGCCTGATCGTCACCCCCAGCTCGTGCCGGCCGCGGTCCGCGCCCGGGTCGGGGAACTTCGGCGCCCGGAGCAGCGAAAGGCGCACGGTGGTGGTGGTCCCTCCGTCGTCACGGACATCCCGGGTGACGTCATGGCCATAGGTGGAGGTGTTCGAAACGGCGACGCCGTACCCGGGCTCGCCAACATGGATCCAGCGGTGCGCGCAGATTTCGAACTTGGCCGCTGCCCACGAGGTATTGACGTGGGTGTCGCGGAAAACGTGTCCGAACTGCGTCTCCGCGGCTGACCGGTCCGCGCGGACATCGAGGGCAAAGCCAAGCTTGAGGAGTTTCTCCCTCTCCTGCCAGTCGACCGTCGTCGTGATCGACAGGGAATCGGCGCCCGGGGACAGCGAGATGCGCTGGGTCACCGGCGAGGCCCCGGCCAGCCGCTCCACCACGACGACGGCGTCCGTGCTTTCCCCTCCGGGATCGCTTTCCAGCGTGACCGAGTGCGCCTCTGTCAGCGCGAGGACATTGCGGCGGTAGAAGGAATCAATGTCCCAGGCGTCCCAGGCGTTGGGCGTGTCCCGGTGCAGCTCCAGCAGGTTTCCGAAGTGCCCGGGCGCGATCGCCTCCCGGCCGCTGGCGTAGTCCGTCAGGGACGCCAGCAATCCGTCGGGGCTGACCACGGCCCGGATCAGCCCGTTGTCCAGGACGTATCCGCCCCCGGCTTCGGTCACGCGCACCGGCTGGCCGGGGCGGACCGGTTCGGCCCCGGCCAGGGCCGGGACACCATGCCTCCCGTGCGGCGCCGCATTGAGCAGGAAGTCCCGCTCGCCGGCGCCGAGCACCTCAGCGGCGGCACCGGAGATAATCACCTCGAGATGGTCGGCGACGGCGGCATAGTTGCGTTCGGCGTCCTGGTGGACCCAGGCGATGGCGCTGCCGGGGAGGATGTCATGGAACTGCTGCAGCAGGACCAGCCGCCAGAGGCGTTTGAGCTCCTCCGCCGGGTACCGGTACCCGGTGCGGACCGTAGCCGTGGCGCACCAGAGCTCCGCCTCCCGCAGCAGGTGTTCGCTGCGCCGGTTGCCACGTTTGGTGTTGGCCTGGCTCGTGTAGGTGCCGCGGTGGAGTTCCAGATACATTTCCCCCACCCAGACGGGGAGCGGATCGTACTCGGCCTGGGCCCGGGCGAAGAAGTTGGCTGCGGAACCGAGCTGCACCTTCGGGGATCCTTCAAGGTCCGCCGTGCGGAGCGCCGCCGCCAGCATCTCCCGCGTGGGGCCGCCGCCGCCGTCGCCGTAGCCGAACGGGACCAGCGACATGGTGCCGCGGCCGTGGTCGCGGTAGTTCCGTTCAGCGTGGGCGAGTTCGCGGCCGCTGAGTTCGGAGCTGTAGCTGTCCACCGGAGGGAAGTGGGTGAACAGCCGGGTGCCGTCTATCCCCTCCCAGTTGAAGGTGTGGTGGGGCATCCTGTTGACCTGGTTCCAGGAGATCTTCTGGGTCAGGAACCACTTGGTGCCGGCGGCCTTGACGATCTGCGGGAGGGCCCCGGAGTAGCCGAAGGAGTCCGGCAGCCACGCTTCCTGGCATTCCACGCCGAATTCGTCCAGGAAGAAGCTCTTGCCTTCCAGAAACTGGCGGGCCAGAGCCTCACCGCCGGGCATGTTGGTGTCCGACTCAACCCACATGCCGCCCACGGGAACGAATTGGCCCGATTTGGCCTTTTCCCGGATGCGGCCGAACAGCTCCGGATAGTATTCCTTGATCCAGGCCAGCTGCTGGGCCGAGGAGCAGGAAAATACGAACTCGGGGTTCTCGTCCATGAGGGCGACCACATTCGAGAACGTCCGGGCGCACTTGCGGACGGTTTCCCGCACCGGCCACAACCAGGCGGAGTCGATATGGGCATGCCCGGTGGCCACGAGCCGGTGCGCGGAGGCGTTGGCGGGTCCGGCCAGGACACCGGCGAGCGCGGCGCGGCCGGCGGCAGCGGTTCCGGGGACGTCGTCGGGATCCAGGACGTCCAGCATGCGCTCGAGTGCCCGCAGTATCTCGTGGCGCCGCGGCTGGTCCCTGGGCAGCTCGTGCATGAGGCCGCTCAGCGTCCAGATGTCCTGCTGCAGCTCCCAGACGGTCTGGTTCAGCTCAGCGATGAAGATCTGGCCCAGCCGGTAGATCGGCGCCGTGCCCGATGTCGCTTTGTCCCCGAAAGGGGTTGCCGCGAAGGTCCATCCTTGCGAGAGGTCCGGGTTTGCGGCTGCCTCGACATAGAAATCGACGGACATGCCGCTGCCGAGAAGCTTCAGCGGGATGTACTGGCTCCTCGGGGAGACCGCCTTGATGATGCTGCCGTCGGGCCGCCAGGCGATGCCCTCACACTGGAATCCCGGAAGGTCCGTGCCGAACCCGAGATCCACGACGACCTCCACCGCGGTGTCCGGCGTGGTTCCCCAGGAATCCGGCACCTCCCCCTGAATCCGGAACCAGGTGGTGCTCCAGGGCCGGCCCCACGGCGCGCCGTGTTCCTGCGGAGCGAAGTCCTGCTGGAGAGCCTCCATGACCGGAACCGGTTCGTCGGGCACCTCCCAGCTGCTCAGCTCGAGCGGGGCGCTGCGCGGGTAAACGGCCGGAATGATGCGCTCGCGCAGAAAGCGGTCCAGCCGGACTTCCGTGAGACGGCGGTCATCGTGCAAGGTGTTCCTCTTAGCGCCGGAATGGATAAAGCCGGAGTGGGTCCAATCAATGGATAAAACCTACTCCGCGCTTCGGCATCCAGCCAAGGCCGCTGCTACGTCACCGGGGCCGGGACTGAGATCCGGCCGCGTCCCGCATATACGTTGAGTGATGTGCCGCGGCTGAACCCGGCGAGAGTCATTCCGCTCGCCTCGGCGAGTTCGACGGCGAGGCTCGATGGCGCGCTGACGGCCGTCAGCACGGGGATGCCGGCCAGGGACGCTTTCTGCACGAGTTCGAACGAGGCCCGGCCGGAGACCTGCAGTACGGTCCCGCTCAGGGGCAGCAGCCCCTCACGCAGCGCCCAGCCGACCACCTTATCCACCGCGTTGTGGCGGCCTACATCCTCGCGCAGGCACAGCAGTTCGGCAGAGCCGTCGTCGGCAATCCGGAACAGCCCCGCGGCGTGCACGCCGCCGGTCACCTCGAACACGGACTGGGCTTCCCGGAGCGCGTCCGGCAAGGACGCGAGGACCTCCACCGGGACCGTGAGCGGGTCCGTCGCAGGACTGAAGTGTGATGACTTGTGGACCGCCTCGATGGAATCCGTGCCGCAGATGCCGCAGGAACTGGACGTGTAGACGTTCCGTCCGGTATCGGGCAGCACGACGTCGGGGCGCAGCTGTGCCTCCACGACGTTGAACGTCTGGACCCCGTTCTCGTCCTCTCCGGCGCAGAACCGGAGGGACACCAGCTGGTCAGGGCTCCAGATCACCCCCTCGGAAACGAGGAAACCGGCAACCAGGTCAAAGTCGTTTCCCGGCGTCCGCATGGTGACGGAGTAGGAAAGTTGCCCCAGGCCGGATCTCCAGCGGCTCCTCCACTGCCAGAACGTCCTCCCGGTACCGGACCGGGAACTCAAGGGCCTGCGGCGAGCCGTCCAGGACAATCTTGTGCACCTTGCGGCGCTGCGTCACACGACCCATCAGAAACTCCTTAGCAACATGCAATCATCATGCCAAGCAACGGCCGGTGGTGCCAGCGCCAGCCACAGCCAGCAGGGTTCAGTCGAACAGGGCGCTCCAGTCGACCGGGCCGCCCGTGCCCGCAGGCTTCCGGGCCGGACGTTTGGGAGCGGCCTTGGGCTTCGACGCAGGGCTCCCCGGTTCCGGGATCGGCGAACCCCACGGCAAGGCGAAGGCAGGGACCAGCTCCCCCAGCTGGACGCCGTGGGGCGGCACCACCAGCACGCCCTCGGCTGCCGACAGCCCCCTCATCATGCCCGGTCCGGTGTGTTGTGCCGGCGATGCCATCCCGTACAGCAGCCTGAAGGGCATCAGCCTGGTCCTTCCAGGGTCGGGCTCGATCGTCGAACCGCAGGGGACCTCCACCACCGGTGGGATTGGTCCGTGGCCGAGTGCGGCCAGGAGCGGTCCCGCCAAGGTGGAAAGAGCCATCATCGCTGCCAGCGGATTACCGGGCAGGCCAACGATGAAGCGTCCGTCGGGCAGTTCCGCCAGCACAGCCGGATGGCCCGGCCGCATCGCGATGCCGTCGACCAGGAGCCGGCCGCCGAGTTCGTCGACGGCGCGCCGCAGGTGGTCGGTTCCGGAACGGCCGGTGCCCCCGGTGGTGATGACGACGTCGGCAGGCAGAGTCCCGACGTCGGCCTCCTCCTCCGCGGCAGCCTCAGGACCAGCCGGTTCCTGGTCCTCGAGGGCGGCCAGCCACTCGCGGTAGCTGTCGCCGATCTTGACCGCGCCGCTGCAGATGCCGCCGAGCATCTCCACCACACCGGCGAGTTGCGGGCCGAAGGTGTCACGGACCTTGCCCGGTTCCGGCACTCCTGCCGGAACAACCTCCGAACCGGTAAACACCAGCCGGACCACGGGCTTGCCCAGGACGGGGAGCACGTCGTGGCCGGCGAGGGCCGCCAGGGCCAGATGGGCGGGATTGAGCAGCGTGCCGGACTTCACCAGCAGCTCCCCCGCGCCCGCTTCCTCCCCGGCCTTGCGGATGTGCTCCCCGTTCCGGGGCTCACCGGGCTTGGCGGCACCGCTGGTCCGCAGCACCGGCAGGCCGTCCTCATCGGGTTCGATGCTGCCGCTCTCGCTGCGGAGCACCGCTTTGGCCCCGGGCGGGATCAAACCGCCGGTAACGATCGGGCTCGCCTGGTGCGGAGCCAGCCGCTGGCCGGGTTCGGCCAGGATCCAGGGGCCGCTGCCGTTGACAGCCCAGCCGTCCATCGCCGAAGACGCGTAGTGCGGGATGTCCTGCAGCGCTTCGACGTCGGCGGCGAGGACCCGCCCCAAAGCGTTCCGCAGCGGCACCGGCGCGGCGGGAATCGGCGCGGCGCAATGGAACGCGAGTTCCCGGGCCTCCTGCCACGTGTGGGCCAGGTGCCGGTGCGTTGCATCGGGTCCGGCCGCGGCGCCCTTGTTCTCGCCCGCGGCATGCTCCGCTGCCGCCTTCTCCGCTGCCACATTCTCCGCTGTGGCGTGCTCCTGTACGGATTCCTCCCATGTGGCTTGCTCGGCTGTCGCATTCTCCCCGGTGTCCGGTATTCCACCGGGCGCCGGATTGCCTCCGGCGGCTGGAGCGCCACCGGAAGGGGGCGCAGGCGTCATGCCTCGGGGGCTTCGGCGGAGGCGTAACCTTGGGCAAGTTTCCGGGCGACGCCCATCGCGGCCTGCATCGATGCGGTGTCAGGGGTCTGCCCGGCCCCGGAGGCCAGGCCGGCCGCGAGGCCGGCGATGAAAGTCGTCAAGGGGGCGGCAGGGCGCACTACGGCATGCGCCGCTACGCCCGCAAGGGCCAGGACTTCGTTGACGTCGACCTCGACCTCTTCCAGTTCGAAGGCCTGGAGCAGTGCGCGGCACCAGTCTTCCAGAGTTTCATCCTGGCTCTTCACCGTTTTCCTCCAAGGTCGCGATCAGTTCCTTCAGCTCCGGGCGGCTCCTCAGGTACAGCTGCCGGAGGGCGGCCGGAGACACCCAGCGCGGCGGCGTCGTCCCAGGTGTCGACGTCGTCTGTCGAACCCGGGGGAACACGAAGTCCCCGTACGTCAAGACTAGCAAGGAGGGCGAATACAGAGGCGTTTGCCAGTGCGCCCCGCCGGGCGGCGTCTGCAATCGAGCGTTGTAGCGCAGCCGTGCCATAAAAGCCGGCGAGGGGCTGCCGTCGCCCGTCCGCTGAGACCGCGAGGACGCCATCCCCCTCCACCCCGGCAGCAAGTGACTCGCGCATGGCGGTGACTGCGGCAGCGGCCCTGGGCATGTCGCAGGCCAGCACCAGGGTCAACGGGGGAACGGTCCGCGCCGGGCGGGCGGCCTCGCGGTGGGCTTCGAGGGCAGCCATCCCGGCGGCAAGGGCGGCCGCCGGGCCGGCGAACGGAGGTTCTTCCCGGCACTTCAGCACCCCTGCCGGAAGCGGTCCGGGGTCCGGTCCGACCACGACCACGCTCCCCGCTCCGCGTGCGGCCCGCAGCGTCAGTTCAAGGAGGGTCCGGCCGCCGGAGACCAGGCGCGACTTAGGTGTGCCGCCCAACCGGGAGGACCGCCCACCGGCGAGAATGACAGCATCGAATTCCACCCGCCCAGCCTAGCGCGCCGTCACTGAGATCCCATCGGCGAGACAACCGGCGCGAGACGTCATGCACTCGTGAAAGGTTGGACGCTGACACCAGCGGGCAGGTCAGGCGGCGGATTCCGGCAGCAGGAAAGGGTCCCAGTCAGGGGCGGGCTTTTCCAGTTCCTTGATCTGCCAGACCGTACCCTTTGGCGGGCCCGGCGCGAAGCCGAGCTTCCACCCCATCTCCGCAGGGGTGTGATCACCCTTGGCGTTGTTGCACCGGAGGCACGCGGCCACCAGGTTCTCCCAGGAATCGGCGCCGCCCCTGGACTTGGGCTGGACATGGTCAATGGTGTGGGCGGCTTTGCCGCAGTACGCGCAGCGTTGCCCGTCCCGGCGAAGCACCCCCCGCCGGCTGACCGCCGTAATGGTGTTATACCGGGGCCGGATGTACCGATTCAGCAGAATCACCGACGGCCGGCCAAGGATGTCCTGTGGCCCGACGACGGGGTCGTCGCCTTCGGCCACCACGCTGGCCTTTCCGGTAAGCACAAGAACGAGCGCCCGGCGGAAGGTGACTACCGCGAGCGGTTCATATCCAGCATTCAGAACGAGTGTGCGCATCCGCATACCTCTTCACGGCCGCACCCGCCAGGGGCACGAGGGCCGGCTGCCCTCTGCATGGTCGGGCTATGGATCGACACCACAAGAGTAAACACCGAAAGGCCAGATCACCGAATTTTTGTCCGTGGCAAACTTCGTGTCCGCCGGAAAAGAACCCCATGCCGGCCGGAAAAGACCGGGGGAAAAGCAAGGAGGACCCCCGCCATAAGGCGGAGGTCCTCCGGATGCTGACGAGCGGTGCTTAGCCGCCGACGCGGATGAAGACAGGGCCGGAGCCGACGTTGGCGCTGTACAGTGCGGTGGTTCCGCCGTTCCAGCCGCCGTGCACGGCCATGCCGTTGCCGACGTAGACGGCGATGTGGGCCATGCCGACGCCACCGTTCTGGTAGTAGGCAAGGTCGCCGGGGAGAGCTTCAGCAGCGCTCACCGTGCGGCCGAGGGACAGGTATCCGGCCGGCCAGCCGTGGAAGTTGATGCCCGCTGCGGCCAGTGACTTCGTGGCCAGCGCGGTGCAGTCCTGCGACACGCCGAGCTGGGCGTACGCTGCGGCAGCGATGGTTGCTCCCCTGCCGCTGGCGACGGACAGACCCTGCGTGCTTGCCGAGGTGCCGGCGGCAGCCTGCGTGGCAGCGGCGGCCCGGGTGCCCGCAGCGGCGGGGGTGCCAGCGGCGGCCGGGGTGCCCGCAGCGGCGGGGGTGCTAGCGGCAGCCGGGGTGCCGGCGTCGGAGTTCCGGACCTCCACGGCCGGCTTCGGGGCCTCGACGACAGGAGCCGGCGAGGTGGAAACGGCAGGCTTCTCATAGGAAATCGCAATGGTGGAAGCGGCCGAAATGGTGGCCGGCGCACCGGACTGCACCTCGAAGGCGGAAGCGGAGGTGGACTCGCGCTGAACGTTGATTTCGGCGGCGTTGGCTGCAATGCCGCTGGTCAGTACGAGACCGGAAGCGGCAGCTACGACGGCGGCCTGGCGGCCCATGGTGCCAGCGTTGTCGCCGACGGCCTTAGCAATGACAGCAAGCGACCTGGTCTCGGTGACCTCGGCGCGGTGCCGTGCAGAGTGTGCACGAGTAGTCATTAAGTTCTCTCTTTCGTGTTCCTTGGACCGCGCTTTTTAGGCGCGGAGTAAGGACGCTCCGGCATCTTGGGGGTACGCCGGATCGCCCCGAAAAATGGGTTACTTAGCGAAGGGTGTACTGCGAAGACGCGCCAAAAGCGGTAGCTGCGCGCAGGTGCGATGCCTGCAGGCCGGACTCGGCAGAGATTGAGTCGGCGGAGTGAGATCCATTCCGGGCGCCGGCAAGGGCAGCACGGGACATGGATTTCAGCGGGCTCAACAGAGCCGCGCCAGCGCGGTGACGCGCAGCATTATGGCGTGAAGACACGAAAGTAGCCTCTCCCAATGCCTACGAGGTGAGCTGTCGGATTCGGATGGGAGTCACCCGGCCGCGCTGCTCCCTGGGAAGCTTTGCGACTTAACCCCTAGGTCTTCTCGCGAAGACCGAAATTGGTTCCCCCGCCCCTGCCAGACGATGTCATGCGAACGGACCTTGAGCGGTGGCAGAGTTAGGCAATCCACTCAAGAGCGCCAACTTCGGAGAAGTTGGCGTGCTTCAAACGATACAGCAGTACTGATGAAATGTCACATTCAGATCACGGCGGGTTCCCAAAAGGCGAGAGTCGCCCATCGCTATTAGAGCCAGCCGGTGGGGTCAACGACGTCGCCGTTGACCATTACTTCAAAGTGCAGGTGGCAGCCGGTGGACGCGCCCGTGGTTCCGCTCATCGCGATGACATCGCCGCGGGAGACCTTTTGTCCGACCTTCACGCTGGAGGAGGACAGGTGGTTGTAGGTGGTCTCCAGGCCGTTGCCGTGGTCGATCACCACACGGTTGCCGCCGCCGTACGGGTGCCAACCCGTGAAGGTAACTGTTCCGCTGGCCGCGGCACGGACAGCCGTACCGCATTGCGCAGCGTAGTCCTGGCCCCGGTGGAACTCGCCTTGGCCGCCGGTGATGGGACTCACCCGGAAACCGAACGGCGAGGCCGTTTCCATCTTCTCCAGGGGCGCACCAAGGGTGCCGGAAGAAGCAGCGCGGGTGATGGTTCCCACGGACTGTGCGCTCAGCAGCTGCTTCAGCTTTCCGTCGGGGTCACCCTGGGTGCTCACGGCGGTGCGGCTGAAGTCGATCTTGGTGGAGGCGGCGGTCACGGCAGGCTGTGAAGCAGCGGCGACGGCGACAGCGGCTGTGTCGCTGGCCATGACCGGCCCGGTGGCGGGCACTGTGACCGTCAAGACCAGCCCGGTAGCGGCAAGGGCGATGCCGGCACGCTGCCCGAAGCCGCTGGCGGCGGCAAAGTCCGTCACCTGGCGAAACGTGCTCCGGCGGCCGCGGCGCTCATCGCGGTGCGCATCACGCGGGCGGTCTGCCTGAACGGCGACGGCCGGGCGCGGCTCAGGAGCGGGGCCGAAGGCGCGGCGGCGGCCCGGGGTGGTCTGGGTGGTCAAGAATGGTTCCTCTCTGGACGGCCTGCGGAGTTAGCTGTCGGATTCGGGCCAAAGATCAAAGACCCGGTCCGCCGTAAACAGGCGTCCAGACACAGGGGAATCGCAAAATCCCACGGTGGAGTGCGCCTGCCGCTGGCGGACTTCACCCCGAGGCTGCTCTATAGCAGCCGGAATTGGTTCCCCCGCCTCTGCCAGAAGGTGACTCGACTTCTGATCCGCTGGCAGAGCTCGGCTGCGGATCAGGTAACGGTTTGGTATCGTACTGCAGATTAACTATAGGCGATTAATCCCGCTCAGTAATAATCCCGTTATCTCCTTGTGGACATCCCAGGGGTCAGGCCGCAAGTGCTGGTGTGGACGGGCTCAGCCGACCGTAACGAAGACGTGGGCCGCGACCTCCGGCGGCAGCTCGAGCGCACCTTCGAAGTCCGGCACGCGGACTGAAATGTACTCCCCCACGCGTTCCAAGGACACGAGTGCCCCGGGCCGGATGCCGCCTTCATCCAGCTGGACGAGCAGTTCCGGCTCGACCTGGATGGGTTCGGCCAGGCGGTTCACGGTGATCCGGGACCCGGCGCCGTAGCCGGTCATGGCTTCAAGCAGGTTCACGACGCCGTCGGCGAAGGGCTGGGAGGGCAGGCCGCCCAGTTCCGCGAGACCGGGAATCGGATTTCCATACGGGGAAACGGTCGGGTGATCGAGCATCTCGAAGATGCGCCGTTCCACACGCTCGCTCATCACGTGTTCCCAGCGGCAGGCCTCCTCGTGGACATACGCCCAATCAAGGCCGATGACGTCGGCCAGGAGCCGCTCGGCGAGGCGGTGCTTGCGCATAACCTCGATGGCACGTTTCCGGCCGGTCTCGGTCAGTTCAAGGTGCCGGTCGCCGGACACCACCACAAGGCCGTCGCGCTCCATGCGGCCGACAGTCTGCGACACCGTGGGGCCGGAGTGGCGCAACCGTTCTGCGATGCGGGCACGGAGGGCGACGATGTTCTCTTCTTCAAGTTCCAGGATGGTCCGAAGATACATCTCGGTTGTATCGATCAGATCCGTCATTCAGCTCAGCTCCTCGAGCGCCGTCCTTGCGTCATTCCCACCGTACCGTGTGCCGATGTCTGCGGCTTGCCTCGGCGGGATCCGCCCGTACGTTCGCAATCCAGCTTAGCCTTTTTTGAATTACTCCGGATAATTCGGCCGGCCCAGCCGACGGCTGCCGCGGCGCCCATCCGTCTCAGTGACCGGACTATGACGGATCTTTTTCCCGTCCCTACGGGGCGGTCAGGCAGAATGAAAAGGAGGCTTCGTCGCAGCCACCGCTGCCGGGCCGCCCCCAAGCCACGCTTTGTACCAGCCGAAAATTGGAGCCCCTGTGAGCCACACCAGCGTCACGATTCCCGCAAACCTCCTCCCGAAGGACGGCCGGTTCGGCGCCGGGCCGTCGAAGGTGCGTCCGGAGCAGATGGACGCCCTCGCGGCCGCCTCGGCAACACTGCTGGGAACCTCCCACCGCCAGGCTCCGGTCAAGAACCTTGTGGGCTCGGTCCGGAACGGTCTCAGCGAGTTCTTTCGAGCCCCCGAAGGCTATGAGGTAGTCCTGGGGGTCGGCGGCTCCACCGCATTCTGGGACATCGCCAGCTTCGGCCTGGTGGAGAGCAAGGCCCAGCACCTGTCTTTCGGCGAATTCGGCTCGAAGTTTGCCTCCGCCACTAACAAGGCGCCGTTCCTGGCGGAATCCTCCATCATCAAGTCCGAGCCCGGCACCCGCCCCACAGCACGGGCGGAGGCCGGCGTCGACGTCTACGCGTGGCCCCAGAACGAGACGTCAACGGGCGTGGCGGCCCCGGTCCGGCGCGTGGCCGGCGCCGAGGACGGCGCCCTCGTGCTCGTGGACGCCACCTCAGCTGCGGGCGGCCTGGACGTGGACGTTGCCGAAGCGGACGTGTACTACTTCGCGCCGCAGAAGAACTTCGCTTCCGACGGCGGCCTGTGGCTTGGCTTGTTCTCCCCAGCCGCCTTGGAGCGCGCGGCCCGGATCAAGGCCAGCGACCGCTGGATCCCGGACTTCCTGGACCTGCAGACGGCCATCGACAACTCGCGCCTGAACCAGACCTACAACACCCCGGCGCTGGCGACGCTGGTGACGCTGGACGCCCAGGTACAGTGGCTCAACGCCAACGGGGGTCTGGACTTCGCCGCGGGCCGGACGGCCGACTCAGCGGGCCGGATCTACAGCTGGGCGGAAGCCTCGGACTACGCCACACCGTTCGTGCCAAATGCCGAGGACCGCTCCAACGTGATCGCCACAATCGACTTCGACGACTCAATTGACGCCGCC
Source organism: Arthrobacter sp. B3I9 (assembly GCF_030816935.1). NCBI lineage: Bacteria > Bacillati > Actinomycetota > Actinomycetes > Micrococcales > Micrococcaceae > Arthrobacter > Arthrobacter sp. B3I9. The sequence continues at coordinate 3,711,154 of NZ_JAUSYO010000001.1, forward strand.
GCCGTCGCCAAGGTGCTGCGCGCCAACGGGATCGTGGACACCGAGCCTTACCGGAAGCTGGGACGCAACCAGCTCCGCATCGCCACCTTCGTCGCAATCGAACCGGACGACGTGTCGGCGTTGCTTGAGTGCATCGATTTCGTCGTCGCCGAGCTGAAGAAGTAGGCGCCCGTTCCGCTCACAGTACGGAAGCTTCAGCGTTCGACGGCGTCGTCCGGGTTTGATTCCCGGGCGGCGCCGCCCGCTTTAACCGCGGGGTCCTGGGCAGTCCGGCCCGCGGCGCGCGATTCCAGCCGGAAATGGTGCAGGCCCCGGGCCCGCCGGTCGAAGCGGATCCTCAGCTGGCGCGCACGGACAATCCACACCAGGCCGATCAGGGCCGCCAGGACGCCGGACGCGGCAGCGACGCCCATCGACCAGCGCGGCCCGGCGACGTTGGCCACCCAGCCGACCAGCGGCGCGCCGATGGGTGTCCCACCCATGAAGATCGCCATGTAAAGGGCCATCACCCGGCCCCGCATGACGGGGTCCGTCGTGCTTTGGACGTAGCCGTTTGCGCTCGTCATCATGGTGATCGCGAAAAGCCCCACCGGCACGAGCGCCACCCCGAACCAGAAATAGCTGGGGGTGAGGGCGGCAATGCCGGAGGTCACGCCGAACGCGCCGGCCGCCCCGAAGATGAACCGCAGCCTTGGCTTGCCGCGTCCGGCGGAGAGCAACGCCCCGGCCACGGAGCCGATGGCCATGATCGAATTCATCAGCCCGAAGGCACTCGCGTCCAGGCCGAACTCGGTGCCTACCATGGCGGCGATGAACAGCACGAAGTTAAGCCCCAGCGTCCCCACGATGAAGACCGCGACCAGCACCACAACGATGTCGGGCCGGAAGCGGACGTACCGCAGGCCCTCGCGGATACGGCCCTTGCCTGCCGCGGCCCGCGGCAGCTGGCGAAGCGAGGCGGCGGGAATCCTCCAGAGGCTCAGCAGCAGCGCCAGGAACGTGACGGTATTGATGAGGAAGACCCAGCCGGAGCCGACGGCGACCGTCAGGAATCCCGCCACCGCAGGTCCGATCATCCTCGCCACGTTAAAGGAGGCACTGTTGAGCGCCACGGCGTTGGGCAGGAAGTCGTCACGGACCAGTTCGGAGACAAAGGTCTGCCGCACGGGGGCGTCCAGTGCGGACACCACGCCAAGGAGCAAGGCGAAGCCGTAAACGTGCCAGAGCTGCGCGCCGCCAGAGAGCACGAGGACCCCGAGGCCCGTACTCAGCAAGGCCATGGCCGATTGTGTGAGGATCAGCAGCTGTTTGCGGTTGAAGCGGTCAGCCACCAGCCCGGCCACGGGCGCAAGGAAGAGTTGCGGGCCCAGCTGCAGCGCCATCGTGACGCCCATCGCTCCGGCGTCCTGCTCCGTGAGGCGGTCAAAGACCAGCCAGTCCTGGGCCGTGCGCTGCATCCAGGTCCCGATGTTGGAGATCAGGGCCCCGATGAACCAGATCCGGTAGTTCAGGATGTGCAGGGATTTGAAAGTGGACGTCATGCCCGGCCTTCACCCCCCGTTCTCCCGAAGTGTTCCAACCCCTAGTCAGCCTCTTCGTCCGGTAGCACCGGCTGGACAAAGCCGTCGACGTCGGCTTCTTCGTCGTCGTCGTGCTCGAGGTCGGCGTCGGGTTGGCCGGCGTTTGTAACTGCCGACTCGGCGTCGGCCGCGTCCGTGTCTACCGCATCCGCGTCGGCCGCGTCCGTGTCCACCGCATCGGCGTCGGCCACGTCCGGCTCTACCACATCGGCGTCGGCCGCGTCCGTGTCTACCGCATCGGCGTCGGCCGCGTCCGTGTCTACCGAATCGGCGTCGGCCACGTCCGGCTCGTCGGCATCCTGCCCGGCAGCGGCGGGGGCCGACTCGGCGGATTCCTCGTCCTGGGCGTCCTGGTCGGCGGACTCCTCGTCCTGGGCGTCCTCCGGGCGGACCCGCTCGGCCCAGGGGACCCACTCGGGCGCCAGTATCGAGTCTTCGGAGGGCAGCAGGCCCAGCTCATCGACCGTGACCACCTTGGACCGCGAGTTGCGCGTGAGCACGGCGTACCACTGCCAGCCCCCGTAGCCGGCGAGCTTCGATTCGAAGAGATGCGTGACCAGGCGGTCACCCTCGGTGCGCGCACCCAGGTGCCGGCCGATCTGCTCTGCGGCGGCAATGGTTTCCACGGCAGCGCGGGCGACGTCGACGGCGGCGGCGAGAACGGCGTCGGGCTTGCCCGTTCGCCAAACCGGAACACCGGCACGCGGTGTCGTCGCGGCCACGGATCCCGGCGCCTTTGCTTCCACAGCGATCACTCCAGCGGCGTCTGCTCCGGCAACAGCTGCTTCGGCCGCATCTTCGGCGGCCGTATCCACGTCGGCCACACCGACGCCAGCCGCATCTTCGTCGGCCACGTCCACGTCAGCTGCATCAACGTCAACCGCATCCACGTCAAGTGCCTCCACGTCGGCTGTGTTCTCTCCGGCTGTGTTTATTCCGGCGGTGCCGCGAGCCTCGGGCGCGTTCTGCTCAGGTTCCGCTGCCATCAGGAGCCTTACGCGTCCAGCTCGTCGGCGACCTTACGAAGGGCCACCGCGATCGCCTTGGCTTTGTTGCCCTCCGGGTACTTGCCCGCCGAGAGAGTTCCGGAAAGGTTGTCCAGAACGGTCACAAGATCCTGGACCAGCGGGGCAAGATCCTTGGCGCTGGGACGCTTGGCCTTGGCGATGGACGGCGTCTTGTCCAGCACGCGCAAGCCCAACGCCTGGGCGCCCTTGCGGCCGTCAGCTACGCCAAACTCCACACGGGTCCCCGCCTTGAGGTCCGTTACGCCCTCGGGAAGCGCCGATTTGGGCAGGAAGACTTCCTGGCCGTCTTCAGCCGCGAGGAACCCGAAGCCCTTTTCCTTGTCATACCACTTGACCTTGCCGGTAGGCACGTAATCAACCTTCTTCGTTCTGCTGGTGACACAGCCGGCGGCCACCGCATCCACATTGATATGCGGGTTCAAGGTATGGCTGCCTGGACCGTGTTGGTCTGTTCCTTCAAGGTTATCCTGCCATGGGCACTATGACAGTGTGAGGCGCGGGGCGGGACTGTTAGCGTTGGCCACATGAGACCATTGCGCTTCCGCCGGGCCCTGCAGATTATCGCGGCCGGAGTCGCCGTACTGTCACTGCTGGCAGTCGGAGCAGTCATGGCCCTGGCCTTCGGCAGGCTCGTTGCCCCGGTCTGGCTCACCTCCACGGCGCTCTACGGCCTGCCCGTAGCCTTCCTGCTGATGCTGGTGCTCGTGGCCGACGCGGTTACGGCCCGACGCCGGACGCGGCAGCCCGGCGGAGGGTAGCGTTGAACTGATGTCCCTCATCCGCGCCCTCAGCAAGGAACTGGAAGCACGCAGCGACGACTCGCTGCGGGCCCTGTTCTCGGCGCGGCCGGACCTCATTTCCCCCGGAGTTCCGGACTTCGCAGCCCTCGCTGCCCGCGCGAGCAGCCGGGTGAGCGTGCAGCGTGCCCTGGAGCGGCTCAACCGGCCCGAAATGCAGGTGCTGGAAACGCTGCATCTGTGTACCAACACCGACACCGGGCACAGCGCCTCGTCAGCGATGCTGAAGAAGCTCATCAATGGCGCCTCCCTGGCCTCTCTGGACCGCTTGCTGCACTCGCTGCAGGAGCTGGCGCTGGTGCACCGGGCCGAGCCTCCGCACGGGGTTACCCCGGCACAGTCACGGCATCGGTACTACCTGCCGGTGGGGAGCCTCAAGGACGTCATCGGCATCTACCCGGCCGGCCTCGGGCGCAGTTACACGGAGTTGGTCCGGCTGCAGCCGGCGTTTGCGCAGCGCGTGGTCCAGCTCGTCGGGGAACTGCACCGCAGCGGGGCGGCTGTCGCCCCTGCCACGACGCCGATGGAGGCGGCCCTGTCACTGCAGCACTGGACGGCGACGCCGGAATCGCTCCAGCGGATCCTTGCCACCGCTCCGGAACGCACCACTGCCCTCCTGGACCGGTTCGGCAACTGGGCCATGGGCGCCGTCCCGCAGGCCCAGCGCCGCGCTTCCGTCATCCACCAGGCCTCCGACGTCGGGCCCGTGGACTGGCTGCTGGCGCGCGGCTTGCTGGTGCCGCTGGATGCCGCCCACGTCGAGCTTCCGCGCAGCGTGGGCGTCTCCCTCCGCGGCGGCTTCGTCATTGAGAACTTCGCCCTGACACCCCCTGTTCCCCGGCTGGGCTTCACGAGCGCCGCACTGCGCCGGAACGCGGCCCTGGGTGCCATCGCCGAGACCCTCCGGCTGGTCGGCGAACTGCTTCACGTGATCCGGGAACAGCCGCTGGCAACGCTTCGCAGCGGCGGCGTCGGCGTGCGCGAGATGAAGCGCCTGGCCGACGCGCTGCGGATCGAACTGCGCGACGCCGGAGTGCTGGCCGAGCTGTGCGCCCTCGCGGGATTACTGCGCCTCGACGTCGACAGTTCCTCCTGGGTCCAGCCGCCGCAGCTGGAGTGGCTTGCGCTGCCGCGCCAGGAACAGTGGCTCTGGCTGGTCAACGCCTGGCTCGCCAGCGAGCGCGCTCCGTCGCTCGTGGGGCAACCCGTTACCGGCGGCGCCCCGGCGCCCTCGGCGCACCGGGGCACGGCGGGGGCCATGATCAATGCGCTTTCTGCGGAGGCGCAGCGGCCGGACGCGCCTGTGATCCGGAAACGGATTCTGGAGATCCTTCGGGAACTCAGCCTGGAAGCCTCGACACTGGACGGCCAGGCCCCCGTGCTCGACGCGGCGGCCGTGCTGGAACGCGCCGACTGGTCACAGCCCCGGATGGCCCGGCGCTTCAGCTCGCTGGTCCGGGGGGTCCTGGCAGAGGCTGAACTGCTGGGGTTGATGGGATCCGGAGCCCTAAGCCAGATCGGCGCCGCGATCGCCGCCGGAGAGCCCGAAGAGGCACTGGGCATCCTTGGCGAACACCTCCCCGCGGCGCTCAACCATGTCCTGCTGCAGGCGGACCTCACCGCCGTGGCGCCGGGCTATCTCGCCCCCGAACTGAGCGAGAAGCTCCTGACCATGGCTGACGCCGAGGGCCAAGGACCAGCCACCATCTACCGGTTCTCCGTCTCGTCGGTCCGTCGCGCCCTCGACGCCGGCCAGGACGGGCAGGCCCTGCTGGACTTCCTGCGCCAGCATTCCGCCACCGCCATTCCGCAGCCCCTCACCTACCTGATCGAAGACACCGCGGCCCGGCATGCCAGGCTCCGGGTCGGGGCTGCCGCCAGCTTCATCCAGAGCGAGGACGAAACGGCGTTGCTGGAGCTGCTCAACGCATCCGCGGCGTCCGGGCTGAGCCTGTCCCGCATCGCCCCGACCGTGCTCGTCTCCTCCGCCCCGCCCCGTGAAACCGCCCAGGTGCTCCGGAGCCTGGGGCTATCCCCGGCCGTGGAGGAGTCCGAGTCGGCCGTCGTCCGGCTGCGCCGCGCCACGCCCGCCCCGAACGGCACCTCGCGGCCGGTGTACACCCCGCCGCGCACCGCTCCGCCGGAGGCTGACGTCGACGCGCAGCTGGCCGTGCTGCGCGGTGGCCGCCCTGCAGCCGACGGAACCGGGGCCCATCCCGCCGCCGCCGGCAGCGAGGAGGCCGTCCAGCTGGGGCTCGAGACCTTGCTCAAGGCGATCAGGCTCAAGCAGCGGGTGGTGATGAACGTCGTGGACGGGATGGGGAATGCGGTTCCCGAAACAGTTGTTCCGCTAGCTGTGAACGGTGGACGCGTACGGGTCTTTGATCCGGCGAAGGAGACCGAACGTGTGCTGTCCATCCACCGGATTATTGATGTAGAAGCGGCTGAGGAATTGCTCCAGTGAATGACGGACCCCTGATCGTCCAGAGTGACAAGACCATCCTGCTCGAGGTCGACCACGAACTGGCCACCGAGGCCCGACACGCCATCGCGGCCTTCGCGGAACTGGAGCGCGCCCCGGAGCATGTACACAGTTACCGGTTGACGCCCCTGGGCCTCTGGAATGCCCGGGCCGCCGGGCTCGACGCCGAAAAGGTTCTCGACACGCTGCTGAAGTACTCCCGGTTCCCGGTGCCACATTCGCTGCTGATCGACGTCGAAGAGACGATGTCCCGCTATGGGCGGCTGCGGCTTGAAAAAGACCCGCAGCACGGCCTGGTCATGCGCACCTCCGACTATCCCGTGCTGGAGGAGGTGAGCCGTGCCAAGAAGATCGCGCCCTTGCTGGGGCCGCGGATCGACGGGGAGACCGTGGTGGTGCACTCTTCCCAGCGCGGACAGCTCAAGCAGCTTCTGCTTAAGCTCGGCTGGCCCGCCGAGGACCTGGCCGGCTACGTCGACGGGACGCCGCATGCGATACTGCTGGACGAATCCGACTGGAAACTGCGCCCGTACCAGCGGCTGGCGACGGAAAACTTCTGGGCTGGCGGCAGCGGCGTCGTCGTGCTCCCCTGCGGGGCCGGCAAAACGCTGGTAGGCGCCGCGGCGATGGCCACAAGCTCCACCACCACCCTCATCCTGGTCACCAACACCGTGTCCGCCCGCCAGTGGAAGGACGAACTGCTCAGACGGACCTCCCTGACCGAAGAGGAGATCGGCGAATATTCGGGCTCCGTCAAGGAGGTCCGGCCAGTCACGATCGCCACCTACCAGGTCCTGACTACGAAGCGGGGCGGACTGTACCCGCACCTGGAGCTTGTGGACGGCAATGACTGGGGACTCATCATCTACGACGAGGTCCATCTGCTGCCCGCCCCGATTTTCCGGATGACGGCGGACCTGCAGGCGCGCCGCCGGCTCGGCCTCACCGCCACCCTGGTCCGCGAGGACGGTCGGGAGGGCGAGGTCTTCAGCCTGATCGGGCCCAAGCGCTATGACGCGCCGTGGAAGGACATCGAGGCCCAGGGGTACATTGCACCGGCGGACTGCGTGGAGGTCCGGATCGACCTGCCGCGCGATGAGCGCGTCGCGTACGCCATGGCCGAGGATGCGGACAAATACCGGCTGTGCTCCACGTCAGAGTCCAAGACCCACGTGGTGGAGCAACTCGTCGCCGAGCACGCCGGTGAACAGCTCCTCGTGATCGGGCAGTACATCGACCAGCTGGACGAGCTCGGCGAGCGCCTGAAGGTACCCGTCATCAAAGGCGAGACGTCCGTGAAGGAGCGCCAGAGGCTCTTCGACGCCTTCCGCGCCGGTGAGGTCCAGACCCTGGTGGTGTCCAAGGTCGCCAACTTTTCGATCGACCTGCCCGAGGCCTCCGTTGCCATCCAGGTCTCCGGGTCCTTCGGTTCCCGACAGGAGGAAGCCCAGCGGCTCGGACGGCTGCTGCGGCCCAAGAAGGACGGCCGCGCGGCCCGTTTCTACTCGCTCGTGGCCCGCGACACCCTGGACCAGGACTTCGCGGCCAAGCGCCAGCGCTTCCTGGCCGAGCAGGGCTACGCGTACCGGATCATGGACGCGAAGGACGTGGGCGCAACCGGCTAGCTGGCGTCCACCGAACACACATCTGCCATTCAGAAAACTCCCAGTGTCTGGGAGCATCATGGGAGTCATGAAAAAGAACGGTCCAGAAGCCAAGCTGCTTGTCGTCGATGATGAACCGAACATCCGCGAGCTGCTTTCCACTTCCCTCCGCTTCGCCGGCTTCGAGGTCGTTTCGGCCGGGAACGGGCGGGACGCGCTTGCCGCAGCCGAGCTCCACTCCCCCGACCTCGCTGTGCTGGACGTCATGCTGCCGGACATGGATGGATTCACCGTCACCCGCCGCCTGCGTGCAGCCGGCAAACACTTCCCCGTGCTGTTCCTGACTGCCAAGGACGACACCGAGGACAAGGTGATGGGGCTTACGGTGGGCGGCGATGACTACGTCACCAAACCTTTCAGCCTCGACGAAGTCGTGGCGCGCATCCGCGCCGTGCTGCGCCGTACCCAGCCCCTGCAGGACGACGACGCGGTGATCCGGGTGGATGACCTGGAGCTCGACGACGACGCCCACGAGGTGCGCCGCGGCAGCACCGTGATCGAGCTGTCCCCCACCGAGTTCAAGCTCCTGCGCTACCTCATGCTCAACCCCAACCGTGTCCTGTCCAAGGCGCAGATCCTGGACCACGTCTGGGAATACGACTTCAACGGGGATGCCTCGATTGTGGAGTCCTACATCTCGTATCTCCGCCGCAAGGTGGACATCGACCCGGAGGCCCCGGCTTTGATCCAGACCAAGCGCGGCGTCGGCTACGTGCTGCGGACGGCAGAGAAGCGCTGACCTTGCTGCTGCGCTGGAAATCGGCCCCGCTGAGGTCACAGCTCGTCGCCATCATGACGGCCTTGATGCTGGTGGCCCTGACAGCGACCGGCGCCGGTACCCTGACGCTGCTGCACAGCTACCTGCAGGGGCAGGTCGACGACAAGCTCAAAGCCGCCGTCGAATCGGTGCGCCAGCAGAATTCCTTCAGCCAGCTGCAGGAACAAAACCCGAACATCCCCACCGACTATTCCCTCATGCTCTTCAGCCCCGGGCTGCCGCCCTATCCCTTCGGCGGGGACAAGGCATCGCGCCCGGACATCAGCAATATCTCCGCCGCCGAGGCCAGGGTCCGCCAGCAGCAGCCCTACCAGGTCAGCGGCACGGACGGACACAACTGGCGGGTCGTGGCCCTCAGCGTGGTGGACTCCAACGACCGCACCGCGGTGGTGGTGATCGGGCTCCCCCTCGCGCCGGTGGACTCCGTGATGGAACATGCCGTCCTGGTGGTGGTCGGCGTCGGGCTGCTGACCCTGGTGCTGGCCTTCCTGATCGCCACCTGGAGCATCTCCCGGTCCTTCCGTCCGTTGGCCCGGGTGGAGAAGACCGCGGCGGCCATCGCCGCCGGGGACCTGTCACGGCGCGTGGAAATCGAAAACCCGAGCACCGAGGTCGGCCGGCTCGGCAGCTCGCTGAACGCCATGCTGGCCCACATTGAAACTGCCTTCGCCGCCCGGATGGCGTCCGAGGAGCGGATGCGCCGCTTCGCCGCTGACGCCTCCCACGAACTGCGGACCCCGCTCGTGACCATCCGCGGATTCTCGGAACTGTACCGGCACGGTGCCCTGTCCACCCCGGAGGACGTCGCCACCGCGATGGGGCGGATTGAAAGCGAAGCCAAGCGCATGGGAACCATGGTCGAGGACCTCCTGCTGCTGGCCCGCATCGACGAGCAGCGCCCGCTGGCGCGGAAGCCCGTGGACCTGCTGTTGCTGGCCCATGATGCGGTGGTGGATACCCAGGCAAGCGACCGCAGCCGCGCCATCTCCCTCAGCGGGCTCGACGGCGGCCCTGCCACCGCCGCGCCGGTGCTCGGCGACGAGGCCAAACTGCGGCAGGTGCTGGGCAACCTGGTCGGCAATGCCCTGCGCTACACCCCGGAGGGCAGCCCCATCGAGCTCGCCGTCGGTGTGCGGACATCGGAGGACGGCCGGCGGCACTCGGTGATTGAGGTCCGCGACCATGGTCCTGGGGTCCCCGAGGAGGAGGCCGCCCGGATTTTCGAGCGGTTCTACCGCGCGGACACCTCCCGGACACGGGAAACCGGCGGCAGCGGACTGGGGCTCGCCATCGTTGCTGCCATCGTCGGATCCCATTCGGGCACGGTCCAGGCCACAAAGACCGACGGCGGCGGCGCCACCTTGGTGGTCAGCCTTCCATACCTGGACGGAGCCTTCGCCGACGAGGACGCGGCCGATGACGGCAGGCCCGATGAGGCGACCGCCGACGACGGCATACACGATGAGGTGACCGCCGACGACGGTACGGCACACCACGGCACTGTTGGCGACGACACGGCAGGCAGGGCTAGGGCGGGCAGCCACGGCGCGGCCGAGGCGGACAGCCACGGCGCGGCCCAGCCGGACAACCGCCTTTCCCCATAAAGGGCTCACTCCAAGCGATCCTTGGCGTCCCACTCGGCGCCACCAGTTCCCCGGATCGTCCCGACCTCGCGGCCGCGCTTTGCCGGCCAGCGCCAGAGCTCCTGATGCCGCCCTACTCGCCGAGAAACAGGTCGCTTTCCGTCGTCAGCGCGATCTCGCCGACGGGCCGCCCCGACGTCCCGTGGTAGCCGCGGTTCGTATAGCCGGCCTCGAGCAGGTAGGCTCCGCCGGCGAGCTGGGGAAGGTCGACAGCAAGGACGATGCCGTACGAGTAGCCGGGTTCGAGCCCGAGGTAGCTGTCGTCGTCATCGGGCCTGAGCTTCGGCTTGATCTTCGGCGGGTGGGTTTCGAAGCGGGTCTCCCCGGCGGGGTCGCGCACGACGAGCGTGATGAACGCCCCTGCCGGTGCGAGCAGCTTCGGCACCCAGGCCACTTCGTCGGCGGTGTCCGGCTGGTGCAGGCTGACGTGAACTCGCAGCGGCGCCGTCGCCAGCACGTCCATAAGCAGCGTGAGGGACCCGCTCACCACTTCTGCGCCTTCTTGTGGGCTTTGACCCGTGTGGCCAGCGCGTCGACCGCCGGCGCCTGTGCGCGGTAGGGCGGGTCGCCGGGTGAGTCGCCCATCGCGTTCCACTTCATGCGGGCCGCTTTCATCTCGGCGTCGAAGAGCGTCTTCGCCTGCGGCTCGAGGATCTTCTCGGCGTCCGCCTGGGCCGGCGTGGCTGTGGTGTCGACTTGGAGCTTGGCCACCTTCTTGTCGGCCTCCGTCATCCCCACCCGGGCGAGTTTCAGCCACTCGTTGCTCCAGTGGTAATCCTCGTGGAGGTCTTCCGCCCGGTACGCGGACCAGTGGTCCGGGATGCCTTCTCGATTGTCCTTAAAGTCCTTGAGAATGGCCGTGACATTGCCGCTGGTGACATTTGTCAGCGCCCCGGAGTCGTCGTCCGGTGTCGGTGCAGGGTAGCGGTCGTTGGTGAAGTAGACGATCTGAATGGTCCCGGTGGCCTCGACCGTGTCGACGACATAGGTCCAGCGCTTGCGCTTCTTGTCCTCCACGGCGTGACCGGTAAACGTCGGATCGTCCGCGTGCGTGGTGCTGGCGGCCGAGTTCGACCGCGTCGGCGCGGGCTTGTTGAGCGTCGCGTTGAAGGCGGCCCGCTGGACGGCGAGCATGGGCACCGGGTCGGCCAGCACTCGCTGCACGACGCAGGCCCCGTCCTTGAGACGTTCCTTGTCCTCGTCACCCTCCATCTTCGGCTTGGCGTGTGCGGCCGACCCGGCGACCAGTCGCTGGACGGCGCGGTTGCCGGCGCTGCGCTGCAAGGCCAGGACCGCTGCCTCGCGGGAGCGGAAGGACGGAGCGGGGGACGGGGTGATGGCTTCCTCATCTCGGTCGGACCGGCGCATGCCCGCCCGATTTGGACTGCCGTCGGATCCGATTCGCGTATTCCTGCCCATCACTCACCATCCGTTCCGTAGCATCGGGATCACCCCTCGGGACCCGGGGCGACCGCAGCGGATGCCACCATGCTCCTCCAAAAAGGTCCCCCCGGATAGGGTCAAACCGCTGGCGTGGTGCCGCTGACGGACCCAAGGGTCCGCTTTCGGAACACAAAGCCGCCAAATAGATAAAACAGAACGGCGCCATCAAACGGCGATAGTCACGGGCCGTTCATGGTGCAGCCTCACCTGCTGTCGAAGTCGTTCGAACAAGATCGCGCGAAGGTTTTGGTGTTGTGTAAACGGGTTTGACCGCTGAAGCGTTCGATATCCACTAGCCGCCTTCGTCCGCCTGTGGGTTCATGGAGGGTCTACAGCGCTGGACGGCCTCGGAAAGATGCTGGGCACCGCTCACCTTCGAGCGGCGCATGCGGCCGGTCGTGGAGGTGGCGCAGGCCTCCGGGACGCGAGCCGCATCAACGTTCCTCCCGGCGAACAGGGGGCAACGCCTCCTGCGGCGGTGGGTCATCCGGGCCACCGCCATGCCCGGAGTCGACCGTCTGGTGGCGCGGCAGATCCTGCGGACGATCGCGAAGTAACGTCAGCCGGGTGGAAAAGCCTCCGTGGTTGTCCACATAGGCCCATCCGCCAAGGACCGCGGCGGCCTCACCTGCCTAGGCTGGTGGTGTCCGGAAAGCCCGGACGAGCCAGCCCCGTCCGGCGTCGCCTGCCGGCGACGGACCGGGCTGCTCCCAGCAGCCACCGGGAGGTTAACCATGAGCATCATCTCCGTCGACACCGAGCTTCTCCAGCTGAAGTCGGCGAACGTCAAGGCGACGGTCGAGAGAATCAGCGCTGACGTCCAGTCGATGAAACTCGGCCTCGACGAGCTGCAGGCCAGCTGGCGCGGGGCAGCGGCAACGAACTTCCAGGCCCTCGTCGCCGAGTGGGCCTTGACCCAGGGCAGGGTCGAGGCCTCCCTGGCCTCCATCAATCTGGCGCTTACCGCCGCGGCAGCCAGCTATGACCAGACCGAGATAACCAACACCCAGCGCTTCGGGTAACACCGCCAACGGCCAGTGTCTGGCCCGGGCCGCGCCTCAGGCCTCCGGAGTCCCCTGGTGGAACCGCAGCCGCCACTGGGCACCTTCACGCACCCACAGGGAGCTGCGCAGGGTGGTTCCGGAGCGGGCGTAGCTGCGGTAAGTCAACAGAACGGTGCTGTCCCCCAGCCGGTCGGCGCCCAGCAGCTCCAGATCCGTCGGGCCTTCGGGGCTCTGCTCCAGCTCCATCATCATCGCGTCCCGGGTCCAGATCCGGCCCGAGGCTCCGATCTCGGTGAAGTCCGGATGCAGCAAGACGCCGGTCCGTCCCAGGTCTGCCCGGGTGTCCGGGCGCAGGAGCTCACGTTCGAGCGCTTCGACGATGGCCTCCGGGCTGGCGTCCATGCCCGGCGCCGGCGTGGACTCCTCCTCGAGCACACTGAAGAGGTCCGGTTCGTCGAACCCTCCGGCGTCGCCGAAGAACTCTTGTTGGCCTATCCGCGGCGGCGCCATGGGTGGTGCTGCGGCCCCCGCCGGGGACGCGGGCGCGCCGGCCGGGTGTGCTGCCTCGCAGGAGCTCTCGGCGCTCGAGCCGAAGCCGGGTCCCTGGCGGACGGCGACGCCTTGCTGGTAGGCAGTGGCCGCGGCCCGGGCGCGCTCGTCGGCGGCCTCGTTGAGCTCATGCCCGGCGTGGCCGCGCACCCACTCGAACGTGTACTTGCGGCCGCGGAGTTCCTGGTCAATTTCCTTGAGCAGTTCGACGTTCAGCACGGGCTTGCCGTCCGACTTGCGCCAGCCCTTCCGCTTCCAGCCGGGCATCCACTTTGTGACCGAGTTGATGACGTACTGGCTGTCACAGAGGATGTGCAGGTCCTCGCCAACGAGGTGGGCGGTGGCCCGGAACAGGTCGAGCACCGCCATCAGCTCACCCTGGTTGTTGGTGCCGTGCGGCCATCCGCCGGCCCGCCAGCAGTCGTCGTTCACATACCAGGCCCATCCGGCCGGGCCGGGATTTCCTAAAGCCGAACCGTCGGCTGCTGCTGTAATCGTCACTGCACTATCCTGCCAGACTGTGCCTGGCAGGATAGTGCCTGCCGGACGGCGGTCGGATAACGCCGACGGCGGCCCCACCCCAAGGTGAGACCGCCGTCGTGAACTATGCGTCGTTGTGAAACTACGCGTCGCCCGCTGACCTGAGGTCAGCGGGCGCGAGCGGGTGGTTAGAAGCCGCCCATGCCGCCCATGCCGCCCATGTCGTCGCCGCCGCCCATGGCCGGAGCGTTCTTCTCCGGCTTGTCGGCCACAACGGCCTCGGTGGTGAGGAACAGGCCGGCAATGGAAGCCGCGTTCTGCAGCGCAGAGCGGGTCACCTTGACCGGGTCGTTGATGCCGGCAGCCAGCAGGTCGACGTATTCGCCGGATGCTGCGTTCAGGCCGTGGCCTGCGGGCAGGCCGCGGACCTTGTCGACCACAACGCCCGGCTCGAGGCCGGCGTTGAAGGCGATCTGCTTCAGCGGGGCGTCGATGGCAACACGGACGATGTTCGCACCGGTTGCTTCGTCGCCGTCGAGCTGCAGGTTGGCGAATGCCTTGGCACCGGCCTGGATCAGGGCAACGCCACCGCCGGCGACGATGCCCTCTTCAACAGCAGCCTTGGCGTTGCGGACTGCGTCCTCAATGCGGTGCTTGCGTTCCTTGAGCTCGACTTCGGTTGCGGCACCGGCCTTGATGACTGCAACGCCACCGGCCAGCTTGGCCAGGCGTTCCTGCAGCTTCTCGCGGTCGTAGTCGGAATCGGAGTTCTCGATCTCGGCACGGATCTGGGAAACGCGGCCAGCGATCTGGTCGGCGTCGCCTGCACCCTCGACGATGGTGGTCTCATCCTTAGTGACAACGACCTTGCGGGCGCGGCCCAGGAGTTCGAGGCCGGCGGTCTCGAGCTTGAGGCCGACTTCCTCGGAGATGACCTGGCCACCGCTGAGGATGGCGATGTCCGCGAGCTGTGCCTTGCGGCGGTCGCCGAAGCCGGGAGCCTTGACGGCTACGGACTTGAACGTGCCACGGATCTTGTTCACGATCAGTGTGGCAAGGGCTTCGCCCTCGATGTCTTCGGCAATGATCAGCAGCGGCTTGTTGGACTGCATGACCTTTTCGAGGACAGCAACCAGTTCCTTGACGCTGGAGATCTTGGAGTTGACGATCAGGATGTACGGGTCCTCAAGGACCGTCTCCTGGCGCTCAGCGTCGGTGACGAAGTAAGCGGAGATGTAGCCCTTGTCGAAGCGCATGCCCTCGGTGAGCTCGAGTTCCAGGCCGAAGGTGTTGGACTCCTCGACCGTGATGACGCCTTCCTTGCCCACCTTGTCGAGGGCTTCGGCAATCAGGGCGCCAATCTCATTGTCACCGGCGGAGATGGACGCGGTGGCGGCAATCTCTTCCTTCGTCTCGATTTCCTTGGCGGAAGCCAGGAGTTCGCGGGTGACGGCTTCGACAGCCTTCTCGATGCCGCGCTTGAGGGACAGCGGGTCAGCTCCGGCAGCGACGTTGCGCAGGCCTTCCTTGACCAGGGCCTGTGCCAGCACGGTGGCGGTGGTGGTTCCGTCGCCGGCGACGTCGTCCGTCTTCTTGGCAACTTCCTTGACCAGCTCGGCGCCGATCTTCTCGTAAGGATCGTCCAGCTCGATCTCCTTGGCGATGGAAACACCATCGTTGGTGATCGTGGGGGCGCCCCACTTCTTTTCGAGGACGACGTTGCGTCCACGCGGGCCGAGGGTGACCTTGACGGCGTCGGCGAGGATGTTCAGGCCCCGCTCAAGACCGCGGCGTGCCTCTTCATCAAATGCAATGATCTTGGCCATAACGGCAGTAGTCCTTTCGGGACAGTCGTTAAGAATGAACCCGGCTGCAGTGCCCGCGACGGACGATCCAACACCTGCCAGCCTCTGTACGCCGCCAGGCCCGGGATCTCACCCAGCCAGGTATTTCTTTCGCTCCCGGCCCGATCACCTGACTTCGCAACCGGTGGACCGGGCGTCGTTTTAGCAGTCGGTACGCGGGAGTGCTAAGTCAATAATTAGCACTCCCCCGGGGAGAGTGCAACCAGTGAAGACCCGGTTCCGGCCCGTTTCGGCTCCTTCAGTGCCTTCTGTTGCGCCAGAATTCGCTCGTGGCGATCAGCCGGCGCCGCTGCTGGCGGTTTCGCTGCCACTCATCGTGGCCTGGTTATCCGCGCCGAAGCTGAACACCATGTAGTTGGCCGACGAGACGTCGCCGTTGGAGTTGAAGTTGATCGGTCCGGATTGGCCGTCATAGTCGGGGCGCTTGCCTGCCCTTAGCACGTCAAGGCAGGTCTGATATGACGTGCACGCCGCCGCATCCCCTGCTGGCGGCGCTCCGCCTGCGCTCTGCGGTTGCCCGCCGGAAACGGCAATGAGGCGGGCCACGATGGACGTGCCGGCGTCGTCCTCCGCCGCGGCCGCCGCGATGGCGGCCAGATTGACGGCGTCATAGGTTTCCGCAGCGAAGGTCATGTCTTTCAGGCCCGGATCAACGGAGACCAGCCCGCCCTGGAACTCGGCCGACGGAAAGACGCCGGGCAGGATCCCGCGTGCCCCCTCGAGGGCTCCGGACCCGAGGCCGGAGCCGTAGTCGTTCACCGCGCCGTCACTGAGGATGAGCTTTGGTCCCGCCATGCCGGCGTTGTGGAGCTCCGCGATGGCGCCTTGCGCACCCGCTCGGGCGATGAGCACGACGGCGTCCGGGGCCGCCGCCTTGACGGCCGCGGCAGCCTGGTGCGCCTGGCCCGGCGTGAATTCCGCCGCTGTGACCGGCCCGAGGCCGTCTTCTTTGGCCGCTGCACCGACTGCTGCGGCCAGGCCTGCGCCGTAGCCGCCTTCCTCGTGCACGATGGCCAGTGTTTTGGCGCTGCCCTCCCGGGCGAGCTTGACAAGGACGGCAGCCTGGGCGACGTCGGCCGCGGCGGTCCGGAAGTAGTAGCCGCCGCTGGCGTAGGTGCTCAGCCCGCTCGCAGTGTTGGCCGGGGAAATGAGGGCGATCCTGGCGTTGGACAGCACGTCGATGGCCGCCGGAGCGCGGCTGGAATCGGTGGGCCCAATCACGACGTCGGCCCTGGCGGCTGCGAGGTCACGGGCCTGGCCGGCAGTGTCGCTGCTGATGGACTCCGGGAGCAGCTCGACCGGCTTGCCTTTGTGGCCGCCAGCGGCGTTGATTTCCCGAACGGCCAGTTTCGCGGCCGCGAGCTGGGACGCATTGAGGAAGTCCTGCTTGCCGGTGTTGTCCAGGATCAGGCCGATCCTGAGCGTGCCGTCACCGCTGGCTTCGGCATGTTCGACCCGGGCGCCGCCGGCCGGTCCCAGGCAGCCGGTCAGCGTCAGCAGCACGGATGCGCCCGCCGCCACCGCGCCAGCAGGCCGCAGGGCGGAAGTCCGGCGTCGAACCGGCTTGTGTCCGGCGGGATTCTGCGGCGTCGCCGCGGCGGGGAATGCCACTAGGCCGGCCGGACGCTCTCGGCCTGGGGGCCCTTCTCGCCTTCGCCTACTTCCAGCTCCACGCGTTGCCCTTCGTCGAGCGCCCGGTAGCCTTCGCCCACGATGGCCGACCAGTGCACGAAGACGTCATCGCCCGAATCGTCCACGGTGATGAAGCCGTAGCCTTTTTCGGCGTTGAACCACTTGACGGTTCCCAAGGCCATGGTGCCCACACTTTCAGGTTGCTAGTTGTTCAGGCGTAACCGGGACGGCTACTGGAAGCCGGGGCCGAGGACGACGACGAGCGGCATGTTGAACTCGGCGGTGTCCACGACGGAGGGGATGCCGAGCAGGGAAGAAAGTGCCTTCGCGTTTCCCTCCTGGTCCGGTCCGTTATAGAAGATCACCGAGCTTGTTTGCCGCGCGCCGCCCCAGTTGCCCACCGGGCCAAGGGTCCAGCCGTCGGAAGTGACGGTAGCGCCCACCTTGCTCGCGAGTCCTGCCGTGCCGGCGGCATTGTAGATCGCGACGGGTTGCGTCCTGTCCACGGCGTCCCCGCCCTCCGGGGAGGCCGTGGGCGACGGCACGCCGGACGGTGTTGCCCCGACGGATTGTGCGGCCTGCGACTCGCCGGCCGGGGCGGCGCCGCTGGCGCTGGGCACTGCAGAAGCGGCGGGGCTGGCCGGCTGTACCGCCGTGACGGCCGAGGAGCTGCCGGCCGAGTTGAAGCCAAGCTTGGGCAGGAACAGGAAGGCCACCAAACCGATGACCAGTGCCACGGCGCCGGCTGCCAGCACCGGGCCCAGGCTGCGGCGTCGGGATTCGGCGGCCGCCCGGTGAACACCCTGTCGGGTGGGGATCTCCGGGACCCGGTCAAATTCATCCCGCGCGTATTTGGTCATGGTGAAAACGACGTCCTTGCTGATTTCTAACGAGTTGCCTGAGCCCTGTCCGCGGAGAGACCGCGCGTCAGGCTGGCGTTTTACGCATCTGAGCCCAGGCGGCGGGCAGTGCGGGCACGTTGGCGTGACGTACGTAGTCTACGCAATCTCTTCACCAGCATGGGATCGTGGGCCAGCGCAGCCTCGGTATCGATGAGCGCATTCAGGATCTGGTAGTAGTGCGTCGCGGAGAGGTCGAAGAGCTCACGGATGGCTTGTTCCTTGGCGCCGGCGTACTTCCACCACTGCCGCTCCAAAGCCAGCATCTGCTGGTCCCGGCCGCTGAGGGGCGGGCTGCTGGCGGCCTCCCCCGCGAAAGATTCCGGCGTCGAAAGGTGCTCTTGCGCTGCTTCGGCCACGACACACTCCCTGGCTGGATCCGGACAAAGGTCAGTCCCATGTTACGGGCGAATAACAGCCTTGTCATTTGGCGCCCTGCCAGAATGGAACCGTGCCTTCCTTCGATTTGCCCCTGGGACCGCCCCGGTACCCGCCACTCGGACCCGGGTGCGCTGTTCGCCCTGGAGCCGCCGTCGGGCGACCCCTTGGGGTTCGCTGAGCTGGAGCGGCTGCCCCTGGCGGAGCTCGTGGCTCCCGACTGGGCGGAGGCGTTGGCGCCCGTGGAAGGACACCTGCGCGAAGTACTGGGATTCCTCGCCGCAGAGTCCGCCAACGGCCACGTGGTTCTCCCGCGGCCGTCCAATCTGCTGCGGGCCTTCCGCCAGCCCCTGGCCGGAGTCCGGGTCCTGATCGTCGGCCAGGACCCCTACCCGACGCCCGGCCACGCCGTCGGCCTGTCCTTCGCCGTGGACCCCGGCACCCGACCCATTCCGCGGAGCCTCGCCAACATCTACAAGGAACTCGACGCCGATCTGGGGCTTCCGCCCCGGATCCATGGCGATCTCAGCCGGTGGGCCGAGCAGGGAGTCCTGCTGCTGAACAGGGTTCTCAGCGTCCAGGCAGGGGCGGCAGGATCGCACCGGAACAAGGGCTGGGAGGCGATCACGGCGGCCGCCATCGGAGCCGTGGTAAACCGAGGCACCGAAACCGGCGGACCGGCGCCCCTCGTGGCGATCCTCTGGGGCAAGGATGCCGAGGGCGTCCGCCCGCTGCTGGGGGCCACCCCGGTGGTCGCCAGCGCGCACCCCAGCCCGCTCTCGGCCGCACGGGGGTTCTTCGGTTCTCGTCCCTTCAGCCGGGCCAACGCCCTGTTGCAGGCCCAGGGAAACGGCACGGTTGATTGGGAGCTGCCCCCGCTTCCGCAAGGAATTTCAGGACCAGGGATGGCCGGCAGGGCCGGTTTATAGGGCGAGTTAGCAGGGTGGTTGGCTAGGCTTGAGGCATGACCGCAATTCCCGCCGCCACCTCCGCCAGCCGAAAATCGCGCCCACAGATCAACCTCACCGTGTTGCGCCGCGAACTGCTGTCCGCGCACATGGTCCGCATCGTCGCGGGCGGACCGGGCTTTGACGCGTATGTCAACAACGACTTTGTGGACCGATACGTCAAGATCGCGTTCCCGCAGCCCGGCATCGAGTACCCGGAACCGCTGGACCTGTGGACCATCCGCGAGACCATGCCGCGCGAGCAATGGCCGCACACCCGCACCTACACGGTCCGCTGGGTGGACGAGGCTGCCGGGGAACTCGCGATCGACTTCGTGGTCCACGGCGACGAAGGCCTTGCCGGCCCATGGGCAGCCCGCGCACAGCCCGGCGACAGCCTCGTGGTCACCGGCCCCGGCGGCGGCCACAACCCCGACCCTGCGGCCGACTGGTACCTCTTCGCCGGTGACGAATCCGCCCTGCCGGCGATCGGAGCCGTGGTCGAGGCACTGCCGCAGCATGCCCGCGGCCTGGCCTTCCTGGAGGTGGACAGCGAGGCCGACATCCAGGCCATCGCCGCGCCGGCCGGCGTCCAGCTTCGGTGGCTCTTCCGCCGCGGCACGCCGGCAGGCGGCAGCGACGTGCTGATCGACGCCGTGCGGGACTCCGAGTGGCTTGACGGCCGCGTCCAGGTCTTCGCCCACGGTGAGCGCGGCTACATGAAAGCCCTGCGGGATGTTTTTTATGCGCAGCGCGGGCTGGAACGCGGCCAGGTGTCACTCTCCGGCTACTGGGCCAGGGGCCGTGTGGAGGACGACTTCCAGGCCGAGAAAAAACTGCCCGTAGGGCAGATCTAGCGGCGCCGGGCCCGGCGTCGTTCGTTGCTCGCCAGGCTCTTCGTCAGCGGCCGGGCGAGGGTGTCGCCGAGGACGATGCCCGCGGCAACGCCCAGCACGATAGCCCCCGCGTTCAGCATGCCGCCGGCACCCATCAGGATCTCGGACTCCTCGATGGTCAACACATACATCGAGCGGAATATAGTAAGGCCGGGCAGCAGGATCAGCGCGGCCGGAACCGCCACCACCAGCTGTGGCGCGCCCATCCGCAGCGCGACCACGCGCGCCAGCAGGCCGATCACTACGGCGGCGAGGGCCGGCGAGAACCGCGGCCCCACCCCCGCGGCCTCGCCGCCGATGAGGACGAGGTAGCCCAGGACGCCAATGGCTGCCGTGGGCAGCAGCAGCGGCCAGCTGGTCTGCTCCGTGACGCCGATGGCGACGACGGCGATGGCCACCATGATCCCTATCGCCCACCACGGGTACGCCGGCGGGAATGTTTCGGTGACGTCGATGGGTTCCATCCCGGTCATGTCGCCCACCACGAAGCCGACGGCAATGCCGGCGACCAGCGCACCGAATGTCAGCATGGTCGACAGGAACCGGCCGGCCGCCGTGACCGGGAAGCCGTTGATAGCATCCTGCACAGAGGAAACCAGCCGCCCGGTCGGCAGCAGCAGCAGGATGCCGCCGACCACCACGATGGCAGGGGCAATCTGGATCCCGAAGGGACTTCCAAACCGCCACAGGAGCAGGGCGACGAAGGTCACCAGGAAGGAACACGACGCTGTGATGAAGAAGTCCGGCGTGCGCCAGCGCCCCAGCTGCCGGGCCAGCAGGCTGACCAGAAGGTTGGAGAGGAAGGCCACGGCGGAGGCGCCGGGGCCGCCGCCGAGGACGCCGACGAAGACGGCGGAGAAGACCCCGAACGCAACGGTAACCATCCAGCGCGGGAACGGCTTCGGACTGCGGGCAATATCATCGAGCCGGCGCACCGCCTCCTCGCGCCCCACGCCGCCGACGACGATGTCCGTGACCAGCTGGTGGACCTTCGCCAGGCCGGCGTAGTTGTTGGTCCAGGACCGCACCACCCGCAGCAGGGTGATGGGGGTCTGGTCCTTCGGGGCATAGTTGATGGCCACCGACTGGTTGGTGATGTCCACCTCGATGTTCTTCAGCCCCAAGGCTGCGGTGATGGCGATGATGCTGGTCTCGACTTCGAGGGCTCCGGCACCGTACCGGAACATCGACTCTGCCAGGTGCAGCGCGAAGTCGATGGTCTTGCGCGCCGAGGTGTCGACGCCGCCCACCTGGATCATGGGGTTGGCGTAGGGGCTGCCGGCGAGCCGCTCCACGATGCTCATGGGCGCGGTTGGCGGGTTCTCCCCCTGCACCAGCCTGCGCAGCATCCGCTTCGCGGCAACGTTCTGGCGTACCTGCATGGGCGACATCGGCTCGGTCCGGGGCAGTCCATCTGTGCGCGGCCTGCGTCGGCGGTCGGGTTCATTGGTCATTCCGGCCTCCTGGGTGTTTGTTGCGGCCGGATCAGTAGAACTGCTGGCCCGTGCGGCGGGTGTAGATCTGCCGGGCAACCCGCTCGCCGAAGGCGGTCCAGGCCTTGTACTTCAGCGGGCTCAGCACCTGGTCGTAGCAGCCGACGAAGTCGGTGACGGTCTTGCTGAAGCTGGTCTTGAACAGCCCCAGCCCGTGGAAGGGGTTCGAGGTGTCCTTGAGCTTGTCGCTTGGCGGCGTGCCGCAGAAATCGTATTCGGTGCACCCCAGCTCCTTGAGCTGGTTGATGGCGGTCCACTGGACGAGGTGGGAATCGCCGTACTGATTGCGTTTCTGCAGTGAACCGCCGTCCTTGTAGGTCGCTTTGCGGCCGTAGTTGATAACGAACGCGCCCACGGATGGAACGCCGTCCTCGTAGACGAACAGCAGCCTGCCCTGGCCCCGGTTCAGGAAGTTGGTCCAGAACTGGCGGTAGTACTCGTATTCCCGGACCCGGACCTGCGATTTGGCTTCGACCGTCGTGGTCATGAGGCCGTACATCGCCCTGAAGTTCTCCTCGGTGGGTTCCACGTTGTGGACTTCCACACCTTCGCGGAGGGCCCGCCGGACGGCATTGCGGCCCCGGGAATGGAGGTTGCGCAGAAGCTGGTTTTCCTCCGGGGAGATGTCCAGCAGGGCCGTCGAGTCGTTCGGCTGCAGGTTGGGCGTCTTGACGAGCCCGGCTCCTTCAATGACAGTACGGGCCTCGTCTGACAGCACGATGTCGGGTTCAATCTTGACCGCAAAAACCCCCAGCTTCGCGCGCTTGACGAAGTCGGCGTTGGCGGCGGCAATGCCGGGAATGTCCTGGACGGAGGCGACGTCCGGGCCCTTGATCAGATACCAGAGCTTTCCGAGGACCGGAAAGGACTTCTCCAGCACGAGGTTGTAGCTCACGTAATCAGTTGTTTCGTAGACAAGATGCAGGGGCTTCCACCCGAAGTGCTGTTTGACCTCCGCAAAGGCCTCCGACTGGAGAAGATTGCCGCCGTTGGGGTTCGCGGTGACGTGGGCATCCCAGTTGGCGATCTCTTCGGCGGAGGCAAATCGGGCAGTGAATTCACGCAAGGGTGCGGCATCCAATCATGGCGGTACGAGCTTCGGCGGCATGCAAACATGCAGCTACAAGTCTATCTGCCCGGCCCTGTGCTCCGGCCCCGAACGTGGCCTGAACGGACTGTGAACGGGGGGGGGGTTACGCTGGAACCATGCCGCTCCACGACCAACCTCTCGCGCCGCTGCCGGGGGCGCCGACAGCGGGCCCCGGCAGGCACGGTCCCGGTCCGCAACTGCTGGGGCTGCTGGTGTTCCTTGCCGCCTCCGCCCTCGTTGCCGGCTTGGGCGGGCTGGCCACCGTCAACAACGTCAACGGCTGGTACGCCACCGCCGACAAGGCTCCGTGGTCGCCGCCGAATGGAGCGTTCGGGCCGGTGTGGACGGCGCTCTATACCGCCATGGCCGTCGCGGCGTGGCTGGTCTGGCGCCGCCGCGACGCAGCCTCGCGGCCCGCCCTCGCGGCCTACGCCGTGCAGCTTGCCCTCAACCTGCTGTGGACTCCGGTGTTCTTCGGCCTGTATCCGGCGCTGGGGACCCTGGCGCTTTGGATCGGTTTCGCCATTATCGTTGCCCTGGCGGTAGCCGTGTCAGTCACCGTGCTGCGCTTCGGTCCCATCAGCCGCGCGGCCGGGCTGCTGATGCTGCCTTACCTGTCGTGGATCGTCTTCGCAGCGTCACTGAACCTGTGGGCGGCGCTGCACAACTAAGGATTCAGCATTCGACGACGTTGACGGCGAGGCCGCCCATGGCCGTTTCCTTGTATTTGGAGCTCATGTCCTTGCCGGTCTCACGCATGGTGATGATGACCTCGTCCAGGGACACCCGGTGCGTGCCGTCGCCCCAGAGGGCCATCTTCGCGGCGTTGATCGCCTTCGCCGCAGCGATCGCGTTCCGCTCGATACACGGGACCTGGACCAGCCCGCCGATCGGGTCACACGTCAGGCCCAGGTTGTGTTCCATCGCGATCTCCGCCGCGTTCTCCACCTGCGCCGGAGTCCCGCCCATCACCTCGGCCAGCCCGGCAGCAGCCATCGAGGACGCCGACCCCACCTCACCCTGGCAGCCGACCTCCGCACCCGAAATCGACGCCTGCTCCTTGTAAAGCACCCCGACCGCGCCCGCGGCCAGCAGGAACTTCACCACGACGTCGTCGCGGTCACCCTGCGTGGCCTTGTCCATCCCCGGCGCGAAATGCAGCGCGTAATACAGCACCGCCGGAATGATCCCGGCAGCGCCGTTCGTCGGAGCGGTGACCACCCGGCCGCCGGAGGCGTTCTCCTCGTTCACCGCCAAGGCAATCAGGTTCACCCACTCCTGCCAGTACTTCGGATCCCGGTACTCCGGGTCCTGCCCGGCGTTTTCCTTCAACAGCCGCTCGTGCCAGTCCGGGGCGCGGCGGCGGACCTTCAACCCCCCGGGCAGCAGACCCTCACGCTTCAGGCTGGTCGCCACGCAGCCCTCCATCACGGAGTAGATGTGCAGCAGGCCCTCCCGGATCTCCTCCGGGGTACGGCTGTCTTCCTCGTTGACCCGCATCACGTCGCTGATGCCCAGCCCCGTTTCCCGGCAGTGTTCCAGCAACTCCGCAGCCGTCCGGAACGGCAGCGGCAGTTCCTTCTTGGACTCCTCGAGCTCCTGCTGCGCGGCGTCCTCCTCGCCCTCACGGATGATGAACCCGCCGCCCACCGAGAAAAACGTCGCGCTGTGCAGCACACCGCCCCCGGCATCGGACACCGTGAACGTCATGCCGTTGGTATGCCGCGGCAACACCGTCAACGGCCGCAGCACCATGTCCTTCACCCCATAAGGCAAGGAAACAGCACCGGCCAGCTGCAGCAACCCGCTCTCCGCGATCGCCGCCAGCCGGTCCTCCACCTCCTCCGGCAGGATCAGCTCCGGATGGAACCCCTCCAACCCCAGCAGGATCGCCGTCATCGTCCCATGCCCATGCCCCGTCGCGGCCAGCGACCCAAAAAGGTCCACCCGCAACGACGCCACCTCCGCAAGCTTGCCCAGGGATTTAAGTTCCTCCGCAAACACAGCGGCAGCCCGCATCGGCCCCACAGTATGCGAACTGGACGGACCTATGCCGATAGAAAAAAGATCAAAGACGCCAACAGCCATGTGCATGTCCTATCTGAAAGTACGTATCGAGTTGGCAGTTCGCACCAATGTTCTTTGGAAACACTGCCGCGAACTGCCATCTCGACGACGTTTTAGCGGCCCGGGTAGAGCGGGCCGGCGGTGGCGTTCACAGCTCGCCGCCGTTTTTGGAGGCGTAGTCGTGGGCAGAGAGCAGCGGTCCGTCGGATTCGGCGGCCACCTTGAAGAGCCAACCGGCACCGTAGGGATCACTGTTGATCAGCGCAGGGTCGTCGACGACGGCGGGATTGATCTCCGTAACCTCGCCGGTGACCGGGGCATACAGATCGGAGACGGACTTGGTGGACTCCACCTCGCCGCACGTCTCCCCCGCCGTTACAGCCGAGCCGACCTCGGGCAGGTCCACGTAGACAATGTCACCCAGGGCATCCGTGGCCACGGCCGAGATGCCGATGGACACAATGTTCGACCCGGTGTTGCCGGAGTCCCGCGCAACCCACTCATGCTCGGCGGAGTACTGCAGTTCAGGGGCAACCTTTGCCATGTGCTTTTTCCTTAAATTTTGTATGTAAAGAGTGAGGGAGCGTCCGGGGTGAAGGACTACTTTGCGCGCTTGTAGAACGGCAGGGTGACCACCTCGAACGGCTCGCTCTTGCCGCGCAAGTCGATCTCAAGCGCCGTGCCCGGTTCAGTGAAGGCGACGTCCACGTAGGCCATCGCTACCGGGTAGCCCAGACTAGGGCTGGGCTGGCCGGACGTGACTTCGCCGACGACGCTGCCGTCTTTGAGAACCGGGTAGTGGCCGCGCCCGGCCCGGCGCCCGAGGCCTTTGAGGCCCACCAGTTTGCGGCCGGCCGTGGCTCCGGCACCGGCTGCCTTCTTGGCGGCCAGCGCAGCCTTGCCGACAAAGTCGCCCTCCTTGGACAGCGCGACGACGGGGCCAAGCCCGGCGGCGAAAGGATCACCTTCGAGGGAAAGTTCGTTGCCGTACAGCGGCATGCCCGCTTCGAGGCGGAGGGAATCGCGGGAGGCGAGCCCGGCGGGCGTCAGCTCGCCGTCCTCGGCGACGGCGAGAAGCGCCTGCCAGAGGGCGGCAGCGTCGTCGTTCGGAACGAAGATCTCGAAGCCGTCTTCACCGGTGTACCCGGTCCGCGCGAGCAGCAGCTCCTGGCTGGTGCCGCCGGAGAGGACGGGGACCTCGACGGCGGCGTAGTACTTGAGGCCGGTGACGAGACTGTGCTGCGCGGCCGGAACCAGGCGGAGCAGGATCTCTTCGGCCTTGGGCCCCTGCACGGCAATCAGCGAGGTCCCGGCGGAGGCATCCTGCACGGTGACGTCGAAGTTGGCTGCACGCTCGGCCAGGGCTGCTGCCACGGTCTTGGCGTTGCCCGCGTTCGGGACCACCAGGAACTTGTCCGTACCGTCGGCCGCCGCGGGCCGCCGGTAAGTGATGAGGTCGTCGATGATGCCGCCGTCCTCGTTGCAGATGAGCGAGTACTTGGCCTTGCCCACCGCCATCGCGGAGATTTTACCCACGAGGGCGTAGTCGAGGTATGCGGCGGCGTCCGGGCCGGTCACCCAGACTTCGCCCATGTGGGAGAGGTCGAACAGGCCTGCCGTCTTGCGGACTGCGTGGTGCTCGGCCAGCTCGGAGCTGTACTTCAGGGGCATCTGCCAGCCGCCGAAGTCCGTGAAGGACGCGCCGAGCTTCTTGTGCTCCTCGTACAGGGCCGTGTGGTTCTCAGTCATCAGCGGAGGCTCAGTTCTCGAACTCGGAAAGCGGCGGGCAGGAGCAGATCAGGTTGCGGTCCCCCGCGGCGCCGTCGATCCTGCCGACCGGCGGGAAGTACTTGTCCTGCCGGAGCGTGTGGACCGGGAAGACGGCCTGCTCGCGCGGGTACTGGCGGGCCCAGTCGGTGCTGATGACGGCGGCAGCCGTATGCGGGGAGTTGCGCAGCGGAGAGTCCTCCACGCTGAAATCACCGGCAGCAACCTGGTCGATCTCGGCACGGATGGAAATCATCGCCGTGATGAACCGGTCGATCTCGCCGAGGTCCTCGGACTCGGTGGGTTCGACCATCAGGGTTCCGGCCACGGGGAATGCGAGCGTGGGCGCGTGGAAGCCGTAGTCGATCAGGCGCTTGGCCACGTCTTCGGCGGTCACGCCGGTCTTGGCCGTGAGTTCACGCAGGTCCAGGATGCATTCGTGCGCGACAAGTCCGCCTTCGCCGGTGTAGAGCACCGGGAAGAAGTCGTTGAGGCGGGCCGCGACGTAGTTGGCCGCGAGCAGGGCCGACCTGGTGGCCTCGGTCAGCCCCTGGCCGCCCATCAGCTTCACGTATGCCCAGGAGATCGGCAGCACACCGGCGGAACCGTAACGCGAGGCCGAGATCGGGGTCCCGTCGGCGCCGTTTGCCGGATCCGCGGCGTTGCCGGGCATGAAGGGTGCCAGGTGGGCCTTCGCCGCGACCGGGCCGACGCCGGGTCCGCCGCCGCCGTGCGGGATGCAGAAGGTCTTGTGCAGGTTCAGGTGCGAAACGTCGCCGCCGAACTGGCCCGGCTGGGCGAGGCCAACGAGGGCGTTGAGGTTGGCACCGTCAATGTAGACCTGGCCCCCGGCGGCGTGGACCGCGTCGCAGACTTCGCGGACGTCGGCGTCGAACACCCCGTGGGTGGACGGGTAGGTGATCATGATGCAGGACAACGCATCCTGGTGGGCCTCGATCTTCGCCTGCAGGTCAGCGTGGTCGATGGTTCCGTCGGCGGCGGTGGCCACAACGACCACCTTCATTCCGGCGAGCACGGCAGAGGCGGCGTTGGTGCCATGGGCCGAGGCCGGAATCAGGCAGACGTTGCGCTGCTGGTCGCCGCGGGAGTGGTGGTAGCCGCGGATGGCGAGCAGCCCGGCGAGCTCGCCCTGGGATCCGGCGTTCGGCTGGATGGAAACCTGGTCGTACCCGGTGATCTCGGTCAGCTGGGCCTCGAGGTCCTCGATCAGTTCGCGCCAGCCGGCGGTCTGGGAGTCCGGCGCGAAGGGGTGGATGGAGGCGAACTCGGGCCACGAGATGGCTTCCATCTCAGCGGTGGCGTTCAGCTTCATGGTGCAGGAACCCAGCGGGATCATGGTGCGGTCCAGGGCCAGGTCGCGGTCCGAGAGCCGGCGGATGTAGCGCAGGAGCTGGGTCTCGGAGCGGTGCGTGTTGAAGACCGGGTGCTGCAGGTACGCGGAGGTCCGCTGCACGGTGGAGTCCAGCCCGAAGGCTGAACCGTCGGTGACGACAGCCGCACCGAAAGCGGCAACGACGTCGGCGACGATGGCCGCCGTCGTGGCTTCATCGGCGGAAATGCCCACAGTGTCCGCGTCGATGCCCCGCAGGTTGATGCCCCTGGCCTCGGCAGCGGCGAGAACCTCTTCGGCCTTGCCGGGAACGGAGACGGTGACGGTGTCGAAGAAGCTGGTGTGCAGCACGTCCAGGCCGGCGGCCTTGAGCGAGGCGGCAATTGTCTTGGCGTGGCCGTGGGTGGTTTCCGCGATCGCCTTCAGCCCGTCGGGGCCGTGGTAGACGGCGTAGAACGAGGAGACGATGGCCAGGAGCGCCTGGGCGGTGCAGATGTTGGAGGTGGCCTTCTCGCGGCGGATGTGCTGCTCGCGGGTCTGGAGCGCGAGGCGGTAGGCGGGGACGCCGGCGTTGTCCTTGGAGACTCCGACGAGTCGTCCGGGCATGGACCGTTCGAGGCCTTTCTGGACGGCCATGTAGGCGGCGTGCGGGCCGCCGAAGAACAGCGGCACGCCAAAGCGCTGTGCGGAGCCGACGGCGATGTCTGCCCCCTGCTCACCCGGAGGGGTGATCAGGGTCAGGGACAGCAGGTCCGCGGCGACGGTGACGAGGGCGCCGCGCTCCTTGGCGTCCGCGATCACGGCGGTGTGGTCGAAGACGCGGCCGGAGACGCCGGGCTGCTGCAGCACCACGCCGTTGATGACACCTTCTGGCAGTCCCTTGGACAGATCCGCGACCTCCACCTCGAAGCCGAGCGCCTCGGCCCGGCCCCGGACGATCGCGATGGTCTGCGGCAGGCAGTCGGCATCCAGGACAGTCTTGCCGTCGCGCGCCTCTTTGTTCTTATTGGCCCTGCGCATCATCAGCACGGCCTCGGCCACCGCGGTGGCTTCGTCGAGCAGGGACGCGTTGGCGATCGGCAGGCCCACGAGATCCTGGACCATGGTCTGGAAGTTCAGCAGCGCCTCGAGCCGGCCCTGCGAGATTTCCGGCTGGTAGGGCGTGTACGCCGTGTACCAGGCGGGGGCCTCGAGGATGTTGCGCCGGATCACGGCGGGGGTGAGGGTGTCGTAGTAGCCCTGGCCGATCATCTGGACGGCGGTCTTGTTCTTGGCGGCCAGCTTGCGCAGCTCGGCGAGAACCTCGACTTCACTCAGGGCCGCGGCGAGCTGCAGCGGGAAGTCCTGCCGGATGTCCTTCGGAACAGCGGTGTCCACAAGGGCATCAACGGTGTCGTAGCCGACAGCCTTCAGCATGGTGTCGATGTCGGAGGCCCGGCGCGCGCCGATATGCCGGTCAACGAAGGATGAGGAGGCTGGGGTAACAGTCACAAGGAACTCCATAATTCAGGCGGCGCAGGGTACGCCGCAGTGATTCGGGTTCCTCCCCGCTCTGTATTGGACCTGAGAGTTTCCGCGCGACCACGCTTCATGGTTCCGCTTGCACCGTCGGTGAGCACAGCGTGTCAGGGACAGCCTGCTGCTTTCCAGAGTTGCCTTGCCGCGGCGGTACATGGGCCTGAGAGATTCCTGGGGAGGATTTGCTCCTACGGCGCCTGCTTGTACCTACTTGCAGGACTCTCCCGCCGCAGATCAAATGGCATATTCAGTTGCTCATGACCATAGTCACAGCTTCCATTGTCCTATGCCCGGCACCGCTCCGCAAACCAACTGTCGGCCGCGCAACCGCGTCCCTGCGAGGCTCAGGCACCGGTGCCGTGCGGTCGCGAATTCACCGAAGCGCTGCGGTTCCGCCCGGAAAGGTCAGCCCGAAGTTCCGGCGAGCTCGCCCGGTTTCGGCGGCCCCGGCGACGGCGGAAGCAGCCGTCAGCCGCGCAGCCGCTCGACGGCGGCGAGCAGGCTTTCGACGTCGTCCTCCACTTCCGGGAGCGGGCCGCCGGGGCCGCGGGCCAGCATGGCGCTGAAATACAGGCCGTCCCCCATATAGAGAACGGCTTTCGCCATGCCCGGCCCCACGTCGGCCGCCAGGAGCTCCAGCCAGTTGGCCTGGGCGGCGGCGATCCGCTGCAGGGTTTCCTGATGGGCCACCTCGGCCAGCCGGGTCGCGGCCACGAAGACGCGGTCCAGCCCAGTATCGGCCCAAACCGAGGACTTGATGAAGTACGCGGCGGCTCCTTCGGGGGCTCCGGCCATGGCTGCGAGGTCCGCCGCGAGGAGCCGGTCCAGCCGTTCCAGCAGGACAGAGACCATGGCCTCCTTGGTCGGAAAGTGGTACAGCAGCCCGCCCTTGGAAACACCGGCCCGCCGGGCCACGGCATCGAGCGTGGCTGCGCGTTCGCCCTCTTCGATGAGCAGCGACTCAAAGGCGTCGAGGACTGCCTCGCGGGCAACGGGTTGTCTGGCCATGCGTTCCATCATGCCTCGCCGGGAGGCGTTTCTTAACTGTACCGTCCAGACGGTACAGTTAAGAGCATGAGCAACACGTTCCTGACTGCCGGCAGCCCGACCAGTGCGGCCCTTCGCCCGCGGGCGCCGTGGCGGGACTGGCTGGCGCTGTCCCTGCTGATGTTCCCGGTCCTCCTGGTTGCCGTGGACAACACGGCGCTCACGTTCGCGCTGCCCGCCATCGCACGCAGCCTCGATGCCTCCGGCGTGCAGCTCCTCTGGATTGTGGACGCCTATCCCATGGTCCTGGCCGGTCTCCTCGTGGCCATGGGCAGCCTCGGTGACCGGATCGGACGCCGGCGGCTGCTGTTCATCGGCGGCACCGGTTTCGCCGCCGTCTCGGCCGCAACGGCGTTCGCGCCCAGCGCCGAAGCGTTAATCGCCGGCCGGGCAGCACTCGGATTTTTCGGCGCCATGCTGATGCCCTCTACGCTGTCCCTGATCCGCAACATCTTTCCCGAGCCCAACCGCCGCCGGCTTGCTGTCGCCATCTGGGCTGCAGGGTTCTCCGGCGGTGCCGCGTTGGGTCCCATATTCGGCGGCTGGCTCGTGGAGCACTTCTGGTGGGGCGCCGTCCTGCTGGTCGCGGTCCCGATCATCCTGCCGCTGCTGGCCCTAGGCCCCTTCCTGGTTCCGGAATTCCGCGATCCCAACCCGGGCCGCGTGGACGTCCCCAGCATCATCCTGTCCCTGACGGTGATGGTGCCGGTGGTCTTCGGCATCAAGGAGCTGGCCACCCACGGCACGTCCCCGGTGCCACTGGCCGCGATCGGCGTCGGCCTGCTCATGGGGTACGTCTTCGTGCGGCGGCAGCGTGCCCTCCTGCGGGACGGCCGGAAGCCCCGCCCGGGCGGGACCCCGTCGGGCACAGCCGCACCGTTGCTGGACGTCAGCCTTTTCGGCAACCGGGTCTTCAGCACGGCCATTACAGCGAACGTCCTGGCCCTGTTTTCGTTCAACGGCTTCATTCTTTTCCTCGCCCAGCACCTGCAACTGCTCGAGGGCCAGTCGCCGTCGGAGTCCGGCGCCGCCATGGTACCGGCGCTGATTGCCACCGTGGCAGCCGGCCTGCTGGTGGTGCCGCTGGTGCGGAAGGTCCGGCCGGGATTCGTCGTGGCCGGCGGCCTGCTGCTGAGCGGCACGGGCTACAGCATCGTGGCCTTCGGTGACCACGGCCACGGACCTGCCCTGCTGCTGGCAGCACTGCTGATCCTTTGCCTGGGCGTCGGCGCCGCGGAGACCATCTCGAACGACCTGATTCTCGGCGCTGCACCCGCGGAGAAATCCGGCGCGGCGGCAGCAGTGTCCGAGACCGGTTATGAGATCGGGTCCCTGCTGGGCACGGCCATCCTCGGATCCATCCTGACCGCCTCCTACCAGGGGAACCTCCGGCTTCCGGACGGCGTCGGGGAAGCAGCCCCGGCGGAGGCGGTAGCCCAGGCCAAGGAAACGCTGGCCGGCGCCGTGGACCTGGCCCAGACCCTTCCCGGCCCGCTGGCGGAGGCGGTGACCGCTGCGGCGGGGGCCGCCTTCGATTCCGGCGTCCACATTACGGCGGCCATCGCACTGGTGCTGATGGCGGGCGCTTCGGTGCTGGCCGCCGTCGTCCTCCGCAAGGTACCGACGGCGGGATAGCAGGGCTGGAAGTCTGCTGCCCTCGACAAACGCCCTGAGGGCGTCCAGCAGGTCGGACGTGCCTTGCTTGCGCCCGGCGACCTGTGCCTGGTCGCTTTCCCGGGTGCCGGTGAAAAACGCCCCCTGCTCGGTCAGGGCCAGCACGGTACCCTCGCCGTCGGGCTCGAACTCGAGTGTGCTGAGCGAAACGGACACGCGTTGCCCGTCCAGGAGCATCTCGTAGGTGAAAACGATCCGTTCATCCTCCACGATGTCGTGGTAGATGGCCTGCATCTCGGAAACGAAGCCGCCTTCAGGACCGCCGATGTCCGTTTCGCGGCCGCCCACCCGAAAGTCCAGGCTGGACTCGCCTTGGTGCCACTCGGGCGGGCCGCCGAACCATTTTTTCTTCTTCGCATGATCCGCGAAGGCCTGGAAGACTGTTGAAGGCGGGGCGTTGAAGCTGCGCTCCAGGCTGAAGCTCGCGTGTGTGATGGGGGTGCTCATGGCTGACTCCTTTGGGCCGAATCATTGGCGCGGCTGAGTTCCCGTTTGTTAGGCCACACACTTAGGTATTCGCCGCCTCCTCGCCGGATGTCAAGGGTTAAACGCCAAGCGCCCGACGCCGGGGGGACCCTGGCGCGGGCGCTTGGATGAGTGGGGCTTGAGCGTTAGCGGGCTACTTCTTGCTCTCCGCGGCGGTGACGTTGGCGGTGGCGCGCATGGTCTCCGCGTTGACCATCCAGGCGAACTGCTCAAGCTTGGCGATGAACGCGTGCAGCAGGTCCGCCGTCGTGGGATCCTCTTCATCCACCTCGTCATGGACCTTGCGCATGGTGCCGACAGCAGCATCAAGGGCCGCGACGATCTTGTCGATGGCGTCCTTGGTGTTGATCAGGCCGGCCGGGAACTCGGGGAGGGACGTGGATTTGGCGACGGTCGAGCTGCGGCCGTCCGGCAACGCGTGCAGGGCGCGCATGCGCTCGGCCATTTCATCCGCGAAGGCCCGGGCCGCTTCGATGATTTCATCCAGCTGCAGGTGCAGGTCACGGAAGTTTGTCCCCACAATGTTCCAGTGTGCCTGCTTGCCCTGGACGTGCAGTTCGATCAGGTCCACGAGCACTGCCTGGCAATTGGCGGTGAGGGTAGGTGAAGCTTTCATGCGTCCTCCTGAGTAGGTCCGTTACCGTTTGGCCGGCGCCGCTAGGGCCGATGCTACCGACGCTACCCCAGCGGGATACCGACGGCGACCGGCACTCCGGAATTTCTCAGTCAGCTTACTAAGTCGGCTTACTACCGCTCCTGCGGACGGTCCTAGACGGCGTGGTTGAGCCGCGGCATCGACGGGAAGATGGTCCGGGTGATGCCTCCGGAGGTGGCATCTGCCAGTTGGGACAGGTAGTCGTTGCGGCGCCGCGGCGTGATGCGCGACTGCGGCTCGAAGCTCTGTT
Organism: Arthrobacter sp. B3I9; assembly: GCF_030816935.1. NCBI lineage: Bacteria > Bacillati > Actinomycetota > Actinomycetes > Micrococcales > Micrococcaceae > Arthrobacter > Arthrobacter sp. B3I9. The sequence goes on from NZ_JAUSYO010000001.1 coordinate 3,744,617, forward strand.
CAGGATCGTCCGCATAGTGGGCCGTCAGGCCGTCGCGCATGAGGCGGATGGCCTCGGAGCGCTGCTGGGAGACTGCCGCGTGGGTGGAGCCCAGTTCCGCAGCCAGTTCCTTTACTGTCCTGTCGCCGAAATAGATTTCCTCCACCACGTAGCGCATCCGTTCCGGGAGCGACTTCACCGCCGCGCGGAGGTACTGCAGCCGCTCGTCCGCCAGCACGGAGTGCTCAGGGGACAGCGTTTGCGCTGCCAGCGTGTCTACGACTGATTCATCAAGGGGAGTCAGCGTGCGGGACGCGTCGGCCAGGGCGGCCTCGACAACGCTCTGCTGCACGCCGAGGGAGGAGGCGATCTCGTCAACCGTCGGGGTTCGTCCGAGAGCGGCCGCGAGGGTCTCCTGCACGGACATGGTTTCCTTGATCCGCCGCCGCGCCGAACGGGTGGCCCAGTCGCTTGCCCGCATCTCGTCGGCGAAGGCACCTACGATGCGCCGGCGGGCGAACGCCCCGAAGGGCACGCCCAGGTCCGGGTCAAAGGAGTCGGCGGACGTAATCAGGGCGACGGCGCCCGCTGACGCCAGGTCGTCACGCGAAAGGTGCGACGCCTTAGAGCACAAATCTGAAACGAGGTAGCCCACCAGCCGAAGGTGCTGTGTGACGAGCTCGTTGCGTTCCGCGCGATTCAATGTTGTCCCCCTGAGACCGGATCCGGACCTTAAAAACACCGAGAGCTGCACCCGCAAACGGTCCCTCACTCCCCCCAAGGGAGGCGGTGTTCGATATCCGGGCGCAGCACCCATTGCAGGAAACTTATCACCCTAACAACCCGTACCTGTACGCTCAGGAAAAAGCTTGGCTGAAACTGCGGTAACACTGTTTTGGCGGCAGCGGAAACACGAGGGGGCGCATGGGTGCGACTGATCTTTCGGCAGCTCTCTGGCAGGAGCGGCGCGGGCTCGAACTGCTTTTGTTCAGGCTCGAAACACAGCGATTGCACATCGAGGCCGGGAACCTTCACTGGCTCGGTTTTACCACTTCCGAAGTGGAGAATGTCCTGGACCGCCTGCGGTTTGAAGCCCTGGCCCGCAGCGTCGAGTCGGCCGCTGCGGCGGCGGAGTGGGGACTGCCGGCCCAGGCCTCACTGGTGGAATTGATCAGGGCGGCACCTGAGGGCCCCTCGGCCGAGATCCTGCAGGAACATCGCGCCGCCCTAGGGGACCTGCTCCGCCGGCTTGGCGATGCCGCGCGCGCCGGCGAACAGCTCCTGCGGAAGCTGGCCCGGCAGGGATCTTCCGGTACGACGCCGGGAGGCGCAGCGGGAACGGGACCCGGCGCGGACTCGGCCGAGATCCTCGACCAGCTGGCCATGGCCGCTAATATCGAACGGGCCCTGACCGTGGTGCAGCGGACCCCGCAGCCCCTGCTGAGCGATTACCTCGACGGCGAACAGCGCTAGCGGGAGGGGTCCGGGGGCACCAGCCCCCGGAGGGCGTCCTCAGTCTCCTGGCCGGCCCCCGCGCCCGATTCTGCCGCGGCAAGGTTTGCGGCGGCAATGGCCTCGATGACTTCCTTGCGCTGGATCCGAACGCCGCGGGGTGCCTCGATGCCTATCCGGACGCCGTCGCCGCGGCCCTCCAGAACCGTGATGACGATGCCGTCGCCGATCATGATCTGTTCGCCCGGCTTGCGTGTGAGTACCAGCATGCTCTCAATGTACCCTTCACGGGGTCGAGCTGAAGACGCATGGGCGCGTGGAGCCGTCGGCAGGGATCCGTGGCTGCCGTTGGGCTGCGGACCGAGCAGCCTGAACCTGCGGTCGGTATCCGGACTCTTTGGGCTCCGGCGTAAAGGGCGGCCTCACCAGAAGTGGGCGACGTCGACCACCAGGCGGGTTCCGGCGTCGGGCCCCTCCAGCGTGAAGACGCGGAACGGCAACCGGGCGCGGACACCGAGCCCAAGGTCCGTGTACCCTTCGAAGCTGCCGGCCCAAGCCACCTGCCGGAACGTCTGATAGCCGGTCACGTTGCTGAGCTCGTTCTTGTCCGGCGGGTTGTAGGTGGCGCTTCCGGTGTCATCGTAGGCCGGAGAATTCACAGTCACCTGGAGGAAGGCCTGGCCCCGCAGCGGCACTGCGAAGCCGGAGCCGCCCTGCGTCACCTGCGGAACGTAGCGGACGTTGTAGCCGGCCACAGTACCGCTGAGATCGATCACCAGCCGGTCGAAGCAATAATGCTGGCCGGTACGCACGTTCGTGACCCTCGCCTGGCTCATCGCCGGGTCGGCCTTGCTTAGCGACCCCCAGACCAGGCCGCAATAGGGTTCGGCTGACGCCGCTCCGGGGGCGACCAGTGCCATGCCGACGGCCAGCAGCACTGCGGCCAGCCATACCTGGATCTTCTTCAATCCGGCCACCCCCTGAAGCAATGAGATGCTTCTAGCGTAGGAGCATGGACGGCGGGAATCGAGGGCCGGACGCACTTCGCCGCCTAACCGTTAACCGGCGTTGCCCGAATCACGGGACCCGTGATCTGCCGCACCCCCGTGGAGCCGCGACTAGCCCTCGCACTCCCGGCAGTACTTCAGGCCGTTCTTTTCCTTGGCCACCTGCGACCGGTGCCGGACCAGGAAGCAAGAGGAGCACGTGAATTCGTCGGACTGCTCCGGGATGACCATGACGGTCAGCTCTTCGCCGGACAGATCGGCGCCGGGAAGATCGATGCCTTCAGCCGTGTCGTTCTCGTCGAGATCAATGACAGCGGTCTGCGCGCCGCTGCCGCGGGACGCCTGCAGCGCCTCCAGCGATTCAGATTGAGATTCTTCGTCCGTCTTGTTGCGTGGGGCGTCGTAGTCGGTAGCCATATCGGGGTTCACTTTCGTTGCTGCGCAGCGCCATTTCAGGCACCTCAGTGAAGCAGTTTAGGTCATGGTCCCGGCGGGTGAAGAATAGTGTGTGCAACCAGACAATGCCCAGCGCGGCAACCCGAGGAGGCTCCTTCAGTGGATGCAAAACTCAACAAGAAATCTCTGGAACACGCGAAGAAACTCATCAAGGAAGGACATGTCCACCGGGATGAACGCGGCGACTGGAGCGAGCACGCACCGTCCGCCGAGCAGGAAAACAAGTTCATCGAAAACCACGGCTTCAAGGAGTTCGCCAGCTGGCACTTGGGCCTGGACGGTGATGCCTCCGAAGGCACAAAGGGCAGCGTGAGCTTCCCGTTTGGGGATTTCAAGACGATCCACCGCTGCGCGGTCATCTCGCTTGAGAGCCGGGCGGCCCAACACGGCCATGACGACATCGCCAAGGCGGCCAAGGCACTTCTCGAGCAGATCGACGCCGGCTAGACCGACGCCGGTTGAAACAACGCCGGGGTAGCCGTTCGGCCGGGCGCCCTACGCCACGGGCCAGACGACGAGAGTCTTCCACCGTGCCGGATCCGGCTCCCTCCCGGGATCGCTGAGGTAGTACTCCCACATCTCCCTCGCGGGCGCGACAGCCTCGGCTGCCATGCGGGCCATCAGCGCCCGGTAGGTGTTCTCCAGCCCCTCGTAGGGTCCGATGTGCATCGCCTCGTACGCCTGCCCGGCGGGGAGCGATCCCGCGGTCACCCCGCCCTCGCCGGTTCCGGGCAAGGGTGCGGCCAACGGAAAGCCGGCCTCAACGTCGACGACGTCGCTGGGGGTCCCCCGGTACAGCGCAAACGGTGGTCCCGACAACTGGACGTGCTGTTGCCTCACCGCGCCCAGCACGGCACCGTAGGCCCGGCCGAAGAACTCGCGCAGGCCGGACAACGGCACGGTTTCCCGCACGACGGCGGTCGGCTGCTCCTGAAGTTGGGCGGACTTGATCTCCGGCGTCATTTCCGGATTCTCTTCAGTCATATGCCCAGCCTCCGTCCGCTATTTTGACCGGTCTAGGGCCTAACGTCCCGCCGCCCGGCGGGAGCGTCAGCCGCTGACTGCTCCTGTTTTCGAGTTCCACACGAGCCGGCCGTTACGGAAATCAGAGGCCCTGCCTTCGGGAACCGAGTACTCGTCCGAAACCGGGTAGCCAAGGCTACTTCTCTCCCAGCCCAGGGCCGCCCACCTGGCCCGGATCGCACCTCGCACCTCGTGCGCCCCCGTTGCCGGCGACCAGAAGATGGAGCTCCCGTTCGAGCCCGCAAATTGGTTGTACCGTCCCACGCCATCCAAGGTTCTCATCTCGTCCGACACTGGATACCCGAGTTTGCCTGTCTCCCAGCCAAGGGAGGCCCACTTCGCCCGGATGACGCCCTGCAGGGCGTGCGCCCCGGTGGACGGCGTGAAGTAGATCGATGCGCCGTTCTTGTCGGAGAAGTGGTTGTACCGCCCCACGCCGTCGGGCGAGCCCTTCTCGTCCGTCGTCGGGTAGCCGAGGCCTTTCTCCCAACCCATGGCTGCCCATTTGGCCCTGATGGAACCGTGGATTTCGTGCGCCCCGGTCGCCGGCGTCCAGTACACGGAGGCCGACAGCGAAAAGTGGTTGTAGCGCCCTACGCCGTCCGGCGTGCCCAATTCGTCCGTGGTCGGATAACCCAGGCCTGTCTCCCACCCCATGGACGCCCACTTGGCCCGGACGGCACCGTGGATTTCGTGGGCACCGGTGGACGGTGACCAGTAAATCGAAGCCCCCCGGCTGAAGTTGTTGGACCGCCCCACACCGTCCGCCGTCGCCTTCTGGTCGGTGGTCGGATAGCCCATCCCAGCCTCCCAGCCGAGGGATGCCCATTTGGCCCGGATCGCACCGTAGACCGCGTGTGCCCCGGTTCCGGGCGACCAGTAGATGGAGGCCCCTCCCGAACCGGAGAAGTGGTTGTAAGAGCCCACCTTGTCGGGAGTGCCCTTCTCGTCGGTGGTCGGGAATCCGAGGGCCCCGCCGGCGCCACCTGCGGCCTTGAAGGCGCCGTAAATCCCGCCGTGGATCTCATGCGCGCCCGTCGCGGGCGACCAGCAGATAATCCCCCGGTCGTAATCCTGGCACTTCCCTCCCGCCACCGAGTACTCCAGGGTCAGCGACCGCCCCAGGGTGGACCTCGGGTCGCCGGCGCCAAGACTGTTCGCCTTGACCGCAATCGGGTCGTCAGTACCTTTTCCAGTGAGCATCACCTTCAGCGGGCCTTGGCCGTCATCCGCCGTTACCAGGTAGAACGTGTCCTGGATCCCCGCCTGTCCGAGGGCTGTCGGCGTGAAGGTGACACTCTGGTAGGCCGATTCACCCGGCGGGATCACCAGCCCCTCGGAGATGGGGGTGGTGGTTGAAAAGACCCCCTGGGGCGCCTTCGCCTTAGTGACGGTCATCGGTATGTTGCCGGTGTTCTTTATGGTGAAGTCCCTGGTGGCCGACATCCCCACGGGAACGTCGCCGAGATCCAGGGATGGGGGCACTTCCAGGTGCGCCGTGCCCGAGACGGCCGTCGCGTTGACCGCCACCGTCACCGAACCGCGGTCGCTTTTGACCACCAGCCTGTCGGCCATGGGCGTCGCCGTCGTGGGGCTAAAGGTCACAGACACCGGAACCGAGGCGAGCGGCTGGACGGTCTGCCCCACGACCGGAACGGTGCTCGGATCCACTTTGAGCGCTGCATTGGCAGGCAGCGTCACGCCGGTGATCTTGACGGCCGTCGTGCCGGTGTTAATGATGTTGACGGTCTGCCTGCTGCCCGTACCGGTGGGGACGTCCGTGAACTCGAGCGTGCTGGGTGACGCACCGAGACCGTCTTTCGTGCCGACGCCATGGACGCCGATGAGGTCCGTTTCGCCGTCGGACGTCTTGACGGTGAGCGTCCCGTCAGCCTGGCCGGCGGCTGTGGGCGAGAAGGTCACCGGGACCGTCATGCTGCCGCCCTTTGCCAGTGTCCGAGGCAGCGTCAGCGTTCCGAGCCCGAACGGGGCGCCGGCCGTCACCGTGCTGACCGTCACCGTCCGCGACGCCGTGATCGTCACGGTGCCTTTGCCGGTGGCGCCGACCGCAACCGTGCCGAGGTCCGTGTCCGTTGCCCCCACGGCAGAGGTCGTCGGGGCGCCGAAGGCGAGCACATGCCCGTCACGTGTGCCGACGTATACGCGGCCACCGTCGGTCGCCGCCGTAGTGAACTTGGCCGCTGTACCCAGGGGCGCGGCGAATACCTGCTTGAGTTGCCCGGCCGCGTCCGGGAGGGCGCGGTAGGCCCGCAGTTCCGCGTTGGCTCCGGTGCCTCCGCTGGTGTAGGTGACCCAGACGAGGGCCGAGGACCCGTCCTTGCCGTTGGACGTCACGGCCGGCGCACCGGAGCTGAACCCGAAGGTGCCTGCGGATGTCCCCACGGAGGAGAGCTTGATTGCGCCCGTCGCGCTCGGCACGAGTTTGTGCGCGCGCAGGTATCCTCCGCTCTCGACCGTGTAGATGTACCCGCCGTTGCTGGTTCCGAGGAACGCGGGCCGCCCCCAGACTCCGTTGTACGGGCCGGCTTCGTCGAGGACGTCGTCAGTGCCGCCGGGCCCCTGCGCCATGCCGCCCAGGTCGTCCCGGTCGAGCAGGTAGACGCGTCCGTCCTTGCCGACCTGGGCGAGCAGGTGCGGGTGCGCCGCGGTGCCGTAGCCGTCCGGAATGGCGACCGGGGCGCCGGAACCCAGGTCGGCGTCGTCCTGGTCCAGTTTGGCGTTGTTTGCCGGGCTGAAGAAGTCAGTGGGTTTGAGGTTTCCGTCCGTTCCGACCCGGAGCCGGACCACGGACTCCGCCAGGGTCTTCGGAGGCGTCGTGCCAGGGCCGGGCTTCGGGGAGATGCCGTTCCCGGTGGTCAGCAGGATCTGGCCTGCGCCGTCGGACACCAGGCCTCCGCCGGACTGCCAGATTCCGCCCTCGGCGTTGCTGTTGCCCGATTCGGTGGCCCACATGGTTGTTTGCCGTCCGCTGGTTGACACCCCGATCACGTAGCCGACGAAGGGGACGTAATCGCAGTGGCTGGCGAAACCTGCATATACGACCCCGTCCAGGAGCAGCAGGCCGGGCCGCTGCATCGCGGTCATCGCGTTGAAGGGACGGCTGGGGTCGTTGGTCGGGGCGCCGCCGATAAGGACGGGGAACCCGGGCCGTTCGGCCCCCGTGGTCCGGTCCAGGGAGTGCATGTACCAGTGCGGAAGCTGGGGGGTGGGCCCGTCGTTGGTCTTCGCCATCAGGAAGACGCTGTTTGTCGCCGCGTCGTAAACCGGAGTGGATGTGATTCCGATGTTGGGCGTGAGGTCACCGCAGCTCACGGTCGACGCCGGCCAGGCGGGACCGAGGTTGCGGGTCCACTTTTTCGCGCCCGTGGAGCCGTCAAGCCCGTAAACGTTGTTGTTCTCGGTGGCCGCAATCACCGTGCCTCCGACCACGAGCGGCTGGGCGTAAACCTGCCCGTCGACCGCGGCGGAGAACAATTTTCCAAAGTTGGAGGAGGCAACCGCCGACGGCGAGAGCGCAGTCTCGTTGTTGTCCCATCCCGTCCGCAACGAGTCGTGAGCAATGGTCCCCACGTCAGCTATGGCGGTCCCGCTGACGGACAGCCCGGCAAATGCGAGCAACGCGGACAGGAGCGCCGGCACCGCCCGGCCGCCGAAGCGCCGGGAGGACAATGTTGTTCCGTGGGCGCCGGTCAACGCCCGAGGTTTTGGTTGACCACGCATTGTGAGACCTGTTCCTTGCGTCATTGGACTTCCCCGTTGCGAGGAGCCTAGGGACGGAACTGGACCTGCACAGGAGTGGCCGCTACCCGTCTGCTGGCGGGGGACTCTCGCTTTCCGGCGGGTACTACTTGTCCTCCGGGCGGCCGGCCCACGTAGTCACTTGGGGTCGAGGAGCTACTTGCGGCGTGTTGAGATGGAGATGCTGTCCTGCCACTTCCTGCTGGAGCAGGGCAGAACTTGGCCGGTGGTCTGAAGGCCGTGACAGCGGGCGGAGGCGCGGCTACCGTCGAGGAGAACACAGGGACGGGAGCGCTGCCCATGGGCGCCCGCTCCATGAGCAAGGGGAAGATATGCGAATCGTCATCACCGGTGCAACAGGCAACGCCGGCACGGCACTCCTAAAGCGGTTGGCCACGGCAAAGGCAGAAGGCGAGAACCTGGAAATCGTGGGGATTTCCCGGCGCCATCCCGAGCCCCTTGATCAGCCGCACTACCTCGGCGTCGAGTGGCAGACGGCCGACGTGGGCGACCCCTCCGCCCTTCCGCGCCTCCAGAGCATCCTGCAGGGGGCCGACGCGGTGGTCCACCTCGCCTGGGAGATCCAGCCGAACCACCGGCAGGACGAGCTTTTCCGGACCAACGTCACCGGGACCGCGAATATGCTGACCGCCGCAGGCCGGGCGGGAGTGGGCCACTTTGTCTGTGCCTCATCGGTTGGCGCGTACTCCCGCGGGCACAAGGACCGGCGGGTGGCCGAAGACTGGCCCGTGGACGGCATCCCGGGATCCCACTACAGCGTGCACAAGGCGAAGCAGGAAGCCCTGCTGGATGAATTTGCAGACGCGAACCCGACCATGGCCGTCGCAAGGCTCCGCCCCGGACTGATCTTCCAGAAGCGGGCCGGCAGCGAGATCGGAAGGTATTTCCTGGGCCGGCTGATACCCCGGGCACTTCCACCGCGGCCCCGCGTTCCGGTGCTGCCGGTCCCGAAGAAGTTTGTGTTCCAGGCGGTGCATGCAGACGATGTCGCGGACGCTTACTGGCGCGTCCTGCAACAGAGAGCAACAGGCGCGTTCAACGTGGCCGCAGAACCTGTAATCGACCCGAACGCGCTGGGCTGGCTGCTGGGCGCACGGCGCACCGTGCCGCTTTCCGTCGCGGCGCTGAGGGCCGTCGTCGATTTCTCCTGGCGGGTCCGACTGCAGCCGACGGATGCCGGCTGGGTGGATATGGCCGCCGGCGCACCGATCATGGACACGACGAGGGCACGGGAAGAACTCGGCTGGTCACCACGCCACACCTCTCTGGAGGCCATAGCGGAAGTCCTCGCCGGGATGGGAAGGGGCGCCGGCGTTGCCGGTTCCCCTCCCCTGCAGGCGCGGTGATTCCTGCACCATCCACCGCTCGGCCCCGCCATCACAGAGGGTGCCGGCGGGGTGCGTCAGCAGTTGGGTGAGTCGTACTCGTAGGTCCCTGAATCGGCAGCTGCCGTTCCTGCGCAGTCCCCGTTCTGCGGCACTGCCTTCCCGCCCAGGTCAAAGGTTGAAAAAACGGCCCCTGCACGGTCGATGGCTGGGCTGCCGCCGGTCAGGTGGAGGTCGCTGGGTGCGTTCACGAAAGCAGCCGGCGCCGTGCTGGACGTGCTGTTGCGCGTGAAGTTGATCGGACCGTTGAAGACATTCTGTTTCTCCGTCCAGCCCGAGCCGTTGATCCACAGCGAATTCTCGACGCCGACGAGGATGTTGGCTCGGATCACCGTCGACGAAGGGCACGACGCGTGGCAAACCACTGCCTGCGACTGCGGACCGTTCAGGTAGACAGTGTTGAACTCGAAGACAGTGCCGTTCGTGGGTCCGAAAGAAGTTCCTGATCCGCGGGCTATGAGACCGGTGCTCTCGGAACAGTCAGCGCCGCAGGTGGACCGGACCAGGTTGTAGCGGAAGATATTGCCGTCCGCCGTTCCGGAGGACTTTCCGATCTCCGAGAAGTTGTTGTTGTCCAGGGCTACATTGTGATGAATGTTGTTTCGGTTGCCGTTGTAGATTTCGACTGCGCCGCCGTCGCGGTTGTAATCGTAGGAAAGCCCGTTGGAGCCGCTCACCGTGTTGCCGGAGAGCTCGTTGTCGTTTCCGTTGATCAGCACGCCAAAAGCGCCTGAGTCGTCACTGCAGTTGACCGCCTGCGGAGTGCCGCAATTCGTGCCTTGCGTTTTCACGTTCATGACGTTGTTGTTCGTCAGCGTGTTGCCGGTGTACTTTCCGAAGTCTGAGCCCGTCCCTATTTTGATCCCCACCGCGTTGTTGGAGGCGCTGGAGTTGCGGACCGTGTTGCGGTCACCCGTGACGCTGATCCCCGCATAGCCGCAGGAGACACCCCGAATCCCGTCAACGATGGTGTAGCTGCCGTTGATCCTGATGCAGTTCCCGGACTTACCGCCGGTGATTGTCGGCGGATTGCCGCTACCGTAGCTCTTCAGGGTGATGGGAGCACTGGAGGTTCCGCTCTGGGCGGTGACAATACCCCCGGTCCACGTGTCGCCCTTGCGGAAACTGACAGTGTCGCCGGGCGCCAGGACCTTCGAGTTCACCTTTGCCAGCGACTTCCATGGCGTCAAGCTCGAGGTGCCCGAGTTGCTGTCGTTTCCCACGGCACTGACGTAGTAGGTGGTACCGGCAGCCGAGGCCGGGGTTGAGGTTCCGGCCAACAGGCCGGTGGCCAGAAGGGCAGTCGTAAGCACGGCGGCGGCAAACTTGAATTTCATGTCATCCCTGCGGTTTGAGAGTGAACGGAGCTGGCCGCATGCAATTCGTTGGTGCATGCGAAAAGTCAGTTCCGGCTTTCGTGGGCGTGAAAAAGCAAGGCCGCAGGGAATCAGACCGTTGCTCTTAATAGCCGAGACGCGTTTATGCCTGCACTTTGCGCGTCCGGTGAACTGGCAGGTAAGCCAGTTCAGGAGTAATTCGCACCCATGTGCGCTTAAAGGTAGGTAGAGCCCTAATGGAAGTCAAAACGATTCACGGCGGTCGGCGAGTCGCCCGGCAAGTCGGTCGCCAGTGACCATCAGGCGGCGGCTCGGCGGGGTTGTCTCAGGTTCGCTACGGAACAAACCAGGAACCCGCGTATAAAAAAACCGCGCCGCCACCGGGAGGAATCCCAGTGACGGCACGGTTATTTCGTGGGCCCCCTGTCGGATTCGAACCGACGACCCCCGCTTTACAAGAGCGGTGCTCTGGCCAACTGAGCTAAGGAGGCATTCCTTCGCGCCAGATGGGCCATGCCCCGGAAAAGGGGCAGGCGCCACGGCGCTACATAAGGTTAGCCCACGGACCCCCGGTGGGAAAAACCCGGTCGGGGCGCGTGCCGGGACGAAGCCAGCCCGCCCGGGTGCCGGAGGCCGGCACAAAAACAGCCGGCCCGGTCCCGGACGAATCCGGACCGGGCCGACTGCTGATGCGGGCGCGGGTGCCCTGTTACTTCTTGGCGTCGATGGCGGCCGTCAGGAACTGGTCAAACGGAGTCTGGGCGCTGTCACCCTTGCCCCACTGCTTGCCTTCGACGAAGACGGTGGGCGTTCCCGTGACGCCGATGGCGGCGGCTTCCTTGGTGGTGTACTTCACGTAAGGGCGGTACGTCTTGTCATCCACGCACTTGTCGATGCTCGCCGCTCCGACGTCCGTGGCCATCTTCTTCAGTTCCGTGTCGGACAGGCCGGCCCCGCCTTCTGCGGGCTGTTTGTCGAAGAGCGCGTTGACGAAGTCCGAGTACTTCTCCGGGGACTCATTAACAACACACGCGGCCGCATTTGCCGCGCGGGAGGAATAGTTGGTGCTCGAGCGGCTGTCCAGGAAGCCCAGCGGCCGGTACTCCACGGTGATCTTGCCTTCGTTGCGCAGGCTTGTCAGGGTTTCGTTGTACTGGGCCTCGAAGTTCTTGCAGACGGGGCAAATGAAGTCGATGTAGAGGACCACCTTGACGGGCTTGCCGGCCTCCGGCTCGGCGCCCGGCGCCGCGAGCTCAGCCGGCGGTGTGGCCGGCGCCGCCGGAAGGTCGGCGGCCTTAACGCTCGCCGCGGGCGACTTTGCGACTTCAGCGTTGGCCAACAAGGTGACGCCGCCGTGGATGTTGCCGTTGGCCGGCGTCGGGCCGTCATCGGCGATCGGGGCGTTGTTCTTGATGCTCGAGGTGACCACCAGTGCCACAATGGCGAGGATGGCGACGACGGCGGCAACAATGCCCCAGCCGATGAGCATTTTGTTGCGCTTGTCCTTCTTCAGCTTCGCCTCGCGGATCTCACGGGCTTTCTCGCGCGCCGCGACAGTACGCTCTGCTTTGGACTGACGGGGGTCGTTTGCGGGGCTCATTAGTTCCTCGTGTCGATCGGCCTGGAATGCTCCACTGGGTGGCAACCACATCATTTTAGGGGAGAAAACTGAGAGCTTGCGCTTTCAAGTTTCCCTGCCTGCCCACGGTGGACGAATGGCCCGGAAGATTACGTCCGGCTAGGGTGGGCAGAGAGCCACAAGCGACCCCAGGGGGCAGCAATGCAAGCAGAGGACCGCGCCGACCACGGCGAGGAACAGACCATCGAAGCGGACGGAACAACCCGGGGCGACGGCTCCGAACCCACGGCAGCGACAGATTCACCCTACGACTTCATGGTGGTTTCCAACCGCCTTCCCGTGGACCGCTGCTCGCCGGAGGAGCGCGGCTGCGAGGACGGCTGGCGCCGCTCCCCAGGCGGCCTGGTCACCGCCCTGGCACCCATGATGACAAAGACCGACGGCGCCTGGGTGGGCTGGCACGGTGCCCCCGATGAAACCGTGAAGCCCTTCAGCCACGGGGGCATCGACCTGGTCCCGGTCCAGCTGAGCACCGAAGACATCGAACTGTTCTACGAGGGCTTCTCGAACTCCACGCTCTGGCCCCTGTACCACGACGTCGTCGCGCCCCCGGAGTTCCACCGGACCTGGTGGGACTCATACCGGAAGGTCAACCGCAGATTCGCGGACGCCGTCATCAACAATGCGAGCGACGGCGCCACGGTCTGGGTGCAGGACTACCAGCTCCAGCTCGTCCCCAAGATGCTCCGCGAGGCACGGCCGGACCTGAAAATCGGCTTCTTCAACCACATCCCCTTCCCGCCGCCGGAGATCTTTGCCCAGCTGCCGTGGCGGCGGGCGATCATTGACGGGCTGCTCGGGGCCGACCTCATCGGCTTCCAGCGCAGCAGCGACGCCGGCAACTTCATGCGCTCCGCCCGCCGCTTCCTCGGCGCCAGCGTCAAACAGCAACAGATCCACGTCCGGGGCTCCGACGGTGAGACCACCCATATCGCCCGCGCCCAGGCGTTCCCCATCTCGATTGATGTCCGGCAGATCAGCGAGCTGGCGCGGAAACCCGAAATCATCGAGCGAGCCCGCCAGATCCGCAGCGACCTGGGCGACCCCAAGACGATCCTGCTTGGCGTGGACCGTCTCGACTACACCAAGGGCATCCGGCACCGCCTCAAGGCCTATGAGGAACTGCTGGCGGACGGCAAGGTCACGGTGGAGGACGCCGCGCTAATCCAGGTGGCGAGCCCCAGCCGGGAACGCGTCGAACAGTACCGGCTGCTGCGCGAGGAGGTCGAAGGGACGGTCGGCCACATCAACGGCACCTACGACACCATGCAGCACAGTGCCGTGCGCTACCTGCACCACAGCTACCCCATCGAGGAGATGGTGGCGCTGTACCTGGCAGCGGACGTCATGCTGGTCACCGCGCTCCGGGACGGCATGAACCTCGTGGCCAAGGAATATGTCACGGCCCGCACGAACAACGACGGCGCCCTCGTCCTCAGCGAGTTCGCCGGCGCCGCGGACCAGCTCAAGCAGGCCCTCCTGATGAACCCGCACGACATCGATGGGCTTAAAGACACGATCATGAGGGCCGTCAACATGCAACCGGCGGAGGCCGGACGCCGGATGCGCGCCATGCGCAAACAGATCCTGGACCACGACGTCGACCTCTGGTCCTCCGACTTCCTGAGCGCCCTTAAAGAGAAGGTGATCCGCGATGACTCCTGAGGCCTCGCCGCTGTCCCTCTCCCCCGCGCTGCTGGAGGCCGTCCGCCGGGTGGCAGCCACGGACCACCTCCTCATCGCAATGGATTTCGACGGCACCATGGCCCCCCTGGTGGACCACGCGGCGGATTCCCGTTCGCTCCCGCGTTCGGCCGCAGCCTTCAGCGCCCTGACCGAACTGCCGCGGACGTCGACGGCGCTCATCTCGGGGCGCGCGCTGGACAGCCTCCGTGCCACTGCCTTCCCGCCGGAAAAGACGCTTCTGATCGGCAGTCACGGGGCGGAAGCGTGGATGGGCCCGGGCTCCTCCCCCCTTGTCCTCGACGAGACGCAGCGGGAAGAGCTGGCCGACATCCGCCGGGTCCTGGAGGAGATCGTGGACCAGGCGCCGGGCACGCTGCTGGAGGACAAGCCCGCCGGCGTCGTGCTCCACACGAGGCTTGCCGCCGACGACGTCGCCGAGGATGCCGTGGGGGCGGCCCGCGCCACGTTGCAGGACCGGCCGGGTGTCTTCCTGAAGGACGGCAACCGCGTCCTGGAAACCGCCGTGGTGCATGCCTCCAAAGGTGAGGCGGTGGACTTCCTGCGGCAAGCCACGGGTGCCTCGGCCGTGGTCTTCGCCGGTGATGACGTCACTGACGAAGACGCCCTGGGCCGGCTGCTGCCGGGAGACGTCGGCGTGAAGGTCGGACTGGATTTCACCCAGGCCGAATTCCGCGTCGAGGCGCCGGTGCACGTCGCCGAACTGCTGGAGGCGCTCCTCCGGGAACGCCGTCGGGCACTGGGCGCCTAACGGGGCCGTAAGCCGGATCACGCGTGACATTCGTAACGTTTTGGCCCATTTGCTAGAAATCTGACATACTCTAGGTGTGATGTTGCGCACAAGAACCGTGCGGCGTCGCTGGATACTCCTCGGCCTCGGCCGGGGAGTATGCGCATGAGCGGAACCACAACTGAATCAACAACTGCATAAAAAGACCATTCACTACGGATCGTCCGGCACGTACCTGCCGGTGAAGGGATTGATAACTGTGGCTACAGTTACTTTTGACAACGCAACACGTCTGTATCCGGGCACCGAAAAGCCCGCTGTTGACAAGCTCAACATCGAAATCGCCGACGGCGAATTCCTCGTCCTCGTTGGACCCTCCGGCTGCGGAAAGTCGACCTCGCTGCGGATGCTCGCCGGACTTGAGGACGTGAACTCCGGCCGGATTCTGATCGGCGACCGTGACGTCACTGACGTTCCGCCGAAGGACCGCGACATCGCAATGGTTTTCCAGAACTACGCGCTGTACCCGCACATGACTGTTGCCGACAACATGGGCTTCGCCCTGAAGATCGCCGGCGTCAGCAAGGAAGAGCGCGCCGAGCGTGTCCGTGAAGCTGCCAAGCTCCTGGACCTCGAGCCGTACCTGGACCGGAAGCCGAAGGCACTCTCCGGCGGCCAGCGGCAGCGCGTAGCCATGGGCCGCGCCATCGTGCGTAACCCGCAGGTCTTCCTCATGGACGAGCCGCTGTCCAACCTGGACGCCAAGCTGCGCGTGCAGACCCGCACGCAGATCGCGTCCCTGACCCGCCGCCTGGGCGTCACCACGGTCTACGTGACCCACGACCAGGTCGAGGCCATGACCATGGGCGATCGCGTCGCCGTGCTGAAGGACGGCCTGCTGATGCAGGTTGACACCCCGCGCAACCTCTACGACAAGCCGAAGAACGTCTTCGTTGCCGGCTTCATCGGCTCCCCCGCGATGAACCTGCTGGAACTGCCCGTCGTCGACGGCGGTGTCCAGTTCGGCGGCACCGTCTACCCGGTACCCCGCGATGTCCTTGACGAAGCGCACGGCCAGACCGTCACCGTCGGTTCCCGCCCGGAAGACCTCGAGAACGCACCGGAGGGCGAAGGCCTTCAGGTCGAGGTCGACGTCGTTGAGGAACTCGGCGCCGACGCTTACGTCTACGGGCACACCACGCTGGACGGCAAGAGCCACGACATCGTGGCCCGCGTCGACGGACGCCGTCCCCCGATGAAGGGCGAGTCCATCTGGGTCCGCCCCCAGTCAGGCCACGTGCACCTGTTCGACACCAAGACCGGCCTGCGCCTGGGCGACTGACCCCACGGGCACCCTAGCCTCGCTCCGCTTCGGCCAGGGAACCCTGCCCGCGTGGGCCCACCCACCGGCACCCTAGCCTCGCTCCGCTTCGGCCAGGGAACCCTACCCGCGTGGGCCCACCCACGGGCACCCTAGCTTGAGATCGACGGCGGTCCTCCTCACCGGAGGGCCGCCGTCCGCCTTTAACCGGCAGACCTGGCCCGATCGTTAGGGCCATTGCCCCGAGTACGGAAGAATTGGCACATGACCGAGGAAAGCAACGCCCAGTGGCACGACGAACCCACCGACTACGGTCAGATCGGAAAGCTGCCCCGATTTGAAGCCGCCAGCGCCAACGACGCCAAGAGCACTGCGACTTCCAGTTCCCTGAGCATCACCGCGGCCGCCGCCGAGCCCGAACTGCTTGACCTGCCCTGGCACGTGGCGCTTGAGGACTGGCCCGCGGAATACCTCGCTGCACTCCCCCGCGGCATCTCCCGGCACATCGTGCGGTTCGCCCATTTCGGCGGTTCTGTCATCGCCATCAAGGAGACCTCAGAGCACGTCGCGCGCCACGAGTACCACATGCTGCGCAAGCTGGCCCGGCTCGATGTCCCCTGCGTGGAGCCGGTGGCGGTCATCACCGGGCGCACCACGCCGGACGGCCGCCCGCTCAACCCCGTCCTCGTCACGCGGCACCTGAAGTTCTCCATGCCCTACCGTGCGCTCTTCTCCCAGATGCTGCGCAAGGACACCCTCACCCGCCTCATCGATGCCCAGGCCCTCCTGATGGTCCGGCTGCACCTGATCGGCTTTTACTGGGGCGACGTCTCGCTTTCCAACACCCTGTTCCGCCGTGACGCGGGCGCGTTCGCCGCGTACCTGGTGGACGCGGAGACCGGTGAGCTCTATCCGGACCTTTCCACCGGGCAGCGCGAATACGACCTCGAGATAGCGCGCGTCAACATCGCCGGCGAACTGATGGACTTGCTCGACGGCGGCCTGATCGAGGAAAAGGTGGATCCCGTGGCCACCAGCGAACTCATCATGGACAGCTACCGCCGGCTCTGGACGGAGCTGACCGAGAAGGAATCCTTTGAGATCGGCGAGCGTTGGCGCGTGGCTGCTCGCATCCGGCGGCTCAACGAGCTCGGGTTCGACGTCGGCGAATATGCCATTAAGACCACGCAGAACGGCTCCACCATCCAGCTCCAGCCCAAGGTGGTGGATGCCGGGCACCACCAGCGCCGGCTGCTGCGCCTGACGGGACTGGATGCCCAGGAAAACCAGGCACGCCGCCTGCTGAATGACATGGACTCGTTCCGTGCGGACAACAACCCGGACATGGACGAGGAATACAGCGCCCACCTTTGGGTCAGCCAGATCTTCGAGCCGATTGTCCGCGCCATCCCCCGGGACCTCTCCGGCAAGCTCGAACCGGCCGAGGCCGTGCACGAGATCCTTGAGCACCGCTGGTACATGTCCGAGAAGGAGAACCGGCACATTCCGCTGGCTGAAGCGGTGCAGTCTTACATCGACTCCGAGCTGCGCCACCGCCGCGACGAGGCCGCCATCATGCTCAACCCGGACACCGAGCTTCTGAAGATCCTGGCGGTGGAAAGCGAAGAGTCCCGCTACGGCGCCGACGAATCCGTCGAGGAATACCCCGACTCCGACGACTAGGGGCTCCCCGCAACACAACTGGCTGGCAGTTAACGCCGTTCTCAGAGCTCAGAATGACGTTAAGTGTTAGCCAGTTGGGTGAGACGGGAAGCGGGGCGCTCTAGATGGCCTTGCCGGGGTTCAGGATGCCTGCGGGGTCGAACAGCTCCTTGATCCGGCGCTGCAGTTCGCGCACCGGCTCCTTCTGCTCGAGTCCAAGCCAGCGCAGCTTGTACTGGCCGATACCGTGCTCGCCGGTGATGGTGCCGCCCATCGCAAGGGCAATAGTGACGGACTTGTCCAGGGCCGCACCAAGGCGTTCCAACGCGTCGGAGTCGACCGAGCTATCCGGCCGGTCCACCCAGAAGGTGGGGTGCAGGTTGCCGTCGCCCGCGTGCGCGACCACCTTCAGGTGGACCCCGTACGTCACGGCCATGGCCTCCAACTCGGCCACGTAGTCCACCAGACGGGAACGGGGCACGGCAACGTCCTCACCCACCCGGTATTCGTCCTCGTCCCCGACTCCACGGCTGCTGCGGCGGAGCTCCACAAGTTCCTCGGCCTCGGCGTTCGCCTCCATGGTCACCACGGCCCCGCCGGCCACGAGCAGGGGTCGTATGGCTGCCGCCTCGGCGTCCGCCCCGAAACCGTCTGTCTGGATGAGCAGCAACGCTGCCCCGCGCGCGGCGAGGTCTGAGCCGTGCACCGCGTCCAAGTGGGCAAGGGAGCCGCCGTCGAGCAGTTCCATGATGGCCGGCTGCACCCGCGCCCGGCCGACGGCGAGAACGCCTGCTGCCGCGCTGCGGAAGTCGGGGTAGAAGGCAGCAATCGTGTGCACCTCGGGCGGCAGGTACTTCAGCCGGACCGTAACGCCGACGACGATGCCCAAGGTCCCCTCGGAGCCCACGAACAGCCCGGTGAGGTCGTAGCCGGCGACGCCCTTAAAGGTCTGGTGGCCTGTGTGGATGAGCGACCCGTCTGCGAGGACAACGCCGAGGGCCAGGACGGAATCGCGCGTTACGCCGTATTTCGCGCAGCGCAGCCCGCCGGCATTGGTGGCCACGTTCCCGCCGATGGTGGATCTCTTGTAACTTGCCGGGTCCGGGGCATACATCAGGCCGTGCGGTGCGGCGGCGGCGTTAAGGTCCGCGTTGACGACGCCGGGCTCGACGACGGCCGTCTCGTCGTCCGGGTTGAGGTCCAGGATGCGGTTCATGCGCTCCAGGCTGAGCACGATGCTGCCCTGGCTGGCATGAGCGCCGCCCGACACTCCTGTGCCTGCTCCGCGGGCCACCAGGGGGACGCCACGTGCCGCGCAGGCACGGACGGTCGCCTGCACGTCTTCCACGGATTCGGCGAAGACCACTGCCAGGGGCAGCTGGTAGTCCAGCACCGGGGCTTCGTCGACTGCGTAAGCCGCCAGCGTCGGCTCGTCAAGCAGGACCTTTGTCGGTCCCAGGGCAGAGGTGAGCTCGCCAGTGATGCTCATTCAATCTCCAGTTCTTCGAATTCGGCCTTCAGTCTAAACCGGAAAGGCCCTTCCTCAGGGATGCGCCGGTACTCATTTCCACGAACCCAGGCTCAGCTGTCAGCGCCGCCCATGAACCGCAGGAACCGCTGCAGCACGCCCGGCCAGCCTGCTTCATATTCCGCTCGGGCGGCTACGGGGTCCTCCGCCCCTTCCCAACCGCTGTGCACCAGCCGGAGCTCGGTGCCGGCGTCCATCGCACGGAACGCCACCCGGAGTTCCGTGGACCAGACGGCCGAGGTGCCGGGGTGCCAGCTGGCGTGGAAGGATAGCGGCGGCTGCCAGTCGTCAATGGAACCCCAGATGGAGGTCCTGCCATCGTCTGCGGTCTCCAGAATCAGGTTCTCTTCGAACTCTACGTAGGAGCCGGCGCCGAAGACGCTGTGGTCCTCGAGCGGCCACCAGAGATGCGTATGCTCGGTGAAGCCGACGAAAGTGCGGGCGACGGCGCCCGGCACAACGATCGTGTAGACGAGGGGCTCGAGGCCGTCTCCGACGGCGGGCTCCGGGCTTTCCGGCGGATCGGCAGGAGCGTGGCTAAAGAGGTTGTCCATGGGCATTTACTCTACCCGCGGGACCCCCTGCCCTCCTTTTGGCGCTTAAATGCGGGAGAGCCTCCGACCTGGTGGTTGGAGGCTCTCGACCGTGTTAATTTATGTCCGGCGGTGACCTACTCTCCCACACCCTCCCGGGTGCAGTACCATCGGCGCTGTGGGTCTTAGCTTCCGGGTTCGGGATGGGACCGGGCGTTTCCCCCACGCTATGACCGCCGTAACCCTGTTACCCGCCCCCCAGGCCTGGGCCGAGGGTGGGAAGTGTGTGTGGTTACAACTTGTGCTCCTGCCGGTGAGGGCAGGGGTGGTGTTGTTATTCAGTTGTTCGGTTCTCAAGCAACGGGTTTGTTGGTTGGGAACCACATAGTGGACGCAAGCAGTCTTGTTTCTTTTTACCACCCCGTGGTGCAAACGTCTTTTGAAGTGCCGTTTGCGGGGGTGGTGTGTGGTGTAAGTTATCGGCCTATTAGTACCGGTCAGCTTCACGAGTCGTTAGTCCTCGCTTCCACATCCGGCCTATCAACCCAGTGGTCTGGCTGGGGGCCTCTCACACACAAGGTGTATGGAAATCTCATCTCGAAGCGAGCTTCCCGCTTAGATGCTTTCAGCGGTTATCCCATCCGAACGTAGCTAATCAGCGGTGCACTTGGCAGTACAACTGACACACCAGAGGTTCGTCCGTCCCGGTCCTCTCGTACTAAGGACAGCCCTTCTCAAATTTCCTGCGCGCGCAGCGGATAGGGACCGAACTGTCTCACGACGTTCTAAACCCAGCTCGCGTACCGCTTTAATGGGCGAACAGCCCAACCCTTGGGACCTACTCCAGCCCCAGGATGCGACGAGCCGACATCGAGGTGCCAAACCATGCCGTCGATATGGACTCTTGGGCAAGATCAGCCTGTTATCCCCGAGGTACCTTTTATCCGTTGAGCGACGGCCATTCCACAATGTACCGCCGGATCACTAGTCCCGACTTTCGTCCCTGCTCGAGATGTCTCTCTCACAGTCAAGCTCCCTTGTGCACTTACACTCGACACCTGATTGCCAACCAGGCTGAGGGAACCTTTGGGCGCCTCCGTTACTTTTTAGGAGGCAACCGCCCCAGTTAAACTACCCATCAGGCACTGTCCCTGACCCGGATTACGGGCCGAAGTTAGATGTCCAAAGTGACCAGAGTGGTATTTCAACGATGACTCCACCCCCACTGGCGTGAGGGCTTCAACGTCTCCCACCTATCCTACACAAGCCACTCCGAACACCAATACCAAACTATAGTAAAGGTCTCGGGGTCTTTCCGTCCTGCTGCGCGTAACGAGCATCTTTACTCGTACTGCAATTTCGCCGAGTTTATGGTTGAGACAGCGGGGAAGTCGTTACTCCATTCGTGCAGGTCGGAACTTACCCGACAAGGAATTTCGCTACCTTAGGATGGTTATAGTTACCACCGCCGTTTACTGGGGCTTAAATTCTCAGCTTCGCCTTGCGGCTAACCGGTCCTCTTAACCTTCCAGCACCGGGCAGGAGTCAGTCCGTATACATCGTCTTGCGACTTCGCACGGACCTGTGTTTTTAGTAAACAGTCGCTTCCCCCTGGTCTCTGCGGCCCCTGCACGCTCCCCGCAGCAAGTGCGGATCACGATGGGGGCCCCCCTTCTCCCGAAGTTACGGGGGCATTTTGCCGAGTTCCTTAACCATAATTCTCTCGATCGCCTTAGTATTCTCTACCTGATCACCTGTGTCGGTTTGGGGTACGGGCGGCTAAAACCTCGCGTCGATGCTTTTCTCGGCAGCATAGGATCACCGAATCCCCCCATACGGGGGTCCCATCGGGTCTCAGGCATCATGAACGGCGGATTTGCCTACCGTTCGCCCTACATCCTTAGACCGGGACAACCATCGCCCGGCTCGGCTACCTTCCTGCGTCACACCTGTTAATACGCTTGCCTCCCAGGATCAGGTCCCGCGCTCCACCAAAACCCTCACACCACAAGGGTGATCGGGCAGGTCTCGGGCGGTTAGTATCCCCTGTTCAGCATGGGCGGTTTTTCGCCGGTACGGGAATATCAACCCGTTGTCCATCGACTACGCCTGTCGGCCTCGCCTTAGGTCCCGACTTACCCAGGGCAGATTAGCTTGACCCTGGAACCCTTGATCATTCGGCGGACGGGTTTCTCACCCGTCTTTCGCTACTCATGCCTGCATTCTCACTCGTGTAGGCTCCACCGCTGGTTTCCACCGCGACTTCACCGCCCACACGACGCTCCCCTACCACTCCAGACGCCTGAACCACGAGGGCTTGGCTAATATCTGAAATCCACAACTTCGGCGGTGTACTTGAGCCCCGCTACATTGTCGGCGCGGAATCACTTGACCAGTGAGCTATTACGCACTCTTTTAAGGATGGCTGCTTCTAAGCCAACCTCCTGGTTGTCTTCGCAACTCCACATCCTTTCCCACTTAGCACACGCTTAGGGGCCTTAGTTGGTGGTCTGGGCTGTTTCCCTCTCGACTATGAAGCTTATCCCCCACAGTCTCACTGCTGCGCTCTCACTTACCGGCATTCGGAGTTTGGCTGACGTCAGTAACCTTGTAGGGCCCATTAGCCATCCAGTAGCTCTACCTCCGGTAAGAAACACGCAACGCTGCACCTAAATGCATTTCGGGGAGAACCAGCTATCACGAAGTTTGATTGGCCTTTCACCCCTACCCACAGCTCATCCCCTCCATTTTCAACTGAAGTGGGTTCGGTCCTCCACGACGTCTTACCGTCGCTTCAACCTGGCCATGGGTAGATCACTTCGCTTCGGGTCTAGATCACGCCACTGCAACGCCCTGTTCAGACTCGCTTTCGCTACGGCTTCCCCACACGGGTTAACCTCGCGACGTAACACTAACTCGCAGGCTCATTCTTCAAAAGGCACGCCGTCACACCCATACAGCAAGCTGCAGATGCTCCGACGGATTGTAAGCACACGGTTTCAGGTACTGTTTCACTCCCCTCCCGGGGTACTTTTCACCTTTCCCTCACGGTACTGGTCCGCTATCGGTCATTAGGGAGTATTTAGGCTTATCAGGTGGTCCTGACAGATTCACACGGGATTTCTCGGGCCCCGTGCTACTTGGGATACTCTCACAGGCGGTACACAACATTTCGGTTACGGGGCTCACACCCTCTCTGGCCGGCCTTTCAAGACCGTTCACCTATGCCTGCACATCACACCCCACCACCCCGGCAGAGATGGTATGGAAAGTCCCACAACCCCGACCATGCAACGCCCGCCGGCTATCACACATGGAACGGTTTAGCCTGATCCGCGTTCGCTCGCCACTACTGACGGAATCACTATTGTTTTCTCTTCCTGCGGGTACTGAGATGTTTCACTTCCCCGCGTTCCCTCCACGCACCCTATGTGTTCAGATGCGGGTCACCAGATCACTCGCGCGTCTGGCGGGGTTTCCCCATTCGGACACCCTGGGATCACAGTCCGGTTATCGACTCCCCCAGGCTTATCGCAGATTCCTACGTCCTTCTTCGGCTCCTAATGCCAAGGCATCCACCGTGTGCTCTTAAAAACTTGACCACAAAAGATCAAGGAGTAATTCACGAGAGAACCATGGAACCAGACCGCAACCAGCCACCACCCAAAAGCAGCAGCCACATCACGGAACAGATCCAGGTTCATATTCTTGGAAATTGCTTCTTATAAAAGATGCTCGCGTCCACTATGTAGTTCTCAAACAACAACCCCGTACCACACACCCCACACACAACCCCCAAAAGGGCAAACCGTGTGATCGGTGCAGCCAGGAAACCAGAAACACACAAGCCCCACACCACAACCCCGCCCCCCGCACAACGCGGGAAACAAGGCCATGCCATGGTCCTGTTGTCTCAGGACCCAACAGTGTGCCAAACACTAAACCGCCTCCCCCCATCCCGGGACCGTTCCAGGACCACCCTCCGAAGAGAGGATCCGTACTGGGTCAGGACAGGAAAACACGCGGCCGCTATTTGCTGATATTCCACCCGTGAGCACCCGCCGCAGAACAATCGTCTGCGCAACGGGCGTACTCCTGACAAACCCCCACACCCGCATACACGGGCCGGATAATTTGTAGGTGCTCCTTAGAAAGGAGGTGATCCAGCCGCACCTTCCGGTACGGCTACCTTGTTACGACTTAGTCCCAATCGCCAGTCCCACCTTCGACAGCTCCCTCCCACAAGGGGTTAGGCCACCGGCTTCGGGTGTTACCAACTTTCGTGACTTGACGGGCGGTGTGTACAAGGCCCGGGAACGTATTCACCGCAGCGTTGCTGATCTGCGATTACTAGCGACTCCGACTTCATGGGGTCGAGTTGCAGACCCCAATCCGAACTGAGACCGGCTTTTTGGGATTAGCTCCACCTCACAGTATCGCAACCCTTTGTACCGGCCATTGTAGCATGCGTGAAGCCCAAGACATAAGGGGCATGATGATTTGACGTCGTCCCCACCTTCCTCCGAGTTGACCCCGGCAGTCTCCTATGAGTCCCCGCCATCACGCGCTGGCAACATAGAACGAGGGTTGCGCTCGTTGCGGGACTTAACCCAACATCTCACGACACGAGCTGACGACAACCATGCACCACCTGTAAACCGACCGCAAGCGGGGCACCTGTTTCCAGGCGTTTCCGGTTCATGTCAAGCCTTGGTAAGGTTCTTCGCGTTGCATCGAATTAATCCGCATGCTCCGCCGCTTGTGCGGGCCCCCGTCAATTCCTTTGAGTTTTAGCCTTGCGGCCGTACTCCCCAGGCGGGGCACTTAATGCGTTAGCTACGGCGCGGAAAACGTGGAATGTCCCCCACACCTAGTGCCCAACGTTTACGGCATGGACTACCAGGGTATCTAATCCTGTTCGCTCCCCATGCTTTCGCTCCTCAGCGTCAGTTAATGCCCAGAGACCTGCCTTCGCCATCGGTGTTCCTCCTGATATCTGCGCATTTCACCGCTACACCAGGAATTCCAGTCTCCCCTACATCACTCTAGTCTGCCCGTACCCACCGCAGATCCGGAGTTGAGCCCCGGACTTTCACGGCAGACGCGACAAACCGCCTACGAGCTCTTTACGCCCAATAATTCCGGATAACGCTTGCGCCCTACGTATTACCGCGGCTGCTGGCACGTAGTTAGCCGGCGCTTCTTCTGCAGGTACCGTCACTTTCGCTTCTTCCCTACTGAAAGAGGTTTACAACCCGAAGGCCGTCATCCCTCACGCGGCGTCGCTGCATCAGGCTTGCGCCCATTGTGCAATATTCCCCACTGCTGCCTCCCGTAGGAGTCTGGGCCGTGTCTCAGTCCCAGTGTGGCCGGTCACCCTCTCAGGCCGGCTACCCGTCGTCGCCTTGGTGAGCCATTACCTCACCAACAAGCTGATAGGCCGCGAGTCCATCCAAAACCACAAAAAGCTTTCCACCCCCCACCATGCGATGAGGAGTCATATCCGGTATTAGACCCAGTTTCCCAGGCTTATCCCAGAGTTAAGGGCAGGTTACTCACGTGTTACTCACCCGTTCGCCACTAATCCCCCAGCAAGCTGGGATCATCGTTCGACTTGCATGTGTTAAGCACGCCGCCAGCGTTCATCCTGAGCCAGGATCAAACTCTCCGTTGAAGAAAAACAGACACAACCAACAACCCCCGGGAAAACGGGAGCCATCGGCTGCACAAAATTTGAAACCAGCTGTAAAAACCAGACCACACCACGGGGTGGCATAATCCGGCAAAACAACCAATCCATTACAATAAATTGGTATCAACAAACTTGGCACACTATTGAGTTCTCAAACAACAGACACACCCGGCACCACCACAACCATCACAGTCGCGGATCGCTCCGGAGCAACTTTTCAAACTTACCCGACCGCTTCACCCTAGTCAAATCGGCGGTCCGACTCATTGCCGTTGGCATCTGGGTCGCGGTGGCCGATCAACTCCGGGGAGCAGCGCGGAAATAAACTGTACCACCACTTTCGCGGCGTGACAAAGCGGCCCCTCAGACGGTCCTGCCCGGGACGGTGAAAAGCCCGGAACCACGGGGGTTCCGGGCCTTTCACCGTCGCTGCCGCTAGGCCTTGGGCTTGAAGTACGTTGCCCCCAGCGGGGGAAGCGTGACGGTAAGGGAAGCCGGCTGGCCGTGTGTATCGGCGGCCGTAGCTGTCAGCGTTCCCTCGTTCTGGACGCCGGAGCCGCCGTAGCTGGCGGCGTCAGTGTTGAGCACTTCCTGCCACTCACCTTCCGCGGGCACTCCCAGGACATAGTCCAGGTGCGGGCTGCCCGAGAAGTTGAATGCGCAAACCACCGGGTTGCCGGCCTTGTCGCGGCGGATGAAGGTCAGCACGTTGCGGTTGGCGTCACCTCCGTCGATCCACTCGAAGCCCGCGGGATCGTTGTCGAGCTCGAACAGTGCGGGAGTGGAGCTGTACAGCTGGTTCAGGTCCCTGGTCAGGAGCTGCACGCCGCGGTGGGCCGGGATTTCCGCCAGGTACCAGTCAAGGCCGTGCTGTTCGGACCATTCCGCTTCCTGGCCGAACTCGGTTCCCATGAAGATCAGCTGCTTGCCCGGGTGCGCCCACTGGTAGCCCAGGAAGGCGCGCAGGTTGGCCAGCTGCTGCCAGCGGTCCCCGGGCATCTTGCGGAGCATGGACCCCTTGCCGTGCACGACTTCGTCGTGGCTGATGGGCAGCAGGAAGTTCTCCGTGAAGGCGTAGACCATGGAGAAGGTGATGGTGCCGTGGTGCCACCTGCGGTTGTACGGATCCTCGGCCATGTACTTGAGCGAGTCGTGCATCCAGCCCATGTTCCATTTGAGGCCGAAGCCGAGTCCGCCCTGGCTGGTGGGGGCTGTGACACCCGGGAACGCCGTTGACTCTTCGGCAATCATGACCGCGCCCGGATGCGTCTTGTAGACCGTGGCATTGACCTCCTGCAGGAAGGACATCGCCTCGAGGTTCTCCCGTCCGCCGAAACGGTTCGGCCGCCACTGGCCTTCCTCGCGGGAGTAGTCCAGGTAAAGCATGGAAGCGACGGCGTCCACGCGCAGGCCATCGATGTGGAATTCATCCAGCCAGTAGAGCGCATTCGACACGAGGAAGTTGCGGACCTCGCGCCGGCCGAAGTCGAAGATCAGGGTGCCCCAGTCCGGGTGCTCTCCCAGGTTCGGATCCCCGTGCTCGTAGAGGGTCTCGCCGTCGAAGCGGGCCAGCGCCCACTCGTCTTTCGGGAAGTGCGCCGGCACCCAGTCGAGCAGGACGCCGATGCCGGCCTGGTGCAGTTCATCCACGAGGTGCCGGAACTCGTCCGGGTGGCCGAAGCGGGAGGTCGGGGCAAAGTAAGACGTGACCTGGTAGCCCCATGACCCGCCGAAGGGGTGCTCGGCCACGGGCATGAATTC
This sequence comes from Arthrobacter sp. B3I9, assembly GCF_030816935.1. NCBI lineage: Bacteria > Bacillati > Actinomycetota > Actinomycetes > Micrococcales > Micrococcaceae > Arthrobacter > Arthrobacter sp. B3I9. Next base: position 3,771,606 of record NZ_JAUSYO010000001.1, read on the forward strand.
AACGTGGGTGAACCCGAGTTCCTTGACGTAGTCGACGAGCTCTTTGGCGAGCTCCCGGTAGCCAAGGCCCAGCCGCCAGGAGCCGAGGTGGACCTCGTAGACGCTCATGGGCGCGTTGTGCGGATCCCGGGCGGCCCGGGCCTTCATCCACTCGTCGTCCCTGAAGGCATACGACGGTTCGACCACGCGGGATGCCGTCAGCGGAGGTACCTCGGTACCGAAGGCCAGCGGATCCGCCTTCTCCACCCAGTAACCGTGCCGCGTCCGGATTTCGAACTTGTAGCACGCCCCTGCCAAAACGCCGGGGATGAAGAGTTCCCAGACTCCGGAGGAGCCCAGGGAGCGCATGGACTGCTCCCGTCCGTCCCAGCCGTTGAAGTCACCCTTCACCCGGACGGCCTGCCCGTTCGGTGCCCACACAGCGAAGGAGACGCCGTCCACGTCGCCGAGGGAGGACTTGTAGTGCTGGACGTGCGCCCCGAGCACGTCCCAGAGCCGTTCGTGCCGGCCCTCACCGATCAGGTGAAGGTCCACTTCCCCGACCGTGGGCAGATACCGGTAGGGGTCGTCCACGGTCAGTGGCCCTTCGCCCTCATAGGTCACCTCGAGGCGGTAGTCCGGCACATGCCCGCGCTCCAGCGGTTCCAGCACGGCCACCCAGACGCCGCCGGACTCGTGGTCCATGGGGAACGTGCCGGCTGCCGTGATAACGGAAACGGACTCCGCCATATGCTTCACGGTCCGTATGGTGACGTGCCCGTGGTCATCGAGGTGCGCGCCGAGGACGGAGTGCGGGGCGTGGTGTTCGCCCGCCGCGACCCTTGCGAGGGTGTCCGAGTCTACGGGGAGCGGAGCTCCGGGCCGATCGATCCGTGCTGCTGTCATTGTGATACCTTCCGCTTCGACTTCGGCGGGAACGCCGGAGCCTGTACTGCCAAGGAGACGTCGTGATGCGTTGACCGGAATGGAAAGCCAGTCCGGCCTGTTCCGTAATTCATAGATGACTTCATAGAGGGCCTTGTCGAGCCAGAGGGCTACGAACAGGGGCGAATCGCGGTCGATGCTTCCCGGCACCACTTCCGCGTAACCGGCCAGGAAAGCCTCGGCGCAGTCGTCCACCCAATCCGCCGGAACGGCGGCGTCGGCGGATTCACGGACGGCGGCACCGGCCGCGTAATCGAAGGAGCGGAGCATCCCGACGACGTCGCGCAGCGGCACGTCGGGAAAGCTGCGTTCCGAAATCGGCCGCAGCGGCTCGCCCTCGAAGTCGAGGATGGCCCATCGGGGAGCTCCGCCGGCCGCGCCGGGCACCTGGAGGATCTGCCCGAGGTGGAGGTCCCCGTGGATCCGCTGCAGCGGGCCGGCGTTGCAGCCGTCGAGGCGCTGCAGAAGCTCATCGAGGGCACCGTCGTAGCTGCCGACCGCGCCGGCGGCCTGCGCCCAGGACTGGCGGACACGCTGGGCCACGCCGGGCGCGATGACACCGCCCGGAACAGCTTCAGAGGCAACTCCGAGGAACTCGGCCAGCCTGCGGTGCACCATGGCGGTGGCGGCACCGAGGGCGTGTGCCTCTGCGGAGAAGTCCCGTCCCTGGCTTGCCGCACCGACGGCCAGCCGCCAGGCATCCAGCCCGCCGGCGAGGAACTCGTGCGCCACGGCCAGCTCGCCGCGCGCCGATCGGGTCCCGCCCTGCGGGTCCTCCGCAGGCGCTTCCCATTCTCCGGTGACCCAGCCCAGGGTGGCGGGAACCTCCGCCGTGCGGCCGGCGGTGAGGGCGGCCCCGATTTCGACTTCCGGGTTCTGGCCCTCGGACAGGACCCGGAAGAACTTGAGGATCGCGGCCGATTCGCCGTCGTGGACGATCACCGAAGTGTTGGATTGCTCGCCTGAGAGCACCTTCACCGAGCCGGTGGCGAGGGGCAGACGGTAGTCCGACTCCACGAGGTGCCCGACGGCGTTGCCCGCCGGGCTGGCCTCGCCGCTCCGCATGAGATCCAGCCACGCGACGACAAACCCCGGGTCATGGACGCCGTCGTAGATCCAGCGTTGCCCGGAGACGGCGCCGGAAGCGCCGTCATCAGCGGTAACCGCCCGCCCTGATGCGTCACCGTGCGTGGCGCCCGCCTGGTCCGTCTCCCCCAACAGCGCGGACTCAGCCGCGGGCAGCGGGGCCTGGCGGAAGCTAAGCGGTACCTGCACGACGTCGGTCCGGTTTCCATCCGCCGTCGGATAGGTCACCGCGAGCAGCCAGACCTCGAACTCGGCGCCGACGCGGGCGGGAGCCGCCAGGTTCAGCGCGCCGACCGGTTCGAAGCTGAACTCCGCCGTCTTGACGGGAAACCAGCGCTGGCGGGGAAGCCACTCACCGAGCAGTCCGCTGAGGGCAGGGGGCAAAGTAGGCCGGGTCATATCAACCTTCGATGGACAGGATAGGCATCGCCTGGGTGAAGGGCGAAGCGGGATTGGAGGCTGCCGAGCGGATCCGCAGCCAGAAGAAATCGTGGCTGCCCAGAGTCAGGGTCAGGCTTCCGTCCTCCCCGATGCCGGGGAAGGGCTGCCCGCCGAAGACGTCGCGAAGGCCCCGCCCTGCAAACCTCGGCACGCGCAGGGTGGTCGCGACCGGGTGCTGGGAGAGGTTGAAGGCGCACAGGATCGTCTCGGGGTCCTCACCGGCCGAATTGCCGGCGGGAAGCTCGCGCAGGTAGGCGAGGACGACGTCGTGATCGGCTTCCACGTGCTCGAACCCGCCCAGCCCGAAGGCCGGGTGGTTCCTGCGGACGCTGAGGATCTGCCGGGTCCACCGCAGCAGTGAGCCCGAATGGGCGGCCTCGGCCTCGACATTGGCCATGCTGTAGTTATAGACCAGCGATTGGATGACCGGCAGGTACAGCTTCCCCGGGTCCGCGTGCGAGAACCCGGCGTTGCGGTCCGGGTTCCATTGCATCGGGGTGCGGACCGCATCGCGGTCCTCGAGCCAGATGTTGTCCCCCATGCCGATCTCGTCCCCGTAGTACAGGAACGGGCTGCCGGGCAAGGACAGCAGCAGGGCGTTGATCAGTTCGATCTCGGACCGGGAGTTGTCCAGCAGCGGCGCGAGCCGGCGCCGGATGCCGATGTTGGCCCGCATGCGCGGGTCCGGTGCGTACCATCCGAGCATGGCGGCACGTTCATCCGCCGTGACCATCTCCAGGGTCAGTTCGTCATGGTTGCGCAGGAAGGTCCCCCACTGGGCCCCCTCGGGGATGTTCGGTGTGTCCTTCATCGTCTCGATGATGGGGGCGGCCTTCTGGTCCCGCAGCGCGTAGTACAGCCGGGGCATGATCGGGAAGTGGAAGGCCATGTGGCACTCCGGCTCCTCCTCGGTGCCGAAGTACTCCACGACCTCCACGGGAGGCTGGTTGGCCTCGGCGATGATCACGCGGCCCGGGTAGCTTTCATCGACCATCTTGCGCAGCTTGCGGAGGAACTCGTGCGTCTGCGGCAGGTTTTCGCAGTTGGTGCCCTCCTCCTCGAAAAGGTATGGAATCGCGTCGGCCCGGAAGCCGTCGATGCCCTGGTCCAGCCAGAACCTCACGACGTCGAAGAGCGCGTCGATGACCTTGGGGTTTTCGAAGTTCAGGTCCGGCTGGTGGCTGAAGAAGCGGTGCCAGAAGAACTGCCGGCGGATCGGGTCGAAGGTCCAGTTGGACTCCTCGGTGTCGACGAAGATGATGCGGGCGTCCTGGTACTTTTCGTCGGTGTCGCTCCACACATAGAAGTCGCCGAAGGGTCCGTCCGGGTCCTTGCGCGACTCCTGGAACCAGGGGTGCTGGTCCGAGGTGTGGTTCAGCGGCAGGTCGATGATGACCCGGACGCCGCGGGCGTGTGCCTCGGCCACGAGCCGCTTGAAGTCGCTGATGGTGCCGAACTCATCGAGCACGGAGTTGTAATCCGAGATGTCGTATCCGCCGTCCCGGAGCGGGGATTGGAAGAACGGCGGCAGCCAGAGGCAGTCGACGCCGAGCCACTGCAGGTAATCGAGTTTCTCGATCAGGCCGTGGAAGTCGCCCGAGCCGTCACCGTTTCCGTCCGCAAACCCCCGGACCAGCACCTCATAGAACACCGCTTTCCGGTACCAGAGCGGGTCGTGCTGGAGTCCGGGTGCGTTGAGTTCAAAGGTCCCCTTCGTACTGAAGTGGCTGGGGTTGGTCGTGCTGAAACTCACTCGTACTACCTCCGGATGCTGAGAATGTGGGCGGGTTCGACGTGGGCGTCCAGCCGGACGTAGTTGTACTCCCCCCATTCCCAGCTTTCGCCGGTCAAGAGATCCTCCACCATGAACCGGCCGTTGTGGGTCAGGTCCTCCGGGTCGAGTTCCAGGGCGGCCAGGTCCAGTGACACGGTGCTCTCCCGGGTGCCGTGGGGATCCACGTTGACCACGATGATGAGGGTGTCCTTGGTGCCGTCCGGAAGGGTCTTGTGCTTGGAATAGACCACGGTGGCGTCATCCGTGCTCTGGTGGACCGTCAGGTTCTGCAGGTCCCCCAGGGCCGGGTGGGTGTGCCGGATTTCATTCAGCCGGGTGAGGTAGGGAGCAAGCGTCCGGCCGGATGCGGCGGCCGCGTCCCAGTCCCGGGCCTTGTACTCGAACTTTTCGTTGTCGATGTACTCTTCGGCGCCCGGCCGGGCCACGTGCTCGTACAGCTCGTACCCGGCGTAGACGCCCCAGATGGGGCTGGCGGTGGCGGCGAGGGCGGCGCGGATCTTGAACGCGGCCGGCCCGCCGAACTGCAGGAACTCGGTCAGGATGTCCGGAGTGTTCACGAAGAAGTTCGGCCGGAAGTACGCAGGGGACTCGTGGCTGACCTCCTGGAAGTACTCCTCCAGCTCCTCCTTCGTGTTCCGCCAGGTGAAGTAGGTGTAGGACTGCTGGAATCCTGCGCGTCCGAGTGCGTGCATCATTGCCGGGCGGGTGAAGGCTTCGGCGAGGAAGATGACCTCGGGATGCTTCTTGTTGACCTTGCCGATCAGCCATTCCCAGAACCACACTGGCTTGGTGTGCGGGTTGTCGACGCGGAAGACCTTCACTCCGTGGCTCACCCAGAGCAGCACGATGCGGAGGATTTCGTTGGAGAGGCCCGCGGGGTCGTTATCGAAGTTGAGCGGGAAGATGTCCTGGTACTTCTTCGGCGGGTTTTCGGCGTAGGCGATGCTGCCGTCCACGCGCGTGGTGAACCATTCGGGATGGCTTTCTACCCAGGGGTGGTCCGGGGCGGCCTGCAGTGCCAGGTCCAGGGCGACTTCCAGCCCCAGCTCACCGGCCCGCGCCACAAAGGCGTCGAAGTCTTCGAAGGTGCCGAGGTCCGGATGGATGGCGTCGTGTCCGCCCTCCTTGGATCCGATGGCCCACGGTGACCCCGGATCGTGCGGTCCGGCCAGCAGGGTGTTGTTCGGTCCCTTGCGGTGCTGTACACCGATCGGGTGGATCGGCGGCATGTAGATGATGTCGAAGCCCATGGCGGCGACGGCGTCCAGGCGCTTGGCAGCGGTGCGGAAGTTGCCGGAGGTCCATTCGCCGGTTTCGGAGTTCCGGAAGGCGCCTTCGGAGCGCGGGAAGAACTCATACCAGGCACCGCGGCCGGCGAGTTCCCGCTCCACCAGCAGCGGGTACGGCTCGGAGACCGTCACCAGTTCGCGGATCGGCTGGCGTTCCACGATGTCCCTCACGTCCGCGGAGAAGCCCGCCGCGAGGCGTTCCTCGGCAGTCAGGGAAGCATCGGACAGCACGTTGACGGCCATCCGCAGCGTGTGCCGGTCGGCCGAGGGGCGGGTGGAGTCTTCGGACGCTTCTGAAAGCAGTGCGGCTCCCTCGGCCAGCATCAGCTCGACGTCGATGCCCGCTTCCACCTTGACCTCGGCGTTGTGGTGCCACGTGCCGTAGCGGTTATGCCAGGCCTCGATCACGAACGACCAGTTACCGGTGCCAGTGGGCGTCAGGATCCCTTCCCAGCGGTCGGTACCCATACCCCGGGGCCCCCGGGGTATGGCCAGGCGGACGCGTTGGCTTTCCTTCCCGCTCGGATCGAGCAGGACGGCGCTGACGCCGAGCTCGTCATGGCCTTCGCGGAAGGCGGTGGCACCGACCACCACGCTCTCGCCCACGACGGCTTTGGCCGGGAACTTCCCGTTCTCGACCGAAGGCTGCACGGCGGTGATCGGAAAGCGGCCAAATCGAAGGCCCTCCGTGATCAGGGCCTTCGGCTTTTGCTTGGACACGGCACTGGTTCGCGAGTTATTCGTCACAGGCTCGACGTTATCTACAAATCCAGCATTTTGCTAAGCCTGCGAAGTTTTTTTGAAGGTTTCCGCATTTTTGCCTCGACGAACCGTCATTTTGCGGAAAGAAACCCAAACCGGTGACGAAGATCTCACTTCTCGGTTAGTGTTTCGCTCGTGAAGGCAATCCGCAGATTTACCGTCAGAACCGTCCTCCCGGAACCCATCCGGCCGCTCGCCAGGCTGGCCACCAACCTCAGGTGGTCCTGGCACCGGCCCACCCGTGAGCTTTTCGAGGAGCTGAACCCCCGGGCGTGGGCCGACAGCGGCCACGATCCGGTGACGTTCCTGGGCCTGGTCAGCCGGGAAGAACTGCAGCGCCTCGCGGCCGACGAGGACGCCGTGCGCCGCGTCCAGTCCGCCGCTGACGACCTCGACCGGTACCTCCAGCAGCCCCGCTGGTACCAGAGCCTGGGCGACGACGCGCCGTCCTGCATCGCGTACTTCTCCCCCGAGTTCGGCATCACGGAGGTGCTGCCGCAGTACTCCGGCGGCCTCGGCATCCTGGCCGGCGACCACCTCAAGGCGGCCTCGGACCTGGGCGTTCCCCTGATCGGCGTGGGCCTGCTCTACCAGGCGGGCTACTTCAAGCAGTCGCTTTCCCGCGATGCCTGGCAGCAGGAGACGTACCCGGTCCTGGACCCGGACGGACTGCCGCTGACCCTGCTGCGGGAGGCGTCCCCGGACGGCAACGGCAAACCGCTCCAGATCTCCCTGCCGCTCCCCCAGGGCCGGCGCCTGCTGGCGCACGTCTGGCGGGCCGACGTCGGGCGCGTTCCCCTCCTGCTGCTGGACTCCAACGTTCCCGGCAACGACGACGCCGCGCGCGGCATCACCGACCGGCTGTACGGCGGCGGCGGCGACCACCGCCTCCAGCAGGAGCTCCTGCTCGGCATGGGCGGCGTCAAGGCCCTGCGGGCCTACCAGAAGCTCACCGGCAGCCCGGCCCCGGAGGTGTTCCACACCAACGAAGGCCACGCTGGGTTCCTCGGGATCGAACGCATCCAGGAAATGATGTCCGCGGCGGAACCGCTGAGCTGGGAAGAAGCTCTGGCCGCGGGCCGCGCATCCACCGTCTTCACCACCCACACCCCCGTTCCGGCCGGCATCGACCGCTTCGAGACCTCGCAGATCCAGCACTTCTTCGAAGCCGGGCTTGCTCCGGACGTTCCGGTGTCGAAAATCCTGGACCTTGGCCGCGAAGACTTCACCGACGGCAACCCGTTCGTCTTCAACATGGCCGTCATGGGCCTCCGGCTTGCCCAGCGCGCCAACGGCGTGGCCAAGTTGCACGGCGTGGTCTCCCGCGGCATGTTCTCCTCCCTCTGGCCGGGCTTCGACCACTCGGAGGTGCCCATCACCTCGGTCACGAACGGTGTGCACGCCCCGACATGGGTGGATCCCCGGGTCTCCAAGCTGGCCCGGGACCACTTCGGGTCCGAGGCGGAGGCGCAGAGCCGGTGGGACCTTGCCTACAACGTCAGCGACGAGGAGGTCTGGGCGCTCCGCCGCGAGATGCGCGTATCCCTCGTTGACGATGTCCGCCGCCGGCTCCGGGCTGCGTGGAAGAAACGCGGCGCGGCCGACGCCGAGCTGGCGTGGACCGATTCGGTGCTGGATCCGGACATCCTGACGATCGGCTTCGCACGGCGTGTGCCGACCTACAAGCGCCTGACCCTGATGCTGCGCGAGCCCGAACGCTTGAAGGCCCTGCTGCTGCACAAGACCCATCCGATCCAGCTGGTCATCGCCGGAAAGTCGCACCCGGCGGATGACGCGGGCAAGAAGATGATCCAGGACCTGGTGCGCTTCACCGACGATCCTGCGGTGCGGCACCGCATCGCGTTCCTGCCCAACTACGACATCGCCATGGCCCGGACGCTGTTCCCCGGCTGCGACGTGTGGCTCAACAATCCGCTGCGTCCGCTGGAAGCCTGCGGAACGTCCGGCATGAAGGCGGCCATCAACGGTTCACTCAACCTGTCCGTCCTGGACGGCTGGTGGGACGAGATGTACGACGGCGAGAACGGTTGGGCGATTCCGACCGCCAACAACGACGCCTCCGCCGAAGAACGTGACGACATCGAGGCTGCGGCGCTCTACGAACTGCTCGAGACCCAGGTTGCTCCGCGCTTCTACGGGCTGACAGTGTCTGACCGGGCCGGAGCGGCAGGGGCCTCGCAGCCCGGGGCGCAGCGGGTGCCGACGCACTGGGTTTCAATGATCAAGCACACCATCTCGCACCTGGGCCCGCAGGTGTCCGCGGAGCGGATGCTCAAGGACTACGTCAACATTCTCTACCGCCCGGCGGCAGTCGCCGGACGGCGGGCCGTGGCGGACAACTACGCCCAGGCAAAGGCCCTCGCGGCCTGGATCTCCCGCATCCGCGCCGCCTGGCCGCACCTTCAGGTGGAGCACGTCGACTCGGTGGGCGTTTCCGAGGATCCACAAATCGGCGACCTCCTCCAGGTCAACGCCTACGTCGCCCTGGACCAGATCACTCCGGAGGACGTGTCCGTGGAGGTCGCCTACGGCAAGGCCGGGGACAACGATGAGCTCGCCGACGTCACGGTGGCTGAACTGAAGGCGGCGGAGGAGCTCGGGAAGGGCCGGCATCTCTTCACGGGCACCATCCTGATCAACCGGTCCGGGTCCTTCGGCTACACGGTCCGGGTGCTGCCGACGCATGAGGCGCTGGCCTCCAAGGCGGAACTTGGCCTGATCGTCAACGCCTGATTCCGGAGTGGCGGAGCTTTAGGAGTTCCGGAGTGCCTCGGGGTCAGAGGCAGACGGCGACGAAGTCGAGGTGCTTGCCGGCGTACCGTTCGGCGTCCTGCAGGACTTCACAGATGACGCCGAAGGAGCGGTCTGCGCGGAAGACGGCCGGCACCTGCCAGATGCACGTGGTGGGGGCCTCGCCGTCGTCGGAAATCGAATCGGCGAAGTCATGCAGCGAGTCGTTGAGGGCGTCGAGGTCCAGCCCGTCGTCGGCCTGGAAACCGAGCGCTCCCGCAAACGCCTCCAGGACAGCCTGCTTTGTATCCGCGGCAGGAATCAACACGGCGCGACGGCGGGCGTCGCCCACCAGTTCCTGCAGCTCTTCGATGGTCCAGGTGTCTGCCGAATAGATTCTCATGGTTCCTTTACGGGGCCGGGCGCCCGGCTGCCGGGCTCGGTGCGGTAGATGCTGATGGAGTTTGCCTCGACCACGTCGCGCTCCCCGGAGGATACGCGGACGCCCTGGCGCCGGTCGTGCAGCTCGGAGGTGGTCAGGCGCAGTTCGAAAAGCCTGATGCCCGTGCCGTCCTCGTTCAAGATCAGGGGCAGGGTGACCTTGATGTCCTCGGCGCCGCCATTGACCACCACCAGCCCGTCCATACGCCCGTCGTCGGAGCCGAGCAGGAGCTGCACCACGCGCTGGGAAGGGTCCTGCCAGACTTCCCCCGACATCGGCTCCCCGTGCGCGTCGAACCAGTGGAAGTAGGACTGGTTGTCGTGTGTCGGATAGTGGTGCGGCTGGCTGGCAAGGAATTCCTTGCGGAGCCGGATCACACGCTTGGTGCTGCGTAGCATCGCGTGCGACTCCGGCGTGCTGGTCCAGTCGATCCAGGTGATGGGGTTGTCCTGGCAGTAGGCGTTGTTGTTGCCCTGCTGCGTCCGGCCCACCTCGTCCCCGGCGGTGATCATCGGCACGCCCTGGGAGATCATCAGGGACGCCATCAGATTGCGGCTTGACTGGGCACGGCGGGCCAGGATCTCCTCGTCCTCGGTGCGGCCTTCGAAGCCATGGTTGTAGCTGCGGTTGTCCCCGTGTCCGTCACGGTTCTGCTCCCCGTTGGCCTCGTTGTGTTTTCGGTCGTATGACACCAGGTCAGCCAGGGTGAACCCGTCGTGGGCGGTGATGAAATTGAGCGAAGCGAGCCGGGACCGGCCCGACCCCTCAAACAGGCTCGCGGAGCCGGACAGGGCATCTGCGAGGCGCGCCACCGATCCTCCCTGTCCGCCGGCGGCGATAGCCGCACGGTCAGGGAGCCAGAAAGTGCGGACGGCGTCGCGGAAGTGGTCGTTCCAATCGACCCAGCCGGGCGGGAAGCGGCCGGTCTGCCAGCCGCCGTAGCCGATGTCCCAGGGCTCGGCGATCAGCTTCGCGGTGGAGAGGAGGGGATCGGCGGCAATCGCGACCAGGAAGGGGTGGCGGGGGTCGAAGTCATTCGCGGCATTCCGCGCCAGGGTCACGGCCAGGTCAAAGCGGAAGCCGTCGATGTGGAATTCATTAACCCAGTAACGCAGCGAGTCCAAGACCAGCTGGATGACACGCGGCTCGCTGAAGTCGAGGCTGTTCCCGCAGCCGGTGGTGTCCAGGTAGCGGCCCTGGCCATCGTTGCGGTAATACTGCATCTCGCCGAGGCCACGGAAGCTTAGCGTCCGCCCGTCGGCACCGCCCTCAGCCGTGTGGTTGTAGACGACGTCGAGGATGACTTCCAGCCCGGCCGCGTGGAGGGCCTTGACCATCCCCTTGACCTCGTCCTGGACTGCCTGCGCACCGGCGGCCTGCGCAGCCTCGGTGGCGTAACCGGGGTGCGGGGCGAAGAACGCGGCCGTGTTGTAGCCCCAGTAGTTCGTCAGGCCAAGGCTTTGAAGGTGCGGCTCGTCAACGTGGAAATGCACCGGCAGCAGCTGGACCGCCGTGATGCCGAGGGAAATGAGATGCTCCACCATGGCCGGGTGCGCGAGCCCTGCATAGGTGCCCCGGAGGTCCTCCGGCACGTCAGGGTGGAGCATCGTCTGGCCTCGGACGTGGGCCTCATAGATGATGGTATTCCGCCAGGGAATCCGCGGGCTGCTGTCCATGCCCCAGTCGAAGTCGCTGGACACGCGGACGTTCGTGATGAAATTCTCGCGCTGGTCCACTGCCCGGCCATATGGATCCAGCAGCAGTGGCTGCTCGCCGGCGGCGTCAAAATCGACGGCGGGCATCGGCAGCGGCAACGACTCGTGGTCCGGCGACGATCGGAACCCGTAGCGGGCACCGAGCGGCAAACCCTCCACGATGCCGTGGTGGACGCCGTTGCTCACATTGGGCAGTGTCTTGAGCTGCCACGCCCCGCCCGGCGCCTGGTAGGCGATGTCAAGGGTCGTCACAGCCGGGGCATACACAGCCACGTTCGCGAAGGCACCCCGGGGGTCGTCCATGACCGGCGAGCCCGCGCTTGGCACGCTGACACCCAGCGGAAACGCCCGTGAGGCGTCTACGGTGGAGGCTCTCTCTATGTAAGGCATAACCATCGCCTATAGCTTAGCGGGGCAGAACAAGCGACCCCTTGGGTTTTCCTTATCCTGTGCAGTGTACGGAAAAGGGGACTGCATACTGGAATGAAGCGCCGAAACTGGAGGTAACTATGCGGATTGCACTGGCCCAAATCATCACAGGCCGTGATCTTGCCACGAATCTGGCCCTCCTCGAGGACCTCGCCGGGCAGGCCAAGGCCGGCGGCGCAGACCTCGTTGTCTTTCCCGAGGCGGCAATGCGCGCCTTCGGCAACTCGCTGCTGGACATCGCCGAACCCCTGGACGGCCCCTGGGCCACGCGTGTCCGCGCCATCGCCGCGGAGCACGACATCGCGATCATTGCCGGGATGTTTACGCCGGGAAGGTCCGACGACGGCGACCGCGGGAAGGTCCGGAACACCCTGCTGGTCACCGGCCGCGGCCTGGACACCAGCTACGACAAGATCCACCTCTTCGACGCCTTCGGCTTCGCGGAATCCGACACCGTGGAGGCAGGCAGCGACCCCGTCACGTTCCAGCTCGACGACGTCACGTTCGGGCTCGCCACCTGTTACGACATCCGCTTCCCCGGCCTCTTCACCGCCAACGCGGACCGCGGCGCCGACGTGAACATCGTCTGCGCCTCCTGGGGTTCCGGTCCGGGCAAGGCCGAGCAGTGGAAGCTGCTGGCCCGCGCCCGGGCCCTGGACTCCACCACCGTGGTCCTTGCCTGCGGCCAGGGCGATCCCGCTAGCCAAGGAACCGAGGTCAAGGGTTCCGCCCCCACCGGAGTAGGGCATTCCGTCGCAGTATCCCCCTTCGGCGACGTCCTCGAAGAGCTCGACGGCGCGCCGGGCCTGCTGTTCGTCGACCTCGACACGGCCCTGGTCAAGGAAGCCCGCGCCAAACTCCCGGTCCTCGCCAACCGCCACAAGTTCTAAGCTTGCGGCTGGGTTCCCTGTTGTCGCCTCCGCGTGCAACGGAGTCTTGCCGTCGCTTAGCGGGTCGCCGTGGTCACCTCCGCGTGCAACGGAGTCTTGCCGTCGCTTAGCGGGTCGCCGTGGTCACCTCCGCGTGCAGCGGAGTCTTGCCGTCGCTTAGACACCTCCTTTCGCCTACTTCGGCCGCTGGGCGGCCTCATCCGGCTCCAGTCGGCGATGCGCTCCTTAGCAAGACCCCGCCGCCCGCTCGAAGGTAAGGCCCCTACCGCTGAGCTACTTCAACGGACAAGGAAACCTGGGCGTCAGGCAAATAGTTAAAGCACCGCTCCCTTACGAGACGTAAGGGAGCGGTGCCGTAGTACGAAAGGTGACCTACCGTTGTGGTTGCTCAACCGTAGGTGACCGGCCTCCAAGCCGGAACCGGGGTTTTGCAAAGGAGCGCATCGCCGACCGGAAGCGAGTGAGGCCGCCAGCGGCCGATTGAGCTGAAGGGAGGTGTCTAAGCGACGGCAAAACTCCGGTTCCGGCGAACCCAGCCACAACTCAAGCGACCAAGGAACGGCCGAATCCGGAAAGGGCTACTTGGCCGCGCGCTGCCGAGAGATCTCGTAGAGGGAGATGCCCACCGCCATGGACGCGTTGAGGGACTCCATGGCCGAGTCGATCGGGATCGAGACGATCTGGTCGCAGTTTTCGCGGACCAGGCGGCTCAGGCCCTTGCCTTCGGAGCCGACGACGATGCAGACCGGCTCCGTGGCCAGGGACAGGTCCGGCAGCGAGACGTCGCCGTCGCCGTCGAGGCCCAGGACGTAGATGCCCATGTTCTTGAACGCCTTGAGCGTGTTGTTCAGGTTGGCGGCGCGTGCCACGGGGACGCGGACGGCGGCTCCTGCGCTGGTCTTCCAGGCCGACGCGGTGACGCCGACGGAGCGGCGTTCCGGCACGATGACGCCGTGGCCGCTGAAGGCGGAGACCGAGCGGATGATGGCGCCGAGGTTGCGCGGGTCGGTGATTCCGTCGAGCGCGGCGAAGAGCGGCGCGTTGGCGACGTGGCCCTTCTTCCAGGCCTCCAGCGTGTGCTCGGCGAGCTCGTAGGCGTCCTGGTACTCGTACGGCGGGATCTGGAGCACGAGTCCCTGGTGGATGGCGTCGTCGGTCATCCGGTCCAGCTCGGGCTTGCCGGTTTCCAGCAGGGGGATGCCGCGCTCTGCCGCGAGCTTGAGGGATTCCTTGACGCGGTCATCCATCTCGATGCGGATGGCGACGTGCAGGGCCTTGGCGGGGATGCCCGCGCGCAGGGCTTCGACCACCGAGTTGCGTCCGGTGACGACTTCCTCGGTGGCGCGGCCCTTAGGGCCCGAGCGGGCGCCGGCGTTGCGGGGGGCTCCCGGCCGCTTGGCCGCCGAGCGTTCCGCCAGCTGCTTGTTCTTGTGGGCCTTGTGATACGGGCGGTCCTCCGCCTTCGGAGTGGGGCCCTTGCCCTCGAGAGCCTTGCGGCCGTGGCCGCCGGTTCCGACCGTGGGGCCCTTCTTCATTTTGACCGACCGGCGACCGTTGTTGGCCATGATTTCCACCCTTTTAAATACGCGATTCGTTGATAAGCCTGAACTCCAGTCTACTGACTCGAGTTAAATCCACGACCGCGGGCCGGGACGTCAGGTTCCCGTAACCCCATTTCCAGTGCGGGGTGCCGGCAGCTCAGTTGCGCTTGAGGCTCCAGCTTGCGCCGTCCGCGCCGTCCTCGACGACGACGCCGGCCGCGGCGAGGGTGTTCCGGATCGCGTCCGATGCGGCCCAGTCCTTGCCGGCCCGGGCCTGTGCGCGCGCCGCGAGCTGCGCCTCGACCAGAACCTCGAGGGCGGTGTTGCTTTGTTCATCCACAGCCGGGGCTGCGGTGTCGTTCAGGCCGAGGACCCCCACCATGTTGGCCGCGCTGACCCAGGCTTGGCGGGCGTCGTCCAGCTCCCCTGCGGTGAGGGCGGTGTTGCCTGCCCGAACGGTGTCGTGCAGTACCGCCAGTGCCTGCGGGACGTTGAGGTCATCGTCCATGGCCGCGGCGAAAGCATCCGGGACCCGGCCGTCGCTGCCCGAGGCCAAGCCTGCACCGTCGGCACCGGCGAGGGCCTTGCCCGCGCGGCTGAGGAAGCCGTCGATCCGCTCCATGGCAGCGGCGGCTTCCTGCAGGGAGGTGGGCTGGTAGTCCAGGACCGAGCGGTACTGGGCCTGTCCGAGGTAGTAGCGGACCACCCGGGGCGAGGCCAGCTCCAGCATCTCGGCGGGGCTGACCGTATTGCCGACGGACTTTGACATCTTCTCGCCGGCGTACGTCACCATGCCGTTGTGCATCCAGAAGTTGGCGAACGGATGGCCGGCCGCCTGCGACTGCGCCATCTCGTTTTCGTGGTGCGGGAAGCGCAGGTCGAGGCCCCCGCCGTGGATATCGAACTCTGTGCCGAGGTATTTGGTGACCATCGCCGAGCATTCAAGGTGCCAGCCCGGCCGTCCGGCGCCCCACGGCGATGCCCAGCTCGCCGTCGTCGGCTCCCCGTCCTTGTGCCCCTTCCAGAGCGCGAAGTCGCGCGGATCTTTCTTTCCCCGGGGATCGGCGTCGGGGGCGCCCTGCATGTCATCGACCTTCTGCCGCGTCAGAGAGCCGTACTTGCTCCAGGAGCGGACGTCGAAGTACACGTCCCCCGAACCGTCGAGGGCCGGGTAGGCATGGCCACGGTCGATCAGCTGCTGGATCAGGGTGTGCATCTCCGGGATGTGCCCGGTGGCGCGCGGTTCGTAGGTGGGGCGGGAAACGCCGAGGGTGTCGTAGGCCTTGAGGAATTCCTGCTCATACCGGTAGGCCAACGCCCACCATTCCTCCTCGCGGACGGCCCCGGGCTCGTCCTCGAGGTCCGGGCCGAAGGAGGCCGCGGACTTGGCCAGGATCTTGTCGTCGATGTCGGTGACGTTACGGACCACCGTGACGCGGAAGCCACGGTACTGCAGCCAGCGGGTGAGCTGGTCGAAGGCGATGGCGGAGCGGATATGCCCGACGTGCGGCATGCCCTGCACGGTCGCCCCACAGTAGTACAGGCTCACCTTGCCGGGAACCAGGGGGACGAAGTCGCGGACTTCGGCGGATGCAGTGTCGTAAAAGCGCAGGGTCACCGCTCCAGATTAGCCGATGGCCCGGCGCTGCCCGCCCGCGCGCTGGCTCGGGGCGCTGGACGGGCACGCTACTTGCAGTACTCGCCGATCCTGTTGATCTGTTCCCGGAACTGGTCCGTCTGGGCGGGGGTCTGGTTCCCGTCGGGGGTGGCCGCGACCTCTTTCATGAGATCCGCCATCTTCTGGATCGGGGCTGACACTTCGGGGGCCACCTTGTCCGCTACTTCCTGGTAGTGCTGGGCGATCTGGCCCGCCCGCTCCTTCTGGCTCCCGCTGGGCACGAAGTTATCGCCGTTGAGGAAGGTGCAGCTTTCCTGCACGGTCATCCGGGCTGGCTGCGGCGGGGGCCCCGATGCCTGGCAACCGGTCAGCAGGGTTCCCATGAGGAGTACGACGGCGGCGGGCAGCTTTTTCACGGTGTCTCCTGTTGTCGCGGAACCGGACTCTTGCTTTAACTCTAGGTGACGGGGCCCGGTCCGGACTCGCCGGAGCGGTAGACAAGAGCGGTGGCAATGGCGGAAATCCCTTCACCGCGGCCGGTGAAGCCCAGCCCGTCGCTGGTGGTGGCCGTGACGCTGACGGGAGCTGAAGCAGCCTCGCTGAGGACACGCTGCGACTCCTCGCGGCGGGGTCCGAACTTCGGCCGGTTGGCGACAAACTGCACAGCGATGTTGCCGATTTCGAACCCTTCGGCGCGGACTATCCGGGCCGCCTCCGCCAGCAACGTAACCCCGGACGCGCCGGCGTATTCCGGCCTGGAGGTGCCGAAATGTGTGCCAAGGTCCCCTACTCCGCAGGCGGAAAAGAGGGCGTCGGCCGCGGCATGCGCCACCGGGTCACCGTCCGAGTGGCCGGACAGTCCGCGCTCCCCTTCCCAGAACAGACCCCCGAGCCAGAGCGGCTGGGGCGCCTCGTCGGGCGCGTAAGCGTGGACATCGACTCCGATGCCGGTGCGCGGGATGACGGACAGGGCCGCGTTCGGGGGCACGTCGTTAGGGGTCGTCATTCTCAGCCTTCCACCCAGCGCACGCCGAGGGGCCCCTCGAGGAGGCCCTCGGCAATGATCAGGTCCAGGGGCGTGGTGATCTTCAGCGACTGGCTCGCGCCGCGCACGGCGTGGACGGGAACGCCGAGGCGTTCGACCAGCATGGCGTCGTCCGTGACCGCCGCTGCCTCGCTTGCATCGAATCCTGCGGCGCCTTCGTGGGCGCGGCGCAGCGTGGCCAGGTCGAAGCCCTGCGGCGTCTGGACTGCCCGGAGTGTCTCCCGGTGCGCCGTGCCGGTCACCAGTTCCGGGGCAATGGCGGCCCCGTCTCCGGTGGTAGGCTGCACGGTTTTGACGGTGTCCACCACCGGGATGACCGGGATGACGGCTTTCGCGCCGGCTGCCAGCGCCTCGACCACGCGCTGGAATACCGATTCGGGCGTCAGCGCACGTGCGGCGTCGTGCACCAGCACGGCCTGGGTCCCGGGTTCGAGTACCGCCATCGCGGCGCGGACCGAATCGGCGCGGCTGGCTCCGCCGTCGACGAGGGTAAGCAACGGGCCGCCGTCGACCAGTTCCGTCCTGAAGTCATCGCAGAGCGCACGGAGCACCCCGTCGCCCTCGGGTAGAGCCACGCACACCTGGCTTGCGACGCCCGACGCCACTATCCCCCGCAGGGCATGCATCAAGATAGGCTCGCCACCAAGTGGAACGCGCGCCTTCGGCATGCCGTAGCCCAGCCGCTGCCCGGAACCGGCCGCGACGAGGATGACGGCGGTGGCAGGGGTTGTCGCAGTATCCATGCGGACAAGAATACGTCCCAGCACCCCCGCGCGGCCCAACTAGGTCGCACCTGTTGTCGTTTTGGGCGCTGAAAACGACACCTGCTGCGACCCAGTTGGGGGGGAAGCGGCCGCAGGGACGGGAGGAAAAGGGCAAAAAGAAACCCCGGCGGCTTGCGCCACCGGGGTTCAATTCTTGCCTTAGGAAGCCAGGACTTCGTCGAGAACGCTTGCGGCCTTCTCTTCATCCGTCTTTTCAGCCAACGCCAGTTCTGAAATCAGAATCTGCCGAGCCTTGGCCAGCATGCGCTTCTCACCTGCAGAAAGACCCCGATCGTGATCGCGGCGCCACAGGTCGCGGACGACCTCTGCAACCTTGATGACGTCACCGGAAGCCAACTTCTCCAGGTTTGCCTTGTATCGACGCGACCAGTTGGTGGGCTCTTCAGTGAACTCGGCTCGCAGCACGTCAAACACGTGCTCCAGGCCTTCCTTGCCCACTACGTCCCGGACCCCAACAAGGTCAACGTTTTCTGCTGGAACTTCAATGGTCAGATCACCCTGAGCCACCTTGAGCTTGAGATACATCTTCTCTTCGCCCTTGACAGTGCGCATTTTGATTTCTTCAATTTTGGCTGCACCGTGGTGAGGGTAAACTACTGTCTCGCCGACCTCAAAAACCATGTGGACATTCCCCTTTCCCGCAGACCAGTTTATCACGATTAAGGCATACGACTGCCATCGTTTGGGCCCTGGAACCGCATGATTCCGGGGAAAATGGGCTGAAAGGGACCCCTTTGCCCCCTTGACGAAAGCGGATATTAGTGCATGCGGAAGCCCCTGCCAAGGGTCTCCGGCCGCCCGTCCGGGAGTCCTGCGGGAGCCCATCGGACGGGGAACCGCGGCTCCCCCGCATGTCCGTCCGGACGCCGGACGGACGCAAACCGCGCGCGTATGTGTACGTGCGGAATCATGGTTTGCCGCCGATTGCCGATAGGCTATGGCTGGATACTGTTTCAAGACTCTCAAGGAGTGCGTGACGTGCGTTTCACTGCGATGAACCGGGGCCAGCGCGGCAAGCTGGCAATGGCAACGGCTGCACTTGGCATCAGCCTGCTGTCGGTGACCGGCTGCGGCTACATCAACCCCCAGCAGACCTCTGAGCAGTACTCCGCGTCGGACGGAACCCGGGCGGACCTCGGCCCGCTTCAGCTGCGCAACATGATGATCATTTCGGACGGCGAAGACAAGCCCGGCCGTGTCATAGGCGCGGTCTACAACGACTCGTCGCGCGATGTGAAGCTGACCATCGCCGGTGCCGGCGGCGCCCAGACGGAGATTTCCGTCAAGAAAAACTCCTATGTCCTGCTGAACGAGGATTCCGCAGACGAGGCGATCCTCAGCACCACCGGCGCCAAGCCCGGTTCCCTCGCCGAGGTGACCATCCGCGAAGACAGCACCAACGAGAACGCCAAGTTCAAGGTCCCGGTCCTGGACGCCACCATCGTCGATTACAAGCAGTACGTGCCCACCAGCACGCCGACCGCGGGCACCAGTACCGCTTCCCCGACGTCGACGGCGTCTCCCACCAGCAGCGCGAACTCGACTGCATCTCCGACCGGCGGCGCGGACTCGACGCCGTCTCCCACCAGCAGCGCGAACCACTAGCTCCCGGCTCCCAGCAGCAGGAGGGGCACCCGGACTGATACGTTCAGACCGGGTGCCCCTCCTTTTTGCTGCCTGTTACGGCCTTCGGCCTACGGCTCGAACTTGTAGCCGAGCCCGCGGACGGTGATCAGGTAGCGCGGCGTGGAAGGGTCGGGCTCGATCTTGCTGCGAAGCCGTTTCACGTGGACATCCAGCGTCTTGGTGTCCCCCACATAGTCCGAGCCCCAGACGCGGTCGATCAGCTGTCCCCGGGTGAGCACCCGGCCGGAGTTCCGCAGCAGCATCTCCAGCAGCTCGAACTCCTTGAGCGGAAGCGAGACCTGCTCGCCGCTGACGCTCACCACGTGCCGTTCGACGTCCATCCGGACGGGGCCGGCGTGCACCGTGCTGGAAATCAGTTCCTCTGGTTCGCCCTGCCGGCGGAGCACGGCCCGGACCCGGGCGACAAGCTCCCGGGAAGAGTACGGCTTGGTGACGTAGTCATCGGCGCCGAGTTCCAGCCCCACAACCTTGTCGATTTCGGCATCTTTGGCCGTCAGCATTATCACCGGAACAGAGGAACGTTGCCGTAGCTGGCGGCAGACTTCGGTGCCGGACTGGCCGGGGAGCTGCAGGTCCAGGAGGACCAGGTCGGCGCCGTTGCGGTCGAACTCGGTGATGGCGTCAAGTCCGTTGTCCACCACCTCCACCTCGAATCCTTCCTTGCCCAGCAAATAGGACAGCGGGTCGCTGAACGACTCTTCGTCCTCGACAATCAAGATCCTGCTCAAGCGGTGGCTCCTTGCTCATGGACGCCTGCGGCGTTCCTTCTCTGGGGTTGTTGCGGTTGCGGGGCTTGTCTGGGTTCTCCGGCGGGCGGAACCGCGCGCCGCGTGGCGGGCGCCGATGGCTTAGCCGCCTCGAGGGCGTCGGCGTCGTCCTGGCCCTCCATCTCCGGAAGCCTGATGGTGAATGTGGATCCCTGTCCAGGCTGGGACCAGAGGGTGACTTCGCCGCCGTGGTTGGAGATGACGTGCTTCACGATGCTCAGGCCAAGGCCGGTGCCGCCGGTATGCCGGGACCGTGCCGCGTCCACCCGGTAAAAGCGTTCGAAGACCCGTTCCTGGTCCTCGGGACTGAGCCCTTCACCCTGGTCCGTCACCGACACCGCAACCAGGCCCTCTTTGGCCCGGACACCGATGCCCACCCGGGTGTTCTCAGGCGAGTACCGGATGGCATTGTCAATGAGGTTCCGCAGCGCTGTCACGAGCAGGTCCTGGTCGCCGTGCACCATGGCATGCACGCGGCCCCCGACCACCAGCTGGATATTCTTCGTCTCGGCCGGCAGCTGCGACCGGTCGACGGCCTCCGACACCACCGTGTTGATATCCACCGGCCGTCCCTGCTGCGCGACGTTGGCCCCCTGCAGGCGGGACAGCTCGATGATGTCCTGGACCAGGGCCGCCAGCCGGGCCGACTCCTTGTGCATGCGTTTGGCAAAGCGCCGGACGGCTTCGGGGTCGTCCGCGGAGGACTCCAGCGCCTCGGCCAGGAGGGAGATGCCGCCGACCGGGGTCTTCAACTCATGCGAGACGTTGGCGACAAAGTCATTCCGGACTTCCTCGGTGCGGGTGAACTCGGTGCGGTCATCGGCCAGCAGGAGGATATATTCCTCTGCGATCATGGCCGCCCGGACCTGCACCACGATGGTGCCCTGGCCCAGCGGGCCGCGGGGCAGCTCGAGCTGTTTCTCCAGGATCACCCCGTCCCGCCGGACCCGGGCCGTCATGTCCAGGACCTGGTCGTGCACCAGAGTGTGCCCGCGCACCAGGCCGTAGGCGTAGGCCGCGGGACTGGCCCGCACGACGCCGTCGATCGCATCCACAACAACAAAGGCGCGCCCCACGGCGGCCAGCACTTCAGCGGCCCCGTCCGGGAGCGCGGGATCGGCGAACTCCATGTCCGTAAGCTGGCGTTGCTGCTCGCTGACCCGGAACGCGAGAAGGCCGACGATGCCAAGCGAGAGGCCGATCAGGCCGGCAATCACACCGATGAGCATTGGATCCACGGCTCCAGCTTATGCTCTGGCGCGGGGCCTAAATCGAAATCTCGTGCCATTCCGGCCGCGGTTCAACTAACGTTCATCTGTTGGGACGTAACAGTTCACCGGAGACTGGAAGAGTTGAGCGTTGAAGCGCCGAGAGGTGAACCGAAATAGGCCTGCCGCCCCCATGGCCGGCAATATTTCCGAGGAAAGGACGCACACGTGCGTAAGGTTTTTCAGGAAGAGCTTACCCAGGTCGGGGAACAGCTCGTCGAGATTTCCCAGCTGGTCAGTGAGGCCATCGGTAAGGCCGTAACAGCCTTCGAAGGCGCCGACGTCGACCTCGCCGAGGACGTCATTGCCGCCGATGCCAGGATCGACTTCCTGCAGAACAGCCTCGACGAGCGCGCCATCGACATCCTGGCGCTGCAGGGCCCGGTCGCCAGCGACCTGCGCATGATCGTGGGCTCACTCCGGATGAGCGCTTCGCTGGAGCGGATGGGTGACCTCGCCCGTCACCTCGCCCAGCTGGCCCGGCTCCGTTACCCCGCGGCCGTGATCCCCGCTTCGCTGCAGGAGACGTTCCGCAGCTTTGCCGAGCAGGACCTGCTGATCGCCACCAAACTTACAGAGCTGCTGGAGACCCGCGACCTGGAGGTGGCCCGGGACATCATGAAGGCCAACAGCGCCGTCAACGATCTCCACTTGAGCGTCTTCAAGGCAATCGCCCGGAACGACTGGCAGGAATCCCCCGCCACCACGGTCGACGTCGCGTTGGCCAGCCGCTACTTTGAGCGCTTCGCGGACCACGGGGTCTCGGTGGCCCAGAAGGTGACTTACCTGGTCACCGGGGCGTGGCAGCCCAACAGCATCGAGCACAGCTGACGCCAGCGCCGGCAGCAGGGCGCGGCGTACGACGGCGGCCGGTCACCTTCTCGGGTGACCGGCCGCTCGTTGTTGCCTGGTGGTGTGGATCGAAGTTGTTACTTCTTGCCCTGGTTGGCCACGGCCTGGATGGCAGCAGCAGCGGCCTCCGGGTCGAGGTACGTGCCGCCCGGCTTCACCGGCGCGAAGTTCTCGTCCAGGTCGTAGACCAGCGGAATGCCGGTCGGGATGTTCAGGCCGGCGATGTCCTCGTCGCTGATGCCGTCCAGGTGCTTGACCAGGGCCCGCAGCGAGTTGCCGTGGGCCGTGACCAGGACAGTCTTCCCGGCCTTGAGGTCCTCTTTGATGTCAGATTCCCAGTACGGCATAAGACGGTCCAGGACGTCTTTGAGGCACTCGGTGCGGGGGATGGCTTCGCCGAGGTCGGCGTAACGGGGGTCACCCGCCTGGGAGAACTCCGAGTCGTCGTCGAGGGGCGGCGGCGGGGTGTCGTAGGAGCGGCGCCAGAGCATGAACTGCTCCTCGCCGAACTCGGCGAGGGTCTGGGCCTTGTCCTTGCCCTGCAAGGCACCGTAGTGGCGTTCGTTGAGGCGCCAGTCTCGCTTGACGTCGATCCAGCCCCGGTCGGCTGTCTCGAGGGCCAGGTTAGCCGTGTTGATGGCCCGCTTCAGGCGGGAGGTGTACAGGATGTCCGGGAGAATGTTGTTCTCCACGAGAAGCTCGCCGCCGCGAACCGCTTCGGTGCGGCCCTGGTCGTTCAGGTCAACGTCCACCCAGCCGGTGAACAGGTTCTTGGCGTTCCATTCGCTGTGGCCGTGGCGCAGCAGAATCAGCTTGTAGGTCATGGTTTTCATCCTAGCGGAGCAGTCGGGGACGGTGCCGAGCGTTACATTCGTGGGGCACAGGTGCCTGCGCGGGCTCAAGATAGGGTGGGCGTGTGGTGCAAAAGGCTGAGCGCGTTGGTTCCTCTGGAATTCGGAGCGGCCCCCAGGGCGCGGTCCGCAGCGGGCGCCCGGTGGGCAACGTGACCCGCGGGACCACCAACCCGAACAGGATGCGGCGGCTCGACCGATGGTTGGCCGGACCGCAGGCGTGGCGGCTCCGGGCGGCCGCCGATCCCCTCGTGGTCGACCTCGGCTACGGCGCCTCCCCCGCCACCGCCGTCGAACTGTTCGAGCGCCTCTCCGTGGTCCGCCCGGAAGTCCAGGTGGTCGGCATCGAAATCGAGCCCGAGAGGGTGCGGTTGGCGAAAGAACTGGAACGGCCTGGCCTTAGCTTCCGGCTCGGCGGTTTCGAGCTTCCCGTCCCGGGCCTGCCGGTGCTGGTGCGTGCCTTTAACGTGCTGCGGCAGTACGAGGAAGCCGACGTTGAGGGTATCTGGCGGCTGGTGCAGGGCCGGCTGGCGCCCTCTGGCCTGTTCATTGACGGCACCTGCGACGAAATCGGCCGCCGCGTCACGTGGGTGGCCCTCGACGCCGAGCGGCCGCTAAGCCTGAGCCTGTCCATGCGCTTCGGCAGTTTTGACCTGCCCTCCGACGTCGCGGAACGGCTGCCGAAGGCCCTGATACACCGGAACGTGCCCGGCGAAAGAATCCATTCCTACCTGCAGGCCATGGACCAGGCCTGGCTGGAGGCGGCACCGCTGGCCTCGTTCGGGAACCGGCAGCGCTGGTCCGCAATGTGCCGGGGACTGCTCGACGCCGGCTGGCCGGTCCACGACGGGCCCTCCCGCTGGCGGCTCGGTGAACTGACCGTCGGCTGGGACGCCGTCGCCCCGCGGGCCCACGCCGGCAGGGTTCCCTGAGCGAGCTTGCGAGCTGAGGGGGCGGGCGGGAATCACCAGGGGCCGTAGGGTCCTTGGCTGCGGTTTCCGCCGCGGCCCGCGTCCGTGACAGCGGGGCGGACGTCGGCGAGATAGACGGAGGCCGCCGTCACCGCTGCGAGACCGAACAGTCCCAGCGGGCCCAGGAGTCCCCCGCCACCGCCGCCCAGTACTGAGAGCAGGCCCACGGCCAGGGCGCCACCGGTGAGGCCCAGCCAGAAAGCCTTGGTCCGCTTGGACACGGCTTCGAAGGCCGGGGCCTTGTGCCGGAGGCAGTCGAAGAATGCCCACACCTCGATGACCAGGGCTACCAGGGCCAGGAGAAGATAGACCCCTGTTTCGACATAGTAAATAAGCGCGCGACCATCCATAGCCCCAGCCTAGCCGTCCAGAGTACTCAAGGCCTGCTCCAAGTCGGCCCAGAGGTCTTCGACGTTTTCGATCCCCACGCTTAGCCGGACCAGATTGTCCGGCACGCTCAGCGGCTCCGCAGCGTGCCGGCGGCGCCGCTCAATGAGTGATTCCACCCCGCCGAGGGACGTGGCCGGCAGCCACAGCTGCAGGGCGCGGACCATGCGGTCGGCGGCGTCCGCGCCGCTGAGCCCGCCGGACTCCCCGATTTCGATGCAGAGCACCGAGCCGAAACCCTTCATCTGCGCCTTGGCCCGATCGTGGCCCGGATCCGAGGCCAACCCCGGGAAACGGATGCCGGCAACCCTTGGATGAGCGCTCAGCCGCTCGGCAAGGACAGCAGCGGATGCCTGTGACCGCTCAATCCGCAGGGCCAGCGTGCGCAGCCCGCGCAGGGCGAGCCAGGCTTCGAAAGGTCCGGCGATTCCGCCGTGGATGGTGCGGTGGTGCAGCAGCGTGGCCCGCAGCCCGGCGTCGGACGTCACGAGCGCGCCCAGCACGACGTCGGAATGGCCGGAGAGGTACTTGGTCACGGAATGCAGCACGACGTCGGATCCCAGCGACAGCGGCTGCTGCACCAGCGGGGTGGAGAACGTGTTGTCGGTGACGACGACGGCACCTGCGGCGTGGGCCGCCGTGGTCAGCGCGCGGATGTCAGCGACGCCGAGCATCGGGTTGGTGGGGCTTTCCAGCCAGAGCATGCTGGCTGCTGCTCCCTCGGACGGCGTGAGCTGTTCCAGCACCGCATCGGTATCCGTGATGTCGACCGTCCGCAGTTCCAGGAATCCCTTTTCGGCCAGTTCCGTGGCCATCACGAGGGACCCGGCATAGCTGTGGGAGGGCATCACGAGCACTCCCCCGGCGGGCACCAGGGACAACGCGGAGCTAACGGCGGCGAGCCCTGAGGCATACAGCAGCCCTGGCAGCTCGGCGCCTTCGAGTTGGGCCAGGGCTTCCTCAAACGGATCCCAGGTGGGGTTGGAGTACCGGCCGTAGCCGCGGTCGCCGTCGCCCAGGGGTCCGGTGCCGAAATAGGTGGAGGACAGCACGAGCGGCGGGTTGACCGGCTGGTCGCGGGTGCGCGGGGGACGGCCGGCCGCCACCACGACAGTTTGGGCGGACAGCGAGGCTGCCTGCTCTTCGGAGAGACTCATGGTGACAGGGTACTTCGACGGCAAGCGCGGCGGCCAAGGCGTTACGCGGGCACTCTACTGTGTCGGTGATTGTCGGTAGGCTAGGGAAGTGACCACCCAGAGCCCCGGACTGTTTATCGCCTTTGAGGGCGGCGACGGTGCCGGTAAGTCCACGCAGACCGCCGAACTGGCCGAGGCGCTTGAGTCGCAGGGCCTCACGGTGCTGCGAACCCGCGAGCCTGGCGGCACCCCCATCGGCGAGAAGCTGCGCTCGCTGGTGCTGGATCACGGCCACGGCCACATTGACGCCCACACCGAGGCCCTGATCTTCGCGGCTTCCAGGGCCGCCCACGCCGGCCAGGTGATCCGGCCCGCCCTCGAACGCGGCGAGATCGTCCTCACCGACCGTTACATCGACTCCTCGGTCGCCTACCAGGGCGCTGGACGCGGCCTCGGTACCGATGCCGTCCGGGAGATCAACGAATGGGCAACGTCGGGGCTGCAGCCTCATCTGACGGTGCTCCTGGACGTGGACCCTGAAGTCGGCCGCCGCCGCCGCACGGCGGGCGATGCCGCCGAGGACAGGCTGGAATCCGAAGCCGATGAATTCCACTCGCGCATCCGTGCCGCGTTCCTCAACCTTGCCGACGCCCACCCGGAGAAATACTTGGTGCTCCCCGCGCACCTGCCGGTCAAGGAACTTTCCGCACGGATCCTCGAGCGCGTTGAGTCCTTGCTCCCACTGTCCGGCAGCGTCGCGAGATGACCGTCTGGGATGACCTCCAGGGCCAGCCCGCCGTCGTCGCACAGTTGCGCCAGGCCGCCCAGGGTGAGGGGCTCACGCACGCCTGGCTTTTCACCGGCCCGCCGGGATCCGGCCGGTCCAACGCGGCAAAGGCCTTTGCCGCGGCGCTGAATTGCGACCAGGAGGATGTCAGCGAGCGCGGCTGCGGTCACTGTGCCGCGTGCCTGACCATCCTTGGCGAAACGCACTCGGATGTGGCCTTCGTGCGCACCGAAAAGGTCACCATCACTATCGACGAGGCCCGTGAGTTGGTGGCCACAGCCGGTAACCGGCCGTCCTCGGCCCGGTGGCGCATCATCGTCGTCGAGGATGCCGACCGGATGGCCGAACGCACCACCAACGTGCTGCTCAAAGCCATCGAGGAACCAACGCCCCGCACCGTGTGGATGCTCTGCGCGCCGTCTCCGGCCGACGTCCTCGTGACCATCCGCTCGCGGTGCCGGGCGGTTGCCCTCCGGCTGCCGCCCGCCGCCGACGTCGCGGCCCTGCTGGTAAAGCGCGACGGCGTGGATCCTGCCGTGGCGGAACGTGCGGCCCGAGCGGCGCAAAGCCATGTCGGCATAGCCCGGCGCTTGGCCCGGGACCCCGACGCGCGGCAGCGCCGGCTGGACACGGTGCGGTTTCCGCTCGGTCTTCGCGGCGTCACAGCAGCCGTGATGATGGCGGACAAGCTCGTCAAGATTGCCACCGAGGAAGCCAACAGCTCCAACGACGAGCGTGACGCCGCAGAAAAGGCCGCCTTGCTCGCCACCCTCGGCGCACCCGAGAGCGGCACCCTGCCCCCGGCCATGCGCGCCCAGGTGAAACAGCTCGAGGACGACCAGAAACGCCGCGCCAAACGTTCGGTGACGGACTCCCTTGACCGGACGCTGACGGACCTGTTGTCCTTTTACCGGGATGTTCTCATCATCCAGATGGGGAACGCGGTGGAACTCGTCAACGTTGAACTCAGGAGCGAGCTTGAAGAGTTTGCACGGCATTCCACTGCAGACACCACCCTCGCCCGGATGGACGCCATCAACACGGCGCGCCAAAGAATCACAACCACCAACGTTGCTCCGCTGCTGGCCATCGAGTCCATGGCCAGCAGCCTCATCTGATGTTGCCCGTGCCGCACCCGTCCGCCCCGGACCTACACGGCCGGCAACGCTGCTGCAATCCAAACCAATGAGGAGAACCGCATGAAGTCAGCACGACCCGTGCCCGCCAGATTCCGGTCCTTAGCGGTCGCGGTGCGAGCTGCCGGCGCCTTGGCCCTCGCCGCGGTGCTCGCCTCGTGCAGCCTCCTCGGCGGGGAAGGCGGGTCCAAGGACGCCAACCAGGGGCAGCCCGATCCGGGTATCGCAGCGGCAGCACCAGCCGAGCTCCGCAGCTTCTACTCCCAGCAGGTCAACTGGGCGCAGTGTGAGAGCGACTTCCAGTGCGCGAAGATCAAGGTGCCGCTGGACTACGGCAAGCCTGACGGGGAGAGCATCGAAATCGCCGCCATCAAGCTTCCCACCAAGGGCGCAAAAAAGGGCAGCCTGCTTGTTAACCCCGGCGGGCCAGGCGGCTCAGGATACGACTTCGTCAGGGATGCAGCGACTACCAACATTTCGGACAAGGTCCGCGCGAATTTTGACGTCGTCGGCTTCGACCCCCGGGGCGTGAAGCGTTCCGCTCCGGTAACCTGCCTCTCGGATGCGGAACGCGATGCCTTCGGCGCCAAGATCTATGCCCTGAACACCGACCCGGGCCTGGCGGAGGCCTTGTCGGACAATAAGGTCATCGCGGACAAATGCGTCGAAAAGACCGGCCCCATCCTGGGCCACGTCGACACCGTCAGCGCGGCCAAGGACCTCGACGTCCTGCGGGCCGCGGTCAACGACACCAAGCTGAACTACCTCGGCTACTCGTATGGAACGTTCCTCGGCTCCACATATGCCTCCCTGTTCCCGGACAACGTCGGCCGCATGGTCCTGGACGGTGCCCTCGATCCCTCGATCAGCTTCGAGGAACTAACCAGCGGACAGGCCAAGGCCTTCGAAAAAGCCTTGCATGCCTATGTGCAGCGTTGCCAACAGGGGACCGGCTGCCCACTGAGCGGGAGCGTCGACGACGGCCTGCAGCAGATCAGCGACCTTGTTGCTTCAGTGGAGAAGAACCCGCTGCAGGCCCGGGACGGCCGTACTGTCTCGGCGTCGATGGTGGTGACCGGCATTATCGTGCCGCTCTATAACGACTCCAACTGGCCGATCCTTACCCAGGCCCTCGCGCAGATCATGAAGGGCGACCCGACGCAGATGCAGCGGCTGGCCGACTTCAACGCGGACAGGCAGCCCAACGGCACCTACTCCTCGAACAGCACGTTCGCGTTCAACGCCATCAACTGCCTGGACCACCCCATGGCGACGGACACCGCCGCGATGCGCGCTGATGAGCAGGCGCTCCGCCAGGTCGCCCCGACGCTGGGCTACTACTTCGCTTACAGCGGGAGCAACTGCAAGGGTTGGCCTTACAAGAGCACCCGGACGCCAGCACCCGTGGAGTACAAGGGTTCTGCCGATATCGTCGTCATCGGGACCACGGGAGATCCTGCCACGCCCGTGGAGTGGGCCAGCTCGTTGCGCAAGCAGCTCGGCACGGCCTCCCTGCTGACCTGGAAGGGCGAGGGCCACACGGCCTACGGACGTTCCAACGATTGCATCCGCAGCGCCGTGGACAGTTACTTGGTGGACGGCAAGACTCCTGCGGACAACACCGTCTGCTGAGCCGGTCGCCTGACGTCTGGCTCCGGTCCTGGCAGGGATGCTGACCGCACCTGCCGGGTACTGTCGGGCGACTATCGCCGCTCATTTTGACCCGGGTGCTGGAACTCTATTACAGTTATCTCTTGCATGATCCGCCCGGTTCTCCGGGTTGCATGCGGTTGCTTCCTTAGCTCAGTTGGTAGAGCGTCTCACTCGTAATGAGAAGGTCGCCAGTTCGATTCTGGCAGGAAGCTCACAGAAAAACCCCGTATTTCCGCTGCTTCAGCGAGGATACGGGGTTTTTGTTTGTTGCGGTGTGACGGACGTGTGAGGCCACGGCACTCCTTGGGCACACTTTGACGACAGTACTCCTAGGTATTCGAAGTGGCGTCTCGGCTAGAATCGCGGGACGACGGGCCTTCTACTATGGCGTGGGTGGCTGGGATGTCCAGTCTGCGTACCCGTGCCTTCGGTTGTTCGGCTACTGGAACGGCGGAACGGGAGCAGACAGATCATGCAACCCCTGGTAACCCCCAAGCCCGGCCGCGTTCCGGTCTCGACCTATCTTCTGATCGCAGCGGCGGCAGCCATGCTCATCCCGGTATTCCCAATGACGGGCGTATCCGCGGTGCTCTCGGCAGCCGGCCTGGTCATGGCCCTCCGTGAGGCGCCCGGCCGGAACCGCGTCATCGCCATCGTGCTGGCAGCGGTGCTCCTGGTTGCCGCAGTCGGCATAACCCTGATGTCCCTGCAGACGGGCTTCACGGAAATGGGTCCTCCGACCGTCGAGCCCAGGTAGGGGATCCACGGTTTTCGTTGACAACCCGCTGCTACGGATCGTCCTTCCCTTCGACCGTCAGGAAGCTTTGATAATTACATCGTCGATATAGCTGTCGCCCACCTGCCGAGGGTGTTCCGCCCCCAGTTGCACCCGGTTCAGCATCTTGAACCCGGTGCTGACATGGTTGCTGGAGTAGAGGAGGCGGCCGTCGAACCAGACCTCGATGGTGGAGGCGGCACCGTTGGCCTCCACATGCATCACCATCCGGTGCCAGGAGCCGAGCTGTACCGCCTGCCCAAGATTGGTGTATCCGAAAGCGCCCGAAGGTGACGTTACGCGCAGCCACAGCTGGCCGTTGCGGTTGTCCCGAAAAACATCAGCCACACGGGTAGCACCATTGAAGAAACGGAAATACGGGACGTTGTTTCCTACATTGCCGGCCGTCGTGATGTTAAACCAACCGTCGGCGTAGCCACCCGAAGAGCCCGCGGGCAGAGTCGCTGATATCTTGGCTACCGAGCCGGGGTCATCCGTGACTTTTAAGAAGGCCGCGCAGCGCCCCGAATGGTGCTCGCGTGAGCTGACAGAGGCAGTCCCGGTGCCCGACGTGCTGGCAATGAATCTCTCGAGGGTTCCGGCTTCGAAACTGGTTGCTACAACGAGCACACCTGGGTACTTGTTGGCAGGTTTCGGCGTGCCGGGCTGGCATGCCGCGGCCGGCGGCTTCTTGTTGTTGTCGTTGTTGTCGCCGTTCCCGTTGCCGCCGCCGTTATGCCCGCCGCCGTTCCCGTTGCCGCCGCCGTTATGCCCGCCGCCGTTCCCGTTCCCGCCGCCATTATGCCCGCCGCCGTTCCCGTTGCCGCCCCCGTTGCCATTGCCGGGGCTGCTGTTGATGCCACCGTTGTCGTTGTTGCTACTAGTGCTGCTGCTGCTGTTGTCGTTGCTGCTGTTGGTGATCGCTGTCGTCGCTGTTGCGGCCATCGGGGCGGCGAACATCAGGGCGATTGCCGTGGGCAACGCGAGCAGGGTCTTCTTCATGGGGTTTCTCCCCGGAAAATATGTCGCGGTTTTATTGGAGGCTGTGAAGCCAGGGGCGGCGAGACCGGCCGCTGTAGGAGCCGGATTTATCCGGCCCTGCGTCGTAAATCACGTTACTCTGTCTGTCACTAGTCGCGGACTCGCGACGACAAAGTTCTGTTGGGATCCTGGTGGACCGGATCGGCAGGACGGCCATGGCCATCGCTTCCGGTACCACCCTCCTACTTGCCGGCGTCAGCGCCGCGACCCTGGGCGATTCCATGACCACCTCGATCGTCGCGCTCTGCCTTGGAGGAACTCGGCTGGAACTTCGGAGTCATCTCAGGCACAGCGATGGTGGGCGATGCGACCTCACCCACGAGCGGGCCCGTATCCGGGGAAGCGTCGACGTGCTGAACACCCTCGCGGTGGCAATCCCGCCGAAGAAGGCGCCCATGCCGACGTCGAATGGGCCAACATCACCAACACTATTGACTGCACACGGATCCTCATCGAAGCCGCCCCGTCGATGGAGCACAGACGAGCGCCAGGAAGACCCTCAATGCGTGTTCTGGGTCATAAGTATGCTTAGTATTATGTTGACAGCGGGGAGCGGGAAGAACCGGGCGTAGGTCCGGCGCCGGCCAACGACGGCGATCACTGCACGGAGGCCGGGGAGCGGCCGGTGCGTGGATGCGTCCGCGGCACCCGGCACTGGAGGCCGACGGCGAACCTGCCCCCGTCAACGGACCGGAAGAGAGAGCGCGATGGACCAGAATGAAGCACCCTTGGTAGAGGCCCTGGCCGACTATCACCGGTTGGACCGCTATGGATTCACGCCGCCCGCGCACCGGCAGGGCCGTGGCGCCGATCCCCGCGTCCGCGAGGTCCTAGGGGAACAGACGTTCCGCTCGGACGTACTGGCATCCGCAGGTCTGGACGACCGCTCGTCCTCCGGCGGGTACCTGAAGAAAGCGGAGCAGCTCATGGCGGAGGCCGTGGGCGCGGAGCAGGCGTTCTTCTCCACCTGCGGCAGTTCCCTCTCGGTCAAGGCCGCGGTTCTCGCCGTCGCAGCCGGCAAAGGTGATCTTCTGGTGAGCCGGGACGCCCACAAATCGATTACCGCCGGCCTCATTTTCTCCGGGATCCAGCCGCGCTGGATCCGGCCGCGCTGGGATCCGGAACTGCACCTGGCCCATCCGCCGGCACCGGCCGACGTCGAGGAGATGTGGGAAAAGTATCCGGACGCCGCCGGAGTCCTGATCGTCAGCCCCACACCTTACGGGACCTGCGCGGACATCGAAGCGATCGCGAAGATCTGCCACGACCGCGGCAAGCCGCTGATCGTTGATGAGGCCTGGGGCGCCCATCTGCCTTTCCATGAAGGCCTGCCCACCTGGGCCATGAGCGCCGGAGCCGACATCTGCGTGGTCAGCGTGCACAAGATGGGCGCCGGGTTCGAGCAGGGATCCGTCTACCACCTCCAGGGCGACCTGGTGGATCCGGCACATCTGTCGGCCTGCGCGGATCTGCTGATGACCACCAGCCCGAATACGATCCTGTATTCGGCCATCGACGGATGGCGCCGCCAGATGGTCCAGCACGGAACTAAACTGCTGGGCAACGCCCTAGGCCTCGCCCGCCGGCTGCGCGCCGACATCGACACACTGCCTGGCATCCATGTGCTCGAAGATGAGCTGCTCGCCGCAGAGTCCTCCCACGACCTCGACCGGATGCAGATCCTGATGGATCTGTCCGGCCTGGGCATCAGCGGCTATCAGGCAGCGGACTGGCTGCGCGAACACCAGCGGCTCGACATGGGCCTCAGCGACCACCGGCGGATCATGGCGACACTCTCAATGGCCGACGACGACGCCACGGCCGCGCGCCTGCTGGAGGCGCTGAAGGCGCTGGTGGAGGCAGCTCCGACGTTGCCCTCCCCTCCCCCGGTGGATCTTCCGGATCCGACGGGCCTTGAGCTGGAGAGTGTGGTCCTGCCGCGGGATGCGTTCTTTGGACAGTTTGAGGACGTCCCGGCCCGGGAAGCGGTGGGCCGGGTGGGCGCCGAGCAGATTACCCCGTACCCGCCGGGAATTCCTGTGATCCTTCCCGGCGAGCGGATCAATGCCGCTGTCATCGACTACCTCGAGACAGGACTGAAGGCAGGCATGGTCCTCCCTGACCCGGCGGACCCGTCCTTGGAGACAATCCGGGTCCTCAAGTAGCGGGCAAGTCCCGCCCCGGCTATGGCTCACCCCCTGGAGATAGAAGATTTCCAGGGGGTGGGCCTTTTTCATTGGCCTTGACCTTCCGTATTGATTACATGCGGGCCGGTCCGGCCGATAGTGACAGATAGGCCGCCCGCTTCCATTCGTGCAGTGATGCTGAAGGACCCCGAGCTGGCGCCGACTTCGACCGACGGTCTTGTCCACCGCCTTGGTTCCGCGGAGAGCATCCGCGGAACCGCCCCCAGTTTGAGGAAGTTCATGAGTAAGCCCACCCGGCGTCTTGGCGCCGCCGTTACCGCTGGGGCTATGTCCGCGGTTGTCCTGTCCACGATGTTCGGCGGCACGGCCAGCGCCGCCACGCCCGCGGCCGTCTATGCGCCCCTCAAGGTCGCCGCCCCGGCGACCTACACCGTCCGCTCCGGAGACACTCTGGGCGGGATCGCCGCCCGGCACGGCGTTAGCCTCGCGTCCATCTTCGCGGCCAACAACATGAGCGCCCGGACCATCATCTATCCTGGACAAAAGATCAAGCTCCAGGCGGCCACCAAGCCGGTTGCCAAGCCCGCACCCAAACCGATTGCCACGACGCCGGCCGCCAAACCTGCCCCGTCGAAGCCGGCGGCCACGCCGGCCGCGGCGACCCACACTGTCAAGCCCGGCGACACGCTCAGCGCGATCGCCGCCCTGCATCGGGTAAGCCTCGCGTCCATCTTCGCGGCCAACAACATGAGCGCCGGGACCATCATCTACCCGGGTCAAAAGATCCGTCTGGCGGCCGCCGCAGCACCGGCTCCCAAGCCGGTTGCAAAACCCGCGCCGAAACCGGTGGCCAAGCCGGCACCCAAGCCGGTTGCAAAACCCGCGCCGAAACCGGTGGCCAAGCCCGCACCTAAGCCGGTTGCAAAACCCGCACCCAAGCCCGTTGCGAAACCAGCCTCCACGACGTCTTACGTGGTCAAGTCCGGCGACACGCTCTCCCGGATCGCGGCCAGCAACGGTGTCAGCCTCGCGGCCGTCCTGGCCGCCAACGGTATGAATCTGCGGACCATCATCTATCCCGGACAGAAGATCATTCTCACCGGGAAGACCACAGCCGCCCCGGCACCTGCTCCAGCAGCGCCGTCGTCGTCGCCGTCAGTAGCCCAGCTGAAAGCCATGGTGACCGCTACCGCGCGACGCATGAAGGTGGATCCGTCCCTGGCGCTGGCGTTCGCCATGCAGGAGTCCAGCTTCCGGCAGAACGTAACGTCGTCTGCGGGCGCGGTCGGCACCATGCAGGTCATGCCGACCTCCGGCGAATGGGCCTCGCAACTCGTCGGCCGCCCGCTGGATCTGCGTAAGGCGCAGGACAACGTCACCGCAGGCGTCGCCATCATCTCGGCGCTGGTCAGCACCAGCCCGAGCAAGGAGATCGCCATTGCAAGCTACTACCAGGGCCAGTATTCCGTGATGAGCAGGGGCATGTACGAGGACACCAAGGATTACGTTGCTTCCGTCCTGCGGCACCAGAAGTCGTTCCGCTAGCCGGTTGTAGG